>PXDF01000170.1 GCA_003566455.1 Desulfonatronovibrio sp.
ATCTGGGCGTTCTTTTCTCAGCCATCCAAAAATAATTCTGAAAACTGGCTATATCCAAGCTTCTGAGATGTGGAAGTCTGCAAAATTCAGGGGCATGGACTACAGCATTTTTATAGCCGAAATCTCCACTTGCTTCATTCTGTAATCCTTTAAAGCCCTTTCTCCAGGCCCTTCACCCTTCACCTCAACATGCTTGGCCAGGTAATCGTTCATGCCCGCTTTCAGGTATTATCTCTGTCACCTTGCATTGCATAGGCAGCTAGAGCAACTATCGGGATATCCTTTTTGATCCCCAGATAATTTGACGAGCGGATTATTCTTGCCGCCTAGACTCGGTCTATGACCGGCATGCGGATATCCATCAGGATGACGTCGAAATCGTGGGCTTTGAGTAGATCAAGGACCTGCTGACCTTCTTCAGAAAGAGTAACAGTGTGGCCCATCATCTCCAGAAGCTTTTGAGTGGGATAGTGGTTTGTCGGATTATCTTCAGCCAGAAGAACACGCAGACTTTTCTCAGACTGAAGCAAGGGCTTGTTTCATGATGCTTTAGGGTTGATGCTCCCTCTGGCAGCTTGAAGGACAGGACAACATAAATGCTGGTTCCTTCCCCAAACCTGTCTGGTCGTAAACCCTCAATGGGTTATTACCTGTGAGGGTTTGCGACAGAATTAATTACGTATTCAGGTTAAGCCACTGTTTGCAAGATTGGTGACTATTCCGGGTGCGCTTCAATCACAGCGTTGTGAGGAATATGAGGAAGTGGTTGCCACCTATCAGGTCTTATTACGACAATCTCTTGTCGTTCTGGATTTGGACAATATTCAGGATCATACGTACAAGTATATTCTTTAGGATCATCAGATGTCCACCTGGTATAAGTTACTTGTTCACCGCTAGACCATGCATAGTTGGGATATGTACGACCAATAATGTTTAAGCCAATTAAAAAGGGTCCTGGACCAAATTCATCAAATATCCATTGTTCTTCTTGTTGATTTCTTATTGTAACGAGATGTCCATTATGTTTCCGGGCCAAGGCTTCGGCTTCATGAAAATTCATGGCAAATGTCACTCTATAGTAATGACCATTAACAGGGCTTTTATGCCATCCCGAAAGAAACATATTAGGTATTACGGATACTATGATGGTTCTATCCGTAGAACCTAATCCGGACTGTCCAATTGGTCCCTGGAAATCATTAATGAAATCAAGACGGTAGTTATGAGTACCTAGACCAAGTGTATGTGTGTCTAGCACGGAAACATTTACTTCAACAGACTCACCGGGCTCAAGATTACCTGAACCAGGATGAACATGAATCCTAGTCGAAGAGGGAGTAACCCTCCAGGGCATGTCTTGTTCACCAAAATTACTCAGTGTATAGGTGGTTTGCAAATTTTCACTGGTTCCATGGAGAATGGTCTGGTTGATGTCACTCCCCTGAACATCCAGGCGCGGAGGCTCATCACAAGGATTGAGTACTCCGCCTGTGACTTTTCTGTTCCAATGATAAAATTGAAATGACAGACTGAGTTCTGCCAGAGCGTTACCTAAAATAGGCACATTTTCATTGCCTGACCACTGCAAATTGGCATTTATCCCGCACCATAGTCCCCAATCCAGAGCGTCAGGGCAGTCAGGATCAAAGCTTTTTGTTACATTGCCCATAAGATTAGGTACTATAGCTAAACCGGGTCCAGTCAGATTGTAAATCATCAAGTCAGGCTGTACTAAAACATATCCTTTAATTGATCCCTCGGCATTGAACTCTGGTTCTTGAAAATTCCATTGTCGACTGAATCCTCTTATGGCTTCCCATTGTCTTTCCTGTGTATATTGCACTCCTCCCTTGGAAATCATCGTATAACTTACTCCCATGCTTAGAGCAGCTTCAACACTGCCCTGAACACCAAGATAGATATCAACCCGGGGAGAAACCCAGATTGGAACAGGACCGGCCATAAACTTTATGGGTTTGAAAGCCAAAGTATGTATTTTCTTTTTTCTTGTTCCCGTGATTTTCCCGCTACATGTCATGGAAAGACCTGTTCTGACACCAGTTTCGGGTACAAACTTAAAATATTCCAGACCTAGGATAGGTCCATATGAAATGCCTGCGTCAATAATGATATCTACCTCCACCACACCATTTAATCTGATCTCAGAGGAGCCACTCCGAATAACCAAATCTCCGGTTATCGCTTTAAGTATTCCTTCCGGATCGGGAACATCGCCTATCTGAAGACGAAAAACCGTGTCATTGGTGTCTTTGGAGGGAACAAGGCGGATAGGAAGTATTTCTCCTGTCTCGGATCGAACCCTGGTTGTATAGACATCAGGCTCAAGATCTCCATGAGTCAGACTTCGAAGAATGGTTCCTGAACCCTGCAGTATAACTTCTTCCAGGCTGGCCTGGATAGTTCTTAGTTCCCAGGTATTTTTCTGTTGGGACAAAACGGCTATCACTTGAAGCAGAAAAGGTCCCTTATCAGACATGCCGGCCACAAACCATTCCTTTGCAATATCAGCCATAATGGCCAGAAGTTCTTCATCATGTTCATCAACAGTTACACTGATAATATCTCCTGACCAGATAACAGAAGCTGGGCTCAAATCCACGAAATTGGGGTTAATCACTGCTTCCTTATAACCGAAATTGACATGTACCTGACGGCTACTCTCCAACCCTACCCGGCACCGGGTCTGATCGGAGCTTATCCAGTCGCACCCGGTCCAGCCCAGGATTTCAGTTGCATCTATAGGTGTGGCTGTTAGTTCTACAGGATCTTCTCGGTCGCGCGGATAAAATGCCAAAGTTTTCTGGACTGAAGCATCCGCTTCACTGTCTATAAAAAGATTTTCATCGCTGCTAATCACCTGTCCTCGACCAAAAGCAGCCAGTCTGACCTGGACTTCGTTTTCCAGATTGTCTGGAAAGGCAAAACTAAGATGTGCTCCGAAAACCTTAGTCAGAGCTTCATCCAGATCCTGACTGGCGGCATTGGCATGTATCAAAGGGATGAACCCTTCTGAATCAAGAAGCTGATGGTAATCGAAAGACAGCTTAGCTCTTTGCTCCTCATTGCCAGGAATAAATTTGAGCAGGTCATTATAATCTACCTCTCCTTCATCTTGAACCTTCTCCACCAAAAGAGTCCCGGCTATCTGGTCCAGGCGCTTTTCAAGTTCTGCAAGGCTGGCCTCACCCAACCAGGCATGGCTGTAGCGCCAGGCAATATCAGTCAATGAGTTTATTTTAAGACCTCCTTGACGCCACTGTGAGGCCCTGGCCAAAGCATGAGCAGTTCCCTTATTGCGAACAGGATTCTGGTCAATGATTCCGTCATCATTAGCATCGATATCCCAGCCGCCTGTGGCTGTGACCAGTATCCATTCATTATTGGGGATACCGGACAAGGACAAATCAAAGCTGCCTGCGGCCTGCAAGTTGACTGAATTATTGGCCAGGAAAGGCCCTTCAATGGGACGGGAAAGATTGTTCAAGCGATAAGCTCTGATGGTAGATCCGGCTAAGGGGCCGAGTACAGCCTGATTGGATAAGGGTTCTGTGGATGCTATGGAAAAATTTGCTGTGACGGTAAGTGCCTGGCTCATGCTCCCCTGGCAGGTAAGCTGTGTTCCGCTGCATGCCCCACCCCAGCCGGTAAAAACATAGCCCAGGTCTGCCTCAGCTGTTAAAGAAACCAAAGTTCCAGATTCGAAATCATCACCTGAAGGAGAGATGTGCACTTGACCTTGTCCTTCACCAGCTGTGTTGATGGTCAATGTAAAGCGTTCGGTTTCTCCCAAAAGCAGCATGAATACTCCTGGAAGTGCCTTGTCATTACTAAACTGGCTCTTTGTTTGTACCGCTTCCTCTACTTGTTCATAAGTCAGCACCTGGCCGGTCATAAACAGGAAGGCAATAAGAGTGATGAATATAATTAGAACTTTTTGCATGGGAAACTCCAAAGTTGTGTATGGGTTTTTCATAGTCCCACCCAATATAGAAATCAGAAGGCATTCTAACCAAACAAAAAAAGCCCACCCCCGCCATGTAGGCAAGAGGTGGGCGTATGTATTCAAGGCCTGGACATCGAGGCCAAAATAAAATCACCACCCGGCACATGAAACCAGGCATCAAGCTGAAATATCTGAGGAGGGCAGTTTTCTTTCATCCGCTTCTAAGTTCAGTTGTAATGGAGAAGGATATTTTTCGTGAAATGATTCACAAAATTTAAAGCATGATATTAATTATGAGTCAAGATAATGAAGAGGAAAATTTTATTCCGTATCTGGAACCTGGATTCCAGACTACGTGCATTAGGCCTCTCAGTCAGAACCTGAAGCATAGTCCACAAAGTCCAGCTACACCGATTTTCTTTCCCTCCAGGCCATCATGGTCATTTCCCCTGAATTTTTATCAGAAAAAA
>PXDF01000243.1 GCA_003566455.1 Desulfonatronovibrio sp.
ACGTTGTGGTCCGCGACGGATTTCTGCCCCTTCCTGAATCATTTGCCAAGACTATTCGCGAACAGCTTGGACTCTAATCCGGGCTTTGCTGTCCAGCAGCCGTCTCTTTGCGGGGACGGCTGCTGGACAGCAGCTTTATTATCAGGAAGGTGACACAGATTATGATTGAATTGTTAAATACCAAGATTACGGAAAAGCCGCAGAAGATATCTTCTTCTGTGGCTTTTCCGTTCCCTGTGTAGCTGATCCTTTCAGTGCATCCAATGGAGCATATAAATTTTTATTAAGTTAATGGCAGGGGCAACAAGCTAAGTCCTGCATCCATCAGGAAAGTATCCATGTCAGAAAACCAGAGCCTTTCAAGAACTAAAGACAATGACACCCCAACCTTTCTTCCAGACGCGGAAAGAAGGACCAGGCTTCGAAAGTACCGGGCGATAAAAGACTTTATTTCCAGGTTTGGGGTGAGCATAGGCGGAGTCAATGTAATTATTGCCCTGGCCCTGATATTTATCTTTCTGTTTATAGAGGTCCTGCCCATGCTCAAGGCCTCATCAGTCAAACTAAAAACCCGATATGAAGGCATGTCCAGGGAAGGCAGCCTGATGTTCATGGATATGGACCGCTACCAGGAAATCGGGGTGAGCTACTATGACAATGGAAAAGTTATATTTTTTGATATCCGGGATGGAAGCCACATCAAAACCATTGAATTTGACCTCCCGGAAGGGGTGAGTATTACCAGCCACGGCGCAGGAGAACCACGAACCAATATCAAGGCTGTGGGTCTAAGCGATGGCACAGCCCTTGTCCTTGAGCACAATTTCGATGTCGTCCATTCCGGAGGCGAAAGGATCATCCCCCCGGAAATCCTTTATCCCTACGGGCGGGAGCCGTTCACAGTTGATGAAAACAAAGAACCCCTGACGGCAGTGGGAGTACAGAGAGGCAGCCGGGGAACGGCCGTGGCAGCTGCAACTATGGACAAACGTCTGCTTCTGGTAAAGTTTGACACCAGGGTCTCATTCATGACCGGCGAAACCGTGGTTGAAATCCAGAAACACCCGCTGGGCATGGCCAGGGGTTTGATTGAAAATATCTTTATAACGTCCAACCATTTCAATCTTTTCGCCACTGATAGCATTGGAATGATTCACTTTTATGATATTACCAGGCCTGAAGACTATAAACTTGTTCAATCCCTTCGGGCCGTGCCTGACAGGTCGGTGGATATAACCGCGGCTGGATTTGTCCTGGGCACGACTTCCCTTATTATCGGACGTTCCGATGGCAGCGTCAGCCAGTATTTTCCTGTCCGTGATGAACAGAATATTTTCAACCTGCAAAAGATCAGAGACTTCCAGCCGCACCGGTCCGCAGTCACGGCCATAACTTCGGAATATTACCGTAAAGGGTTCTACACCGCTGATTCCAGCGGTTTCCTGGCCGGACATTATCCAGCCTCGCACCGCACAGTGTTCATGACCAAAATCTCTGATGACCCCATCACCACCATCGCCCTTTCACCAGTGCAGAGAATGATTTTTGCTTCCGAGGATCATGGAAAGATAAACCTTCTTCATGTGGACAATCCTCATCCTGAGGCATCCATCAAGGCTTTGTGGCAGAAAGTCTGGTATGAAGGAAGGTCAAAGCCTGACTTTATCTGGCAGTCCTCTTCAGCCACTGATGACTTTGAACCCAAGTTCAGCCAGGTACCGCTGACCCTGGGCACCATCAAGGCCGCGTTTTACGCCATGCTTCTGGCCATGCCCCTGGCCATAATGGGCGCAATCTACACTGCATACTTCATGACCTCCAGGATGAGAAGGCTGGTAAAGCCATCCATTGAGATAATGGAGGCGCTGCCCACAGTTATTCTTGGTTTCCTGGCTGGATTGTGGCTGGCTCCCTTCGTGGAAAATCATCTTCCGGCTATTTTTTCCATCATCATCTTAACGCCTTTGACTATCCTGCTCTTTGCCTTTTTATGGTCAAGAATTCCAGCGCGTATCAGAAAAAAAATAACTTCCGGATGGGAAGCGGCCTTTCTTATTCCAGTGGTAATTCTCATGGGCTGGTTCTGCATATTCATGAGTCCCTTTATTGAACTATGGTTTTTTAACGGCAGCGCCAGGCAATGGCTAACTGATGTGGGTATAACCTATGATCAGCGCAATGCCCTGGTAGTCGGTCTGGCAATGGGCTTTGCGGTTATTCCCACCATTTTTTCCATTGCCGAGGACGCGATTTTCAGCGTGCCCAAACATTTGACCGAAGGCTCATTGGCCCTGGGAGCCACACGCTGGCAAACGGTAAGCAAAGTTGTGCTTCTCACAGCCAGCCCGGGTATTTTTTCAGCCATCATGATCGGGTTCGGCCGGGCCGTAGGCGAAACCATGATCGTTCTCATGGCCACGGGAAACAGCCCAGTACTGAACTTTAATATTTTTGAGGGCATGCGGACTCTATCAGCTAATATCGCGGTTGAACTGACTGAAACGGCAGTGGGCGGGACCCATTACCGGATACTTTTTCTTTCTGCCCTGGTCCTGTTCATCCTTACTTTCATGCTTAACACGGCTGCTGAAATAGTCAGGCAGAGACTCAGAAGAAAATACAGTTCGCTGTAAACAGGAATAACCTATGTTTATCAAGGAATGGTTCAAATCAGGCAATCCATGGATATGGCTTACCGCGGGCATGGTATCCATAAGCATGATCATGGTCTTCGGTCTTCTGCTGCTCATTGCTACCAGGGGTCTTGGACACTTTTGGCCTAAACCAGTCATTGAAACATACTATCAGCAGAGTGAAGACGAAAAAATCAGGATTCTGGGAAAGCTGAGAAGATCGGAAACAGTAGCAGCCCAGATCATGCGCGATGCAGGCTTCAATATTCCCGAATACCCTGAACTGGCTGAAAGGCACCTGTTCAAAGTCGGCAACAGGGATATTCACGGCCGCGATTTTCAGTGGTTTGCCCAAGCTTTGATGGATGAATGGACATATCCCGATAATGTCCTTGTCCTGGAAAGAAGGGAATGGGGAGATTTTATCGGCTACCTGGTAAACATCAAGGAAGAAAACCAGATTATTGCCCAGGGAGAGGACGCCTGGAAAGAACTTTACCCCAGGGTTGAGCGGGCATCAGCTCTTTTTGACCAGATTGAGCGCATTGAGCGTTTTGAAATAGGAAGGATAAACAGGCTCATGGAAAGGGTTCGCCTGGGAGAAAGAAGGCTGGAGCTGGACACCTCTCTTGACGACCAGGCCCGGGAGCAGGCCTGGCAGGAACTTCAGAAAGAAAGAGACAGGCTTTCTGTGGAGTATGATGAGCTTAATGCCCAGCGCCTGGAAATGGGCAGACAGATGCGCAGGGATTCCCTGACGGCTGAAACCATGGAAGGAAACCTTGTTGAAATCAATATGGCCTTGATAGTTAAAGCATTCAGACCCAACAGCATGAGTCTGATGGAAAAGGCAGGGCACTATCTGTCCAGCTTCTGGAACTTTATCAGCGGGTTTCCCAGAGAAGCCAATACTGAAGGAGGAATATTCCCGGCCATATTCGGAACCGTTATTATGGTCATTATAATGTCCATCGTGGTTACCCCCCTCGGGGTTCTGGCGGCCATATATCTTCGGGAATACGCCAAGCAGGGACCTTTCGTAAGGATAATCAGGATCTCGGTAAACAACCTGGCCGGCGTTCCATCTATTGTTTTCGGAGTATTCGGCCTGGGATTCTTCATTTATTTCCTGGGCGGGAATATTGACCGGATATTCTACCCTGAAGCCCTGCCCGCTCCCACATTTGGAACCCCAGGGCTGTTGTGGTCATCACTGACTCTCGCGCTCCTCACTCTGCCTGTGGTAATCGTGGCCACAGAAGAAGGGCTGACCAGGATACCCAGGTCCATCAGGGAAGGCAGCCTGGCCCTTGGCGCCACCAAGGCGGAAACACTGTGGAGAACAGTTATTCCTCTGGCCACACCTGCCATGATGACCGGACTGATCCTGGCAGTGGCCAGAGCCGCGGGGGAAGTGGCTCCCCTGATGCTGGTGGGTGTAGTCAAACTGGCACCAAGCCTGCCTGTGGACAGTATATTTCCCTTTATCCACCTGGAAAGAAAATTCATGCATCTTGGCTTTCATATATTTGATGTCGGTTTCCAAAGCCCAAACGTTGAAGCGGCAAGACCGCTGGTCTATGCCACTTCCCTGGTACTGGTGATCATCATTGTTGTGCTCAACCTGACAGCTATTACCATCAGAAACTATCTGCGGGAGAAATACCGCAGTCAGGGCGACTGATTCAACAAGCATCAGATTGTAAACGGAGTTTTAAAAGAATGGCAGAAAATAAAAAGACACCAAGCTACACGGTTACAGGAAGCATGTTTTCCAAGGACGAC
>PXDF01000080.1 GCA_003566455.1 Desulfonatronovibrio sp.
TCGAAAACTACGCACTGGCCCTTGATGACCAGTGGTTCAGGCTGGGGCTGAACATAATCGGTCAGAACATTCTGGGGTTTTTTGCTCTTTACCTGGGATATATGAGTGCAAAAATAGTTTAACAGATTGGAACGTGTCAATGAAAGTGAGACACATTTGAAAATGAATAACAAAACCTTAGGATCAAGACATTTTATGGAACGATAGAAAAAGAAGTCAAGCCCCGGATGTGAATCATTGTCTGTTTACTGTTTGTGGCAATCATAAAAAAATCTCAAAATCAAAGCAAATCTCTACACAATATCCTGCCGGTCAAAAGTTCTCTGTCAATGTTTATTTGTTACGGACAAAGGCCGCTTTGGATAAAAAAAGAACGCGCCTCGCCTATTTAAAAAAAATTCATTTCAATAGGGCCCGAACAAAACGTCTTTTTAGCCTTAGCCTGTTCCAGTACGTCATAGGGGGCTTGTCTGGAATGATTTCACCTGACAGAGCCTTTTTTAAATCAAGGAGAAGATCGGCCAGATGAACGGTCGTTATCCCTGACAAGCTCAGAAACCCGGCACAACCCGCGCAATAAGTGATCACCGCATCATTTCCTGCCTGCTCCTTTCGCATCCGTCCCCATTTCATGGCTGTGTCCTTATTGACGAAGCCAACAGATCCGCCTTCACCGCAACATAAGGTCTTTCTTGAATTAAGCGGCAGTTCCTGAAGATCAAGGTCAAGGCCCCTGATCAGCGCGCGTACTTTTTCCTGAACGTCCGGGAAAAAGCGAATGGTGCAGGGGTCATGCAGACGTACTCTGGGCCTCTTTTCTGATCCGGCAAGACAATCTTTGTCGGGATTCAGGTATTCCCAGATCATCTTCACGCAAAGATGCCTGGCATATGATTTGAAAATCCAGAAGCAGCTGGGGCAGGCTGTGATTATTTCTTCAACACCCCGGGCATGCAGGCGGCTGACAATCCTCTGAAAACTATTTCTGAACTTGTCCATGTTTCCCAAATCATGAGACGGCTTGCAGCAGCAGTCCAGGACCACGCCCAGACCGGGCACGGATTTCCTGAGTCCCTGAAACAGCTTCCAGGTGGATTCAGACCTGGTTCCTGAAATGGAGCATCCAGGGAAAAATACCGCTCTGCACCCTTCCGGAGTTTTGTACAGGGACATTAGACCTGACCGGCCCAAGGCTTCGTAAGCCAGGATCCTCCTATATTTCTTGAGGATCGCAGGGCTTCTTGACACGGACTGGGTACGCATGGACAGAAACATCTGTGACGGGTTTATTCCTTCAGGGCAGACTTCCGTGCACAGCTGACAAAGACTGCATTCAAAAGGATCCACCTGGAAACGGCTGTTTAGAACTGACTTGGCAATATCTCCGGGAAGGCCGTATTTCTGGAGAAATGCGCACTGTTCAGCGCACAGCCCGCAGCGGACGCATTCAGCATGGACTTTCCCGGCCAGGTCCGGCAGGGACATGATCAGACCTCCCCCTTGACTCTTTTAACCAGCCTGGGGAGATAAAAGGAGAATCCCAGCAGGGCCAGGGACAGAAAGACCTGCCAGGACAAAAGGCCGGACCAGTCCCCCGAGATCCACACATTCCTGATTGTCCCGATAAAAAAGGTGAAGATAAAAGTACCTACGATTATGCCCAGGCCTGTGCCCGCGAAATAGTCCCAGAACCTGACCCTGGTCAGACCCATGCCGAAATTCATGGGTGTGAAGGGAAAGTAGATCAGGCGCAGATAAAGCACTGTGGCGAATCCGTTGCGTTCTATTGCCTGATCGTATTTCCCGAGCCTTTCTCCAATCAGAGATGAAGCAAAATCGCGTCCCAGGTACCTGGCAATAAAAAAGGCCCCGGAGGCTCCGAGCATTGCCCCGAACCAGACATAGACAAAACCAAGGTAAGGTCCGAAAATGGCTGCCCCTATTCCTGTGAGAACCGTGCCAGGGATGAACAGGCACACTCCCACGGCATACATGAAAATAAATGACAAGGGTGCCCAGAACCCGGCATTTTCCACAAAGTCAGTCAGGCCCCGGACGGTGAAGAAGTCTTTGAGGGGACTGTATCTGACCAGATATAAGGCCAGGGCAATGAATACTATAAAAATCAGGGCCTTGACTACAGTCTTTTTTGATACGGTCATGATGACTCCTTACCTGCCCAGCAAGCGGCCCAGCAGCCCTTTTTTGGGAGGTTCAGGCGGTTCAATCCCCAGGTGTCTGCAAAGGGCCTTTTCCACTTCGTATTGATCCACAGCGCACCCTTCAGCTACGATTTCATCCTCCACCATGACTGCCGGAGCCAGGGGAAGATCCTGTTCAAAATATTCGTCAGTCTGATACTCTGCAATGGGTTTGGAAGTGGTTTGAATCTCAATATCATATTTTTCACCCAGCCTGGGCATCATTTTTAGGAAGCCCTTTCACGGCCTGCCGTTGGGTTCATTGAGAAAGAAATGAACTTTGAGCATGAATTAATCCCCTTTTGTTTTATGAATTGCAGTACGCATAAGTCCGATAAACCTGTCCGGAGGCATGAAGTCAATGACCCTCAAGTCTTCCATTTCACTTCCGTCCGGAGACAGAAAGATAACCGTGGGCACTCCCGGCACCCTGTACTTTTCTACCAGGTATTCGTGAAGGGGCACTCCTCCCCTGGTCAGGTCCACCTTGATGGTGATGAACTCTCTGGAAAGCTCCACCACTTCAGGATCATGAAAGGTCTCGTTTTCCAGGCGCCTGCAGGGCGCGCAACAATCCGCGTAGAAATCAAGGATAACCGGCCTGTTTTCCACCCGGGCCTGTTGCAGAAGCTCATCCGAATAGTCCTTCCAATCCACTCCGGGTCCCTTGAGGACCCATGATCCGGCCATGAACACAGCCATGAACAGACCCAGGACCAGTACAGCCGACTTCATCCGGTTAAAGGCCCTGAATCCGGCAACAGTCCTGTCAATTATGGCCAGGTGAACGGCGGCGGCTAGAAGAACGGCAACCATCATGAACAGGCCGATCACCTCACCTGCCAGGGGCCTTAAAAAGTAAACGGCCATGCCAACCAGGACCCAGCCCAGGAGCTTGCGCACCCAGAGCATCCACTCACCTGACCGGGGCAGGCTTTGCAGCCTTCCTGAAAAAATCGCCAGAAAGAACAAAGGCGTTCCCAGACCAAGACTTAGGAAGAAAAAAATCAGAAATCCCATCAAAGGGCTGCCCATGGCCGCCACCCAGGCCAGAAGCCCCAGGATGAAGGGACCGATGCACGGCGCTGCAACCACCCCGATGGTCAGGCCCATGAACAGGCTGCCGAAATATCCCCCAAAGGATTTTGACGCGGCCCTGTTAAGGGAGGCAGGCATCTGCAGCTCCCAGAAACCGAACATGCTCAGGGCAAAAATAATCAGGACCATGGCCAGACCGCCAAGAACCAGCGGGTTCTGAAGCAGGCCGCCCATGAGCCCTCCGGTCAGGGCTGCAGCTACTCCCAGGATGGAGTTGGTCAGGGCCAGGCCTCCGATATACAGGAGACCGTGAGTGATGAGTCTGCCCCTGCTCTGGCCGCTTCTGCCCCCGAAAAAGGATACGGTTATGGGAATCAGGGGATAAACGCACGGGGTAAGATTAAGGGCCAGACCTCCGAAAAATACGCCCATAAGAGTCCCCAGCAGGGCCAGGCCGGAAAGAGGACCCGGCGGTTCAGCCCTCAGGGGCTGGGCAGGCTGGTCAGCCGGGGCCCTGGCCGTGGGAAATCCCTGCTCTGCCCATTCCTCAAAACCCAGGGGATCGCGAAGTACGTTTTCGTAACCAAGCTTGACAGCCACCCGGGCTGCGGAGTCACTGATGACTCAGTCCAGGCCGTCTCAGTAGAATACTATGGGCCTGCTCTTATCCTCCCCCAGAAATTCCTTCATTTCTCCGCGCTTTCTCCACCGCTCCCACCAGGTGGGATCCATGGAAAAATTTTCAGCGCCCTCTATATGTCCAAGCCGGTATTCCCAGCTCTGCCTGGTGTCCACAACAAGCAGGTCCTGCTCTTTCTGGTACATTTCCCATAATTCATGGGTATCAACCAGTTCATAGCCGCCCTGCCGCGCCTCCTGGGACGCGGTTTCCCAGGTGCCCTGGTAAGCGGGATCCGGCCTGACTGTAAGCCACAGGGCCAGAACGGCCAGACCTGTGGACAGAAAAACAAGCAGTATGACTCTCTTAACAGACATACACACCCCCCTTGACCAGTTTAAAGTTTTCCTTCCTGCTCCAGCTTGGCCTTCAAAAACCTGGCTCCTGACCCTGACAGGCCTAGCTTGTCAGCCACCTGGTCAAGACTTTGCGCCGCGCTGTTTTGCA
>PXDF01000069.1 GCA_003566455.1 Desulfonatronovibrio sp.
GTGCCTCTTTCTGGCCTATGGCGGAAAAGATAACCTATTACGTTTTTTTCCCCGCCCTGTTATTTTTCAGCCTGTACCGGGCCGACTTCGGTGAAGCCAGATTCTGGTCCATGGCCGCGGCTGCAGCAGTGACCATACTTGTTGTCAGCCTGGTCATGATCCTGCTTCGCCCTGTATTCAGGGTTTCTGATCCTGAATTTTCTTCCCTTTTTCAGGGAGGGCTCAGGTTTAATACCTATGTGGGTATTTCCGCGGCCTATATATTTTATGGAGAAATGGGACTGACTCTGGCGGCCATGGTTATCGCTGTGATTATTCCCCTGGTCAATGTTATCAGCGTTGGGGTTTTGAACAGATTTGGCGACAATCAATGCAAAGGATGGAGCCAGGCTGTATTTTCTCTGGTTACGAATCCTTTGATTCTGGCCTGCTTGCTGGGCATTCTGGCAAATCTGACTGGAGTCAGGCTGATCATGGGCACAGACGAGGTTGTTCGAATACTGAGCCAGGCTTCCTTATCCCTTGGCTTGCTGGCGGTGGGCGCGGGCCTGCAGTTTCGGAGTATTCCATCAAAATCTATTCCCATTGCCTGGTCCGGACTTTTCAAAATGTTTCTGCAGCCGATTTTGATTGGATTTCTGGCTTTGTGGATGGGCCTGGATCAGCCTGCGGTGCTTACTCTGGTAATTTTTGCCTCTTTGCCCTGTGGTCCAGCAGCATATGTACTCGCCAGACAGCTGGGTGGAAACCTGGACATGATGGCTGCCATCATAACTGTTCAGACCGTTATCGCGGCAATTAGCATGCCCCTTGTTATCGGGTTGTTCATGGTGTGAATCAGCTGTTTAATCTCGCAAAGAGCTTATTCAATATTCCTTGGGCAGCATATCCAATTGGACTTTGGTAAAGACAGGTCCATCCTTGCAGACGTAGTAAGGACCGACGTTGCAGCGGCCGCAAATGCCTATGCCGCATTTCATGCGGTTTTCCATGCTCAGAATAATCTGATCGCCCTTCCACCCGATTTTATCCAGACCGGGCTGGGTGAATCTGATCATGACCGGGGGGCCGCAGATAAGGGCCACGGAATTGTCCGGGGAAGGGGACACCTTTTCAACGATCTGGGGCACAAAACCCACATGCCTGTCCCATCCCGGGACTTCCCTGTCTATGGTGATATAAACCTCGACCTGGCCGCTTTTCTCCCATTCTTGAATCACCTGCATATACAGGAGCATGCCCGGGGTCCTGGCCCCGTAGATAAAGGTTATATCCCCGAAATTGTCCCGGTTGTCCGGATGAAGCAGCCAGATCATGGTGGAGCGAAGGGTGGTTACGGCGTAGCCACCGGCAATGATGACCACATTTTTGCCGCGTATTTTATCAAAGGGGTAGGGATTACCCAGGGGACCGCGCACCCCCATGATATCCCCGGGGTTCATGTTGTGCAGCCGGGAAGTGACTTTTCCGGCCCTGAAGACCGTAAACAGCAGGTTGTCTCCTTCAGTGGGGCTTGAAGCTATGCCGATGGGGGCTTCACCGCAGCCGGCTATGCTCAGTTCGGCAAATTGTCCGGGCAGATAATCAAAGGCCCGGGCGTCTTCACTGTTTATGAATTCCAGTTCAAAAGTTCTGAGGCTTTTGTCTTCTGTGGCTACCCGCACATCCCTGATCCTTACTGGATAGGGAAGGTATGGATTTATCATAGTCAGTACCCTTTTGACCGGTTAATTGTTGTTTATCTTGTTCACTACATGGCGCACGTCAATATTGACCGGGCATTTCTGTGTGCAGCGTCCGCAGCCCACACAGCCCAAGGCCCCCTTTAGTCTGAAAGGCATGTACTTGAATTTGTGCATGAATCTTTGTCTGAACCGGGCAAGCTTTCCCCCCCTGGGGTTATGCCCGGAGGCATGCAGGGTAAAAAGAGGGCTCATGCAGGTATCCCAGTTGCGAACCCTGCGCCCGTAAACACCGCTGGTTTCGTCCTGGATGTCAAAGCAGTGGCAGGTGGGACAGTAAAAAGTACAAGTCCCGCAATTGATGCAGGACTCATGAAGCCTTTCCCAAGCACTATGTTCAAAGACATCAATAATGCTCCCTGCTTGAATGTTCTCCATGTTTACCCGGCCCTTTATCATTCCCACGGCTTTTTGTTCCAGCTCCGAGGCAAGCTTGATGTCCTTTTCAGAGGCATGGTCCAGGTCAGAGATGAATCCTTCCGCTCTTGGGCTCACAGGAGTTAAAAGCAGCCTGTCTCCCAGGTCCTGCATCAGTATATCCAAACCATCAGTATGATGAGGTCCACAGTTCACAGAGGTGCAGAAACAGGCCGGACAGGGATTATTGCAGGCCAGCCCCAGTAGTAAGGTCTTCCCCCTCTTTTCTTTCCAGTAGACATCAGGTTTCTCAGGGTCCTGTTCAAAGACCAGATCCAGCACAGCAAAGGCCTTGGCGTCACAGGGACGGATATTAAACAGGGCCTTGGGTCTGTCTTCCGGTTCAGGCTGTTTGAGGATCATGCCCTCAGTCGACCCGGGATCATTCTCAAATACCAGCATGCACTCGGTCTGGGGAAACAAAAAACCCTTGGGAGACAGATCGGTATTGGTGAAGTTCCAGTCCAGATCACCTGCTTTAAAAACCGCGGTCCACACGGTATGAATCCCGTCCTTCACCGGAGCGAACAGGCCATATTCCCGGCCCAGTTTATCCAGCAAACCGTCCAGTTTATCCTTGAATACTATTTTTTCCAGCATAATCAGGTTCCTTTTACTTGCGCATGAATTCTTCAGAGTCATCAGGCCGGTACACGCTCAGGGGCGGGATGGCCTCTGTATCCAGGCCGGGGGTGAAGCCGTACATCTCTCTGATGTCCTTTTCTATCTTGCTGGTCAGCCTGCGCATTTTTATGCCCACCGGGCAGGCTGATTCACAGGCCCCGCAGTCCGTACACCTGCCCGCGCAATGAAAGGCGCGCAGAATATGAAAGGCATAAACGTCTGATTCATCCACTGTCTTGCCGCACCATTGGGGTCTTGATTCATCAACAAAGCATTCCCTGCAGTAGCATAGGGGACAGGCGTCCCGGCAGGCGTAACACCGGATGCACTCTTTGAATGTTTCCTGAAATCTTTTCCAGCGCTCATCAGAACCCAGACCCTCCCAGGGAGCCGCCACCTTGTCGATATTGCCTCCGCCGGTTTCTTCGCCTTTTTCTCCAATAAGCTGATCATAAATGACCGGATTGCGGTTGGTGCAGGTGTAGCAATTGTCCCTTTTAACATCTCTTTTAAGGAATTTTTCCTCAAATCCGGGACCGCTGATAACCAGGTGATCACTTACTTCCAGGACCTCATGGATGATTTTGCCCGGAAGCCTGGCCTGAACCCTGCGATGATCAATCATGCCCGGAGAGTTGAGTCCCAGGATGAAGATATTTTCCCTTTTGACCTGGTTTTCCTGGATCAGTCCGGCTATATTTCTGGTCACGCAGCCCTGGGCCACGATAGCCGAGGGCTCCTTGCGGCCTATGAGGTATTTGGCCAGGTTGTGGGTACAAAAACAGGACCAGGTCAGATTGTCTGCTTCCTCCGGGGTATAGGCGAAATACGGCTGCGCGCGCATGGGTATGCTTCCCTGCCTGTAGCCTATTACGCAATGCACCTTCCCCTCTTCCAGAAGCTGCCTGGCGCTGTCTCTGATTTGCTTAATGAGCTCTTGCATCTATAACTCCTGTCTGACTGCTTCATTAGCTGGGGCTGGGCCGATTTCCTTGACCAGCTTCCTCATGGGGCCAAGATCCTGTACCGCCTGGACAACTTGCCTGGCCTTTTCCTGAAAACGTCCGGCTTCGGCTGAAGAGATCCAGGTAAAGTGCAGCCTGCCGGGTTCAACACCGATGTATTCCAAAAGATTCTTTAAAACGGCGAACCGCCGCCTGGCGAATAAATTTCCGCTGACATAGTGGCAATCACCCGGATGACAGCCCGAGACCCAGACCCCGTCCACCCCCTGCCTGAAGGCATGAAGAATGAACTTGGGATTCATATGCCCTGTACACGGAATCATAATTACCCTGATATGCGGAGGATATTGCATGCGGCTGACACCTGCCAGATCAGCCGCACCGTATGAACACCAGCTGCATAAAAAGGCTGTGATCTTAGGCTGAAATTGATTTTTCTCAGTCATAATTGGTTCCTGTTCAAACTGATTATTAACAATAAATAGTTTCCATCCGGAAAGTCTTTCTTTCCGGATACTGGAACTGTTGGTTTTCTTTACGGAAACGAGGAGTTTTTTCTTTTGGCAAGGAAATCAATCAATTATGAGGAGGCGTATCTTAATA
>PXDF01000199.1 GCA_003566455.1 Desulfonatronovibrio sp.
AAGAGAAGAAATTAGGGACATTATGTTGCCAGTTTACCCAGTAAAATACGGCTGCGCCGTAGACCGAAGGTCTATTTTACCGGGTGAAGATATGTTGCCAGTCTCCCGCTATACCCAGCTTTACCCCGCCTGGTTTTTTCATCCAGTTTTTAAGCTTTAAAGTACCCCGCATACCCCGCGCTTTCCAAGAGAAAGCTTCAGAGAGCAGCCTCCGGCCCATAGGGGCCTACCCTCTCTCCGAGCTGTAGGCTCTACCCTCCGGCCTATAAGCCTACGGGCTGGAAGGGAGCCGGAGGCTGGTTTGGAAGTCCTCCAGGCTGGAAGCGGGCCCGGTGGGTAGTCAGTTTTCATTAACCAGTACTGGCTCCGGCTTTCTTGCTCCCCCGGGACTTTTCCATTCATTTTTCTTCCCTTCAAAAATACAACTTGTCTGAGAATAGCTCATGGAGGTTGTATGACCAAGAAACGCTGTAAATTCTGCAGTTGTCTTTTCATCATCCTCACTACCCGTAATCCTGATCAAAAGTATAGGAGGGATAGAGTAATCAAAGGGGCATATTTATTTGCTGAAGGAAAAGGGGTGAAGGCAGTTGTTATCCTGCCCGCAGATGACGACGACCGGCTTCGGACGCAGTCATGAGTAACACCGAGGTCAAAGGCCCCGGCTCACCGCAAAAGTGACTTTGCGGTGAGCCCTGTTTTAATCAGGGGGGCTTGACATTTTTTTATAGAGAGAATATTTTCTGATATAACACTCTACATGTCTGCTACAGGTCTGCTTTCTGCGTTGTTAATCTCCGGGTCCGGCCTCGTTTTCTTCATTTTACCGCAGTCATCCGGTATTTTCTGTCAATAATTCAAAATTGAATAGCTGTGGGTAATTGACAATTATATTTAAAATTTCCAGGGCGTAGGATTTTTGCAATCATTACCAATGCCTGTTGGGAAATTGCTGTCAGAGAGGCGTTAATTAGAGCTGCTTTGGATTTAATCAGCATGAACAGCAACGGTTATGTTTGCTGGAAGTAATACTTGGTTGTTTATTAATACTATGGCATGAAACTATAAAGGAGGTAAATATTATGAAGAAGAATTTTTGTTTGTTCAAGGCAATGTTTCTAACTGTGCTGTTTTTTTGTGTCATTGGTTTGCAGCCGGCCAAGGCAGATGAAATCATGGACTTTGCCCTTTACCAGGGCTTGCTGACTGAAGACGGAGCAGCGATCAACGATGGCTGGTGGGTCATATATGATGTTTACGGCCGTGATATAAAGGAATATCAGGGCGAACGGGAAAAACATCTCTGGGAAGATCGGCATGAAGTGATGTTAATCCTGGAGGTTGATCCGGCACGCAACCTTGTGGCTTCGATCCCGGGAGAGTATGACGGCAATGGTGAGTTGGACCTTTGGGAAGCAAACCTGATAGAGATTCAGGACAACCATATTATTCTGCATGGAAATTATGATTTTGACTTTGAAGAGCAATGGATATTTGACCCTGCTCCTCGTTTTCCCCGCTTTTTTAAGCCGGGCGAGGGCTTTTTCTGGGAACTGAACATGCAGGTTCCGCAAGAGAACGTCCATCTGCAAGCTGAAATAGATTTCACCTTTCTAGGTAAAGGACTGGCTGTACCGTCAACTACTCTTCCAGGTGATGCCGGCCTGGAAAATGTTGCCCTTTTAACGTTTAAAGAACAGGGCAGAGTTTACGAAAACGGCGTACTCATGGATTCTGATTACAGAAACATCCAAGAGGCCCGGGCCCCTGGCAAGGGCATGGTCTGGATGCTTGAGCATGTGTATTTTTCTGAGCAGTGGGAAGGAGTCCAGGAAACAGGGGTTGAAACCATTGTGGTCGACTCAGTGGTTGACTGGGGCAGGGGAGACTATCCCGAGATTCTGCAAGATCTGGATATTGAGGGTATGAGGGCAACCCTGGCAGGACTTCCCCTGGCGACCAATATTCAGGATGTCCCGAAAACCGGTGAAACACCTGAGCCTTTGACCGATCTGCAGAAAGCAAACATACTGTTCAACTGGCTTGAGTCTCAGGTTCCAATCCTTCTTTCTCCAACCCCGCAACCAACACATGTTGATGAGGGATTAATCTGGCGGTCATACCAGGATACTGGTACTGCTGTTGGAATAATGCAAAACAATCTGCATTATCTTGATGAAAACGGAGAACTGCATGACCTTGGGCCTCTGGATGACTGGCTCAGCCTGGCGATGCCGCAGGGGTAGTAGAGATTTTCTGTCCTGTTTGCTCAAACTGAAGCCAAGTCAACCATAAGCATGCTTTAGATAAAAAAAGGAGGGCAGAACCCTCCTTTTTTCTTTTACCTCAGCAAAGCCAGTTCTGCAGTAAACCTTCGCAGGGATAGGTTCATATTACCCGTCAGGGGACAGTCCCCGCAAGCCACTTCAGAAAAGTCAGTTCAAGATTGGTTGTTCTGAAGAATTATATTTTTGACCATAAGCTGAACCCAGCAAGGGACAGTCCCCTGACGGGTTTTTCTTCTTTGTAGCGCCTGCCCTGCTCCACTTCGCCTTCAACTGCAGTTTAACAGTTAATGATAAATATTTTCAAAAAAACAAATAAGATTAAAGTGTTACGCTTTAACGGGCTGTAATACCCCCTTGACTACTTTGAAACCCAGTGCTTTGAGGATTTCGGCTTGGCTTTTGTCTGGTTCCTCTATCAATCGAACTGGCTTTTTCTGATCACCTTGCCTGCATAGACAGCTGGAAAGATCGCGCATTGACTGCATAGCACGATCCACTGAAATATTTAGGCCAGATCTTTGCAGCCAAAGTGAGATCAGTCTTAGATAAGTAAGTGTAACCACACATGAGAGAAGGTGACAGCTGATTTTTGAGTCTGTCCAGTGCCGGATGGGTCTGAAGTTTCCAAATTCGTTTGATTTGCTTTGACGAAAGGAATGTTCCACCTGATACCTGTCCAGGCTGGCCCTGACGATTTCATCGGTTGACCAGTCCTGATGCGAGGTAATGATAATATTTTTGCCGAATCTGGCTACATGCCTGCTTATTCGGTAATGGTTCTTTCTAAAATACATATGCAGTTTTTTCTTGCTGGTCATAAGCTCCAGGTCGTAGAGAGCCCGGGGTAAATACAGAGATTCGTAAAAATCTTTGTAACGCTGATTCTGGTCCAGTGCCTTTTTCCGGCTCTGACCTTGGAGCGCATCTCAAACAGACCATCCTGGAGACGACCAAGTTTTTTGTCAAAAGCGTATCTTTGTTTGTCTGCAGTACGGGGATTATAGGTGACCACCACAGATCTTTCTTTGCCCCAGAACTTTCCAGTTGTGCGCCAGGCAATAATTCGGTCTGCAGCACATCCCTTTTCCTCAAGTTCTTTATTTTTGGGAGTGTCCACCGGACTGAACAGGCTTAAATCTTTTTTATCAGGTCTTCAACAAAGGCCGGCGAATAAGTAGTGATGAACTCTGTGCCTTCACGTTTATCTATGAGTTCCATGTTTGCTTCAGAGTTCATGCCTTTATCAATGATGATGGTTAATTCCTGGTTATTTTTGTCCAGATGATCAAGGGTGGAAAACATATCATTCTGGAACCTGTTAAACTTGATCTTCACAGATGCGGTCTCAATCCCAATATTGGTTTTCTGAATACACCCCAGAAAGGTAAAGACACTCTTACCTTTGATCATATGGAGATATTCCGTGCTCAGGCAGTGGATAGGGTGGTCATCTCTGAACTGAGACGCAACTACGCTATATTCAGGCAGGAAAAGAACGGATTATTGAATATGGAAAGCAGAAAAAGGCTGGTGGAGAAATTTCGTTCCCGTTTGGCAGCCATTGAAAAGTACCGGAGACAGGAGTTGAATCTTGAGGAGATCATTCGCTACCAGACTAAGGAACTTAAACGACACATCCTTGGTCAGGGAAATTCAGGCCCTATATAGGAAAGTGGTAAATCTGGATCACCACATAATCCCTTCTGTCTGGATCATGTTCCAGGCCCAGGATTTCAAATTCATTCAGGCATCTGTTGCAAAGCCGGTAAAAATGCACGCTGTCTTGGTCATCATTGATGAGTATGCTGATTTTGTCCTTTAATTTGTTGAACTGAGTCTTGCTTAAGACACATTCAAATACGGACTTTGAACCCGGTTGCCATATCCTTCCAGTACCTTGGCTACCTTGTTTCGAGTCCGATCATTTACGATATCAAAACAGATCAAATATAAGATTTTGGGTGGGGTCATGGTGATTGTGCAGACAGACATGGACTGTTTTTTCAGTGAGGCCGGATCAGCTTTGCTGAAATAAATTTTTCAGGAATAATT
>PXDF01000173.1 GCA_003566455.1 Desulfonatronovibrio sp.
TATAAATGAATGTTTACGAATGTTCTGAAAACCCGATCACGCGCCTGTAGCTCAGTCGGATAGAGCAGGAGCCTTCTAAGCTCTTGGCCGGGGGTTCGAATCCTCCCAGGCGCGCCACAGAATCATAGACAAATCTGCTAGATATACTTTTCACATGACTTATCATCTGCTTATCCAGGCCCTGGACAGAATGGGTCTTATCCACGCCATCAGCGGAGTCCTGTATGATTTTGGGCTCAATATAGAGCAGAACAATGAGTTTGTTGACAAAGCCCATAACCGCTTCTTCATGCGCACGGAATTTTCCGGGTCCATTGACGAGGAAATGCTTGTAAGGGCCATAAAAGGCCGGCTGCCGGATGTGCTCATCAAGCTTTGTCCCAAAAGCAAGAAACGGGTTGTGGTCATGGTCACCAGAGAGTCTCACTGTCTTGGAGATTTACTGCTCCGGGCCCGCTATGGTGAACTGGATATGGATATTCAGGCGGTGATCAGCAATCATGACCGGCTGCGCGACCTGGTTGAGGGATTCGGAATCGCCTATCATCATGTATCCCATGAGGGGCTGGACAGGGATGTCCATGAGGGGAGGATTCTTGATGCTGTACTGGACCATGATCCAGAGTACCTGGTTCTGGCCAAGTATATGCGGATTCTGAGCCCTGAGTTTGTGAACAGGTTTCCCCACAGAATAATCAATATCCACCATTCCTTTCTTCCGGCCTTTGTGGGTGCTTCTCCATACAGGCAGGCTTATGACCGAGGGGTCAAGATCATCGGAGCCACAGCTCATTTTGTTAATGAAGATCTGGATGACGGCCCCATCATTACCCAGGGAGTGATCCCCATCAATCATACTTTCAGTGCTGAAGACATGACCAAGGCCGGCCGGGATGTGGAAAAGCAGGTCCTGGCCAGGGCACTGAAACTTGTTTTTGATGACCGGGTTTTCATTTTCGGGAAAAAAACTATCATTTTTGAGTAAGTTTTTTGGCCAAGGCTTGAACCGTCAGAGAATCCGGGTCTGGTCCGGTTTCCCGTCAGGTCTTGCCCTTGATATCAGCGGCCCAGAATGCCCTTGAGTCCCTCCAGCAATCCCTGGTCTTCACCACCCATCAATTCGTCCAGATCCATGTCCTGCAGGAATCCTCCAGGAACGCCTTCCTGATCCTGCTGGCCTGGATAATCCGCGCCTCCAAAGCCAATGCCTGGCAAAGTGATCTTGGTATAGCCGGCAGGAAGCTGAAACAGGTCGCTGGATACCCGGCCTTCCCTGATATTGCTCAGCTCAAAGATGTTTCCCTCTGATTCGGACCGAATGAGGGTTTTCAGTCTGGGGTCGAACCAGACTTTTTCCATATCTCCATCTTGCATTACGCAGTGCCACTTTTCCACGTCTCGCCCCTGCAGGGTCTCCCGGCCGACCATGGTCTTGGAAACGGTATCTTCATCTTCACAGGGAGAGGTATACATCTCGATATCTTGAGGAGTAAGAGGCATTTCGTAATACATCTTTTCTTCTACCAGGAAAGTCCAGGACACGCTTTCAGCAAAATTTACAATCATGATATACTGCTCTCCATCTGTACTTTCCAGGCGCACACCTTCAGACCCGGCGAAAAATTTTCCCTTGGTTACTTCCCCTTCTTCGTTTGAGTCAATGTAATCGGCCTGAAAAGGCACAGGAAATCCCGCGTAAAGATTTGAAAAGCAGAAAAAACATAAAACACAAAACAGCAATAACGCCAGCCAATACTTGAGCATAGGTTACCTCCAAAGTTTATAAAAATACGTCACCGAATTTATGTCTCAGAGCACTAAGCCATATACGTCACTCCCAGGGAAAGCAGATATAAGTGCCGGGTTCAGACTTCACACCCCCGCACATGACACCAGTGCTGGCCATACCCCGGCCCATGGGACTGTTGTATGTGTCCTTGACTTGTTTCTCCAGGTCACTGATCAGCTGGACCCTTTTGGCGCTATAACACGCCTTGTTCAGGCGTTCCTTAGGGAATGAAGTTGAGAACAGTTGTGATGGGATGATGGCCGCCTATCGCCAGGACAAATCCATAGTCTGTCCCGGTTCCGCGTAAAGGGCCACATAATAATGCTGTCGGGTTTCGCCTGGAGATACGCTCACTGAGCCGAATCCAATGGCGATCATGGTAAAGTCGTAATCATATATTTTCCAGCGGACATTGTTTGGAGCGTTTAAGACAATACTTGCCTGCTCCTGTGACCTTTCAAGGCGAACCCAACTGGTCAGATTTTTTTCTTTCACAGTGATTTTCATGCTGGTGCCGAACTCCAGGGAATGAATTGTTTCCAGGGGACGAAAAAGATACCCCGAGCACCTCATCCAATCTTCATCACCTATTCTGACTACTTCCAGGTCTGATAAATTACGGCTTTCACTCATGGGGATCTGAATGGCCATATATTCAATATCTTCGTCCGGGCCTGTCATAAAGGTCATATAATCCCATGGTTCCCAAGCGAATAAGTACCCTGGAAGGTCATTCAGAACTTCAAAGTTCAGCTTGGGATAGGTGTCAAAATAGAACGCGTACGAATTGGCAATGCCATTGGCTATCAGCCAGTTCTTGTTCAGGCGGCTGATCCAGGCAGACGGCAATGGTTCTGTTTCTTTCAGACGTTGAGCTATGGGGATTTCCATTGTGTAGTAGTCTCTTAAGGAGTGCGACACAAGATATGTTCTTCCATCCGCTTCCTGGAAGGAGAAGTACTGGTAGGGATCACCTTCTGAAATAAAGGTTCCGTTTTTGTGGTAGCGCAGTTTCTGGAAGACAGAATACCATCTGCCCTGTTCCCTGATGTCAATTTTAATATTTTTTCCAGGCAAAACCGATACTCTGAACAGCCGCGAACATCCCGCATAATACCCGGCAATTAAGTTTAAAAGCTCCTGAGAAGGGACAGCAGGCGGAGATAATGGCTGACCCGCCGGCTCAGGCATGGAATTTAGAACACCCTTGTCCACCAGAGCGGCCATGATGGTCTTTTCCGCGAGATCCTCAAGTACCGCGCAAGGAGCGTTAACCGCAAACACTGCCAGTCCAAGTTTTTCTTCAGGGAGAACCCACAATTCAGCCGAATATTTAAAAGTTCCTCCATTTTTGGTCAGAGCTTTTTTACCTTTGGAACCTGGGCCAGGATGAAATGTGTTGTCCCAGCCCAGGCCGAAAGTCAGAAAATTTGAATCAACGACCCTGAATGTGTCTGTAATCTGATTTTGTTCCATGGCCTCCAGGGATTCCCTGGAAATGATTCCTGTCCCATCCGCATCTCCCCTGTCAGTGATCATTGAGATGAACCGAGCCATGTCCTGGGTTGTTGTATATACTCCCGCGGCAGCGTAGGTATTCACCACTTCCAGCGGAAGTTTCCGCCCTTTATGAAAGGCCCTGGCAAATGAGCCATGGCAAGGAAAGTTCGTGGAGTAGCAGCTTCTGGTCATTCCCAGAGGAATGAAAATCTCCTCCTCCACGTAATTGGTAAAAGGTTTTCCAGTTGCTGCCTGAACTACCCGTTCAAGAAGAGTGAAGCCGTCATTACAATAAACGTGCATGTATCCGGGCTGATGTTTGAGTCTGCTTTGCTTTATAGCCTGGTAGGTTGAATTCTGATATTCAGTCCAGGGTCTGTCAGTAACACTTCCCCGACAGTTGAAACCGGGAAGCCCGGATGAGTGGTTGAGAAGCATGCGGACGGTTATGTCTTTATATTCAGGGGACTGCATATGGAAATCACGCAGATACGCGGTCAGAGGCTCGTCAAGTCGCACCAGTCCCTGGTCAACCAGCTTCATGACAGCTGCTGCCGTAATTACTTTGCTCACTGAGCCTATCCCGAACATGGTCTCTTGAGTCACAGGAGTTTTAGCTGCGGGGTCAGAGTAACCCAGTTCCAGAGTCCAGAGTATCTTTCCGTCAGCCACAAGAGCGGCTGAGATGGCCGCGTTCTCATGATAGTGCATGATTCCCAGGCCCATTTCCAGTGCCATGGATCTGGACAGATATTTATCACCCCTGCTCCAAGGAGACGCTACAGTGAACACTAACACCAATAAAACCAGAAGGAGAGTTGCTAACCCTAATAAAATATTTCGGAGCACTGGTCTGCTGGAAATCATGTTTACCTCAAAGAATTACAGCTGCTGGTCAACTGATTTGAGGACAGGATGCCTTTGGATAAGTCATCCTTGATATTCGATCTGTGGATCTTGGAAATATGGTTGCAAAATCAGCCAGAGTTCAGGGCATGAAAGATGTGATAAGCCCTAGGGAAGGGGTCTTGAGATGAAAAGCACA
>PXDF01000031.1 GCA_003566455.1 Desulfonatronovibrio sp.
AGATCCTTTGCCGTTCATGTTTCCAGCTACGTCCTTTGCAATAAAAGCATTGCGCTCCTGGTTCTCTGTCAGTGCAGAAACCATCCCTGTGTAATCATCCCGGTAATCATAAGAAAAATCTGTTTCCCTGGTGATAATCTCGGGCTTGAGGACCGCCCCGGAATCCCGGAGTAGTTCAGAATCAACCTCGTGAACCAGATCCCCTAAGCTCCAATGGATCAGCTTGCCAAGACCATCCCGCCGGAATGGTGTTGCTGACAGTCCAAGGAGAAAGCGGCAGTCAAAAGCACTGACGCACTCAGAGAATGTGCTGGACGGTGTTCTGTGGCATTCATCAACAATGAGCTGTCCGAAGTGCTCTGGGATTGTATCCAGGTTTTTTTTACACGTCTGAACCATGCCCACGGTGATGGGCTGAATGTTGATTTTCCCATTGCCGATTGTACCCGGCTCCACGTCCAGGAACTGCCTGATTCTTACCTGCCATTGCTGCAAAAGCTCTTTTGTGTGAACAAGGATCAAAGTAGGCTGCTTCCTTGCCGCAATGACCGCCAGCCCCATAACGGTTTTGCCTGATCCGGTACTGGCCTCCAGTACTCCATCGTCTCTGCTCAGGATGACCCTGAGGGCCTTTTCCTGATAATCCCTAAGCTCACCATGGAAATCTACATGCAAAGGCTCCAGGGTGCGTCTGCGGTCCTCCAGGGAAGGAGCCTGCCCGTTCTCAGCACACAGGGTCCATGCTCGCCGGGCGTATCCTCTGGGGAAGGATATGCCGCCTTTTACCAGGTCATAGAACCTCAGCCACTCGTCCAGGTTCCCGGTCCAGCGGCCGTGTTTTTTGGCTTCAACGTATGCGGGATTTTTCAGGGACAGCTCTTTCCGGATCTGTCGGATTACATTAATAGGTGCTCCGGTGAGAATGCCATTGCTGCTTAAGTGGAGTTTGATCATTGGCTTGAAATCCTTTTCAGCCGGAAGTGGCCCTGAACCCCCGGCTGTCTGGGTCTTAGAAATCAGCCCCATCAAAAGACGGCTTTTGATCTGTGGCTGGTCTTTCAACAGGCGGCTGTATCTCCACTGTCGCGGGTTTGCCCCTGACCTTGCCATCTTCGATGATCACGGCGCACTCATCACCCTCGCCAACACGTTCAAGCCAGACTTGCCCATCATGGTTCGCGGCCAGTTCAGCCAGGAGCTTTAGGTTGCTGTCGTCCAGGAGGGATCCATCCCGGACTAGAAGGACTTTCAGCCCCGGATTCATGGAGAAGCCCATTGCAACGGATACCCGTAACTGTTCAGCCTGGCTCGCCTGAGAGAACGGCAACCCATTCAGGAGAACTCCATTCTCATCAAAGGACAAGCCGGGGACAGGGAAGGACACGGTTCTGAGAGCTTCGGACTTAGCATCATCAATGGCTTGCATCTGCTCTGTAAGTGAGCCCGATCTTGATTCAAGATCCTGCAACTCACTGGCAAGCTTTTTCCTTTCCCGGTTGCTCTGGACCTGACTGTTGATCTTTTCTGCCCCGGAAATCTTATCCATGACCACCTGTTCGTCACTGTCTGTTAGGGCCTGAACCTCGTTTCCAAGTGAGTGCCTGTACTGCTGCAATTCTTTCAATTTGGTTCGAGTGCCGTCCAACTTGGCCTGAATTTCTTCAATCTGCCGTACAAGATCTGCCTCGATTCCTTCTCCCTTCTCGATCCGGGTATCGAGTGCCTGCAACTCTTCACGCTTCTGCCGGTTGGTTTGGTTATGCTCCTGGCGTTTCCTTAACTCCTGCATTAAATCCGAAACGGAGATTTCTATCTCCGGTACGTCTGAATGCACCGGCGTGGCCTCCAGGTTGGCCTTCAACTTTTTCACATCCCGGTTAATCTGTGTGCGCTCATCATATAGGGCCTGCCGCCTCTGGTCCTGCTCCGTGAAGTCCAACCCAACGAGGCCCTTGAGGGTGTCCAGCTGATGCTTATTATCCATCTTGGTAAATGCCAAAGGATCAAAAGTCAGGTTATTGGTCAATTTGTCCAGGATCGCCTGGGGAGAAGTCAGCCTGGAACCGTCCCTTTTGGAGACAACCAGAGAACCGCCTCCAGCTGTGGTAAAAGTCCTGCTCACAATCAGCTCTTCCAGTTCACAAACTACCCTGGCCTTGTCCTGACCATTTCTTACAGGCATGTCGCAAACTGCCCTTTTGCCTCCCAAGGCATAAGCAATGCTGTCCAGGACGGAACTTTTCCCCTGGGCATTCTGGCCGCAAATCTGGACCACATCCCCCTGCGGAGTAATCTCAACAGCCTGCAGTCTTTTAATGTTCTCGGATTCCAGTTTTAAAATTCTCATAGAACCAGCTCCTTTTATCTTGACATCTATGAAGATTTGCTGAATGTTGCTAAAAATAATAAACTTCGAGTTTAGCGTCCTAATTCTAGCAATGGACTTACGCCCCTAAAGAGGAAAAAATGTTTACATATTTTGACGATTTAGGCTTAACCAATCTTATTTTCACCATTGCTTTGGTTGCTGCAATAATTATTGGTATTGTCAGGGGCCGATACAAATCTTTAGCGTATATCCTTGGGGGTTTTTCATGTTGGTTTTTTACCTTTTGGATTTCAGAACAAATCGGTCCAAGCACCATAAACCTGCTAATAATCCCGGGAGGATTTATTGCTGGTTTAATCATTACTTTTACCGGAGTTGTTAAAATCCTTCATAAGGAGTGACCAAAAGTTTTATTAAATTGGAACTTGTTAAAACTCGAAATCCCCTTTCATGACATTTGTTGTGGCGGGTTGTTCTGAATGTACATCCGCTTTTGGTGCTTCGGCCTGTCCGTTGATGATATTGAAAATGCTCCGTGTAAGTTCCACGTCCCGGGCGCAATAATCTTTGATCTCCTGAAGCTTGCCCTCCAGCCAGAAATCGTAGACTTTGCTGCCGTCCAAATCGCCTGTCTTACCCTGCAATCCAAGGAACTGAGCGATAGCATCAAGACTTGTGCGGTCCCGGTAATCGGGGCCCGCCCACAACTCCAGGGTGTCGACAACATCTCTGGAATATCTTTCCCGTGGGATTTTCTGGGCTAAAGCGGTAATGCCGAACTTGAGAGCTTTGCGCCAAAGCCATTGAAGATCGAAAGTTTTTACGTTGTGGCCGCACCAGGTTACAGGGGAACAATATTTGATCTCTTGAGAAAATGCTTCCAATAGATCATATTCGCTGTTTACTCCGTCCATGCCGCGAATCAGCGTCTGAACCGGGCCATCATCGATGGCAAAACCGATGCACAGAAGCTGTCCACGCATGGAATCAAGAGCCTGCGCCCGGTAGAATTCATTAATCTTGCTTTCCTTAAATGCCTGGATTTTCGCCTCGTCCTTATAGTTCGCCGGGGCCTGTATCTCATCCAGGGAAGGCGGTTCGGGGCTGGGAAGGGTTTCAATGTCGATAAAAATCGTAACAGGCTCCTTGAACTCCATACCGAATGAATTTTTCATCCTGTTATCCTCTTTTTTTTGAATGTTTACTACCATGGAACATTATCCATCTTTTCCAGTGTCGATTTTGGCTGTTCCTGAGACTAGACTTTTTCATTTGCCTGATGTGTCTGCATTTCCATGGCCTCAATCAACGCCGAAGTCTCACTAAATTTAAGTTCGCTTAGACTTTCAACCTTTCGGCTATTGGAAGTCTTGGCCAGCCAGCCGTTTACCCTCTCTTTCAGGGCTGTATTGTCCAGCTTCATTTCACTGGCCAGGGCGTAGATCTTTTTGCGCTGCTGCTCAGTGATGAAGAGTGTCTGACCTTGAGGCGGTGGTGCTGGGTCGTCATAAGTTGTCTTCTGTTCGGGTGGTTGTCGTGGTGAAGCAGGGGGTTCAATTCCTGAGTTCAGCCATGTTAAAAGCTTCTCCCCGGTTTCAACGTCAGGAACAAAATATTGTCCGTCAAAAAGCCCTGTCCTGTCTTTTGAGCTGCGGGCAATGTGTTTTTCGGGATCTACGTCAAGGACAACCGTAAACTCGTATTCCATCCCGTCTCTTTGAATTGGGGCCAGGCCAATCTTCATGGGCTTCAACTTGCCTTGATCATCTTTCTGAAGATCATAAACGGTCTTGGATCTCATGGTGACAATTACATGGCAGGTGCTTTGTAGTATAGCCTCGACCAAAGCATTGTGCATGGGGGTAACATCACGCCAAGCTGTAAACTGATTTTTCTGGCAGCCCTTTCTCTTGTCCACTTCTTCGAGTATGCCACCTTGACCAGACCAGGCATGAGACAGTGAATCAATAATCAAAGTA
>PXDF01000078.1 GCA_003566455.1 Desulfonatronovibrio sp.
ACAGCTTGTTAGAAAGTCCTTTTGTCCACCACAGGAACAAGCTTATCCTCATCAAAAAGCATGCTGCCCAGTTCCACCAGCCTGACATCAAAAAATACTCCCAGCTCCATGGCCAGGCGCTGTTTGATGTTCTCGATAAATCTCTGCTGCTCTCTGATTTTATCAGGCACCAGAACATCCGCCTCCACCAGGACAGAAGCCTTGTCAAGACGGCCTTCGCGCTCAAGCACAATCTGAAAGTTGGGGGTTTTGCCCTCTGTATTGGATAGAATGGCGCTGATCTGCTCGGGAAATACATTTATTCCTTGAACAATAAGCATATCATCGCAACGGCCCGTTATGCGCTGCATCCGGACAAAAGTCCTGCCGCAGGGACACGGATCATAAACCAGCCTGGTAAGATCGCCGGTCCTGAATCGCACCAGGGGCAGAGCTTCCTTGGTCAGGGTGGTGATGACCAGTTCGCCTGTCTGACCCGGCCGCACAGGCTCTAACGTATCAGGGTCAATGACTTCAGGCAGAAAGTGGTCTTCATTGATGTGCATCCCCTTCCTTTCAAGGCACTCCCCTGCCACACCCGGGCCCATTATTTCACTGAGAGAATAGTTGTCCGCGGCTGTTATCTTGAGTTTTTCCTGGATTTCCGACCTGGTTTCCTCGGTCCAGGTTTCCTCTCCAAAAAGCCCTGTTCTTAAGGATAACGCGTTGACGTTTATGCCCATTTCTTCCAGCCTGTCCGCGAGAAAAAGGGCATAGCTGGGAATGCAGACCAGGGTTGTGACGTTGTAGTCCTGAATAATACTTATCTGCCTGTTGGTGTTGCCGCTTGAGGCGGGTACCACAGTAGCTCCCATTTCCTCAGCTCCGTAGTGGATGCCGAATCCGCTGGTAGAAAGCCCGTAATTATAAGCCACCTGAATCACATCGTCCTTGGTGACTCCCCCGGCCATTAGAACCCTGGCCGCCAGTCTGGACCAGCGGTGAATATCGTTGATGGTATACCCAACCACTATTGATCTGCCTTTGAGTCCGGATGTCCCGTGCAGTCTGACCACTTCCCTGAGTGGAACGGCAAAGAGACCATAGGGAGCGTGCAGGGCCATGTCGCTTCTGCTTGTAAAGGGCAGTTTGTTCAGGTCCTCAAGGCAATCAAAGTCATAAGGATCAATTCCCATTTCATCAAATTTTTTGCGGTAATAGGGAACATTTTTAGAAATCCTGGTCAGGGCGGCCTGAAGCCGTTCAAGCTTGAGATGCTCAAGATCCTCGCGTTTCATGCATTCATATTTTGGCTCAAAGTACATTGCTCTCACTCCCTTAATGAATACCTGCTTCCTTTCTGACAAACAGATTCACCGATTCACCGACTTACCGATTCACAGATTCACCGACTCACCGATTCACCGACTCACCGATTCACTGACTGACCGATTCCTGTTCTCTTCCCAGATAGGCTCTCTGAACATCGTTGTTCTGCATCAATTCCCGGGAAGTACCCTGGACAATGACCCGGCCTGTTTCCAGAACGTAGCCCCGGTCTGATATCTTAAGAGCGCTTCTGGCGTTTTGTTCCACCAGAAGCACTGTTGCTCCAAGCTCATCCCTGAGCTTGAAAATATGTCTGAAAATCATCTGGGACACGGCCGGGGCCAGTCCCATGCTCGGCTCATCCAGCAACAGAAGCCTTGGCCTGGCCATGAGGGCGCGGCCTATGGCCAGCATCTGCTGTTCGCCTCCTGAAAGATTGCCGGCCATTTGTTTTCTGCGCTCGGCAAGAACCGGAAACATGGCAAATATTTCCTCCACGTCGCGGGCGATGGAAGAGCTTTTTCCAAAACTGTATCGATGGTATGAGCCAAGAAGCAGGTTGTCCTCAACAGACAAAGGCTTGAAAACAAGCCTTCTTTCAGGCACCTGAGAGATGCCTGATTTTACTATTTTGTCAGGCTTTTGTTTATTTATCTGCCGGCCTTCAAAAATTATCTCGCCTCTCCGGGCCCTGATCAAACCGGAAATGGTGTTCAGAAGTGTGGACTTGCCGGCCCCGTTTCCGCCGATCAGGGCCACAATCTCTCCCTGGTCAACGTGCAGGGAAACTTTTTTCACCGCGTGCACGTTACCGTAAAATACGTCAATATTTTTTAAAACCAGCATTTCTTACAGTTCAATCACGCGCAGCGGGTGACGAAGCGCGTGACGAAACGAGTTAAAGGTTGATAGTCTGTAAAAAAATTCTCTAACAGTCTGAAAAAGTCCCTATTGAGCAGGGTGATCAAAAATTTCAAGCGCCAGTCCGGCACCCACTTGTGATGTCAGTAAATACTTATGCCGGGATAATACCTACGCAAGTGGGTGCCGGATAAAGAGCAAAAAAAGTTCAAGATTGAAGCGTATTCTTCTATACGTGAAAGTTTGAAATTTATAAAGCAACGCGGCAATTGGAAGATTTTCAAAGACCTTATTAATCCTCGCTGCCCAGATAAGCTTCTACCACCTCTTGATTATTCTGAATATCCCTTGGAGTGCCTTTGGCAATCACCTGTCCGAAATTCAGAACAGTGATTTCATCACTGATACTCATTACCAGCTCCATATCATGTTCCACCAGGACAACCGTTATTCCCAGATCCTGCCTGATGGCGGAAATTACCTCTCCCAGATTTTTTGTCTCCCTGGAATTCAAGCCCGCGGCGGGTTCGTCCAGAAGAATGAGCTCTGGTTCCCCGCAGATGGACCTGGCCAGTTCCAGAAGCCTTTGTTTTCCATATGGCAGGTCCAGGGCCGGAAGGCTCCATTCTTTTTCAAGTCCCACAAAATTAAGTTTTTCCAGGGCCGCGTCGCGACATTCCGTTTCCCGTGCGAAATATCTGGGTGTTTTGAATATACTGTCCAGAACAGAATAGTTATATCGGTTATGGGCTCCGGTCATGACATTTTCCAGAACGCTCATATGAGAAAATACTTCCAGATTCTGAAAGGTCCTGACCATCCCCTCCTGGGACCGGATATGAGCCGCGACATTGGACAAATCCCTGGACTTGAATTCAATGCTGCCCTCGGACTGGGGGATCATACCGGTAATCACGTTGAGCAGAGTTGTCTTGCCTGCTCCGTTGGGACCAATAAGGGCTGTTATCGCCCCTTTTTCAGCAAAAAACGTGACTCCGCTAAGGGCCATAACCCCTCCGAAGCGGACGTATATGTCACTGCATTTCAACAGGGCGGTGTTTTTGCTCATTTTAACCGCCTTTTAAAAAGTTTATCCGCAATATAACCGGATAATCTGCTGAGTCCCCCCACCAGACCCTGTGGCATGAACATCATGCACAGGATAAGAATAAGTCCGTAAAGAATGGTTTCCAGCTCCTCGTACATCCTGAGGAATTCAGGCATTGAAGTCAGAAAGAGAGCGCCTATTACTCCCCCCCAGACACTGGACATGCCTCCAAGAATAGCCATGACAATAAGTTGCAGAGAAGCGTGAAAACCAAAAGATGAAGGTGCCACAAAACTTAGGTAATGGGCATAAAGCCCTCCGGCCATGGCGGCAAACACGGCTGACAGGACAAAGACAAACAGCTTGAACCTGAAAACATTGATTCCCATGACCCGGGCCGCGTTTTCACTTGAATGAATGGCCTTGAGAGCCCTGCCGGTTCTCGAGTTGATCAGGTTCAGGGAAATAATAATGACCAGGGTCAGGGCTCCGGCCACAAGGTAATAATAGGCAAGATCCGAATAAAACTCATATCCCAGGACGTTGAACCGCGGGATCCCTACAAAGCCGGACGGACCTCCGGTCAGGGTGATTGTTTCATTCAAGAAAATGTAGACTATAAGACCGAATCCAAGGGTGGCCATGGCCAGAGAAAGTGCCTTGAGCTTCAGGGCGGGTATTCCGATTAAAAAAGCCACCAAAGCAGAAAGGATGATCCCGATGATAACCCCGGCCAGGACCGGGAAGCCATAGTTAGTGGTCAGGATCGCTGAAGTATAGGCGGAAATCCCGAAAAAAGCGGCGTGCCCCAGGGAAATCTGTCCGGCAAAACCCAGAAGCAGGTTAAGCCCCACAACCCCTATGGCTGTAATGCCGGAAAGGATGAGTATGCTTATGTAATATTCATTGGTCAGGATCCAGGGGAAACCAGCCGCGGCCAGAATAAAAACAGCCAGAGATATTACGCCTTTCCTGCCCTCCATGATCAGACCCTTTCAATATCGGCCCTGCCGAAAATGCCTGAGGGTTTAAAAAAGAGAATTACCAGCAGGATTATAAAGGCAAAGGCGTCCTTAAAGGCCGAGGAAACATAACCGGCTCCGAATGACTCCAGAACCCCGATGATCAGCCCCCCTGCAGCGGCTCCAAACGGATTGCCAAGGCCCCCCAGTATACAGGAGGCAAACCCTTTAAGGCCCAGCATGATGCCCACATCGTAGGAAGTCAGAGTTACGGGGGCAAGTATGACGCCGCCGATGGAGCCTACCATGGCGGAAATGGCAAAGGAAAGCATGACCATCCTGTCCACGCTTATGCCTACAAGATGGGCTGCTTTCTGTTCAAAGGAGCAGGCCAGCATGGCCTTTCCAAAAATGGTGTTGTTGAAAAAAGTCCTGAGTCCCAGAAGGACCAGCATGGTGATCAGCAGTATCCAGATACTCTGGGGAATTATTGTGGCACCCAGAAAATAAAGGGCTTCTGTGCCGAAAAACGGCGGCAGGGCAAAGGTGTCCTTGCCCAGGAAAATCATGACCACGCCCCGGATAAATATTGAGACACCAATGGTGATAATTATGATATTGATTACGTTAGCGCCCTGGACTGGACGGATGGCCACTCTTTCCATGCACACCCCGACAAGGGTTGTGCAGGCCACAGCCAGCACAATGGCGGGGAAAAGACCGAAATTGAAAAATCCGGCAAAAAAAACCGCCAGCATTCCACCAAGCATGACAAATTCACCCTGGGCAAAATTTATCACCCTGGTGGCATTGAATATGATGGTGAAGCCAAGGGCGGTCAGACCGTAGGTGCTGCCTACGGTCAGACCGGAAATGAGATATTGAAGAGCGCTTCCAAGGTCCATGTCTGACTTTTGTTGATGTTTAGCAGGCCGCTGAAATAAGAATCTGCAAACCTGAATTGAGCCATTTTTCTATGTCATTGCGAGCCCGGCTTATTAACAGTTACAGGAAAATTCGCTCAATTCAGGTAAAAGTCAATCTGGTTAAACCTGTTTTTTTGAAACGCCGGACCATGGCAAGTTGATCCTGCCAAACTTTTTGCCATCCGACCTCCAGGTATCAAGTCCTCATTACATGGATCCATAATCCTCAACCCTCGGCCCTGTCAAAACTTATTCCGACACTATCTTCCAGTCCTGGTCCTCAATCATGGCCATGACAAAGGATGTTTCATCCAGCCCGTTATGATCTTCAGGGGACATATTGAATATCCCGCCCGTGCCGACAAAACCCTGGATCTTTTCCAGATTGTCCCTGATGTCTTTTGGCTCAGCTGACTGGCCCATTTCAATGGCTTCCTTGATGAGCATCATCGCGTCCCAGGCATAGCCGCCGAATGATGAAACCGGCGTGTTGAACCTGGCCTCATAATCCGAAATATAATTGAGCAACAGCTCTTTCTGGGGATGGTCGTCAGGGATATGCTCGGCAACGGACAATCGGCCCAGGGGCAGCAATAAACCCTCAGCCGCTGTTCCCGCCAGTTCAATAAACCTTCTGGAGGCCACTCCGTGGCTCATATAAAGAGGAATATCCAGCCTCAGCTGCTGCCTGTTGCGTGCGATTACCGCCGGCCCGGGGTTGGTCCCCCAGCATATTATGGCGTCAGGATTCTGGTTGCGTATACGGGTAAGCTGGGACGTCATGTCAGTATCCCTTGGACCGTAGATCTCATCAGAGACCATGGTCAGCCCCATTTCGGGGATCAATTCCCGCAGGACTTCACGGCCGGCCTGACCAAAACCGTCAGACACGGTAATAATTGCTATTCTTTCATAGCCCTGATCTTTGGCGTGATTAAGTATCCTGGTAACCGCGTGCCTGTCTGACTGGGGAGTCTTGAAAATCCACGGATCAACCGGATTAACTATTCTTTCGGCCGCGGCCATGGAAACCAGGGGAATCTCTGCCCTGGTAAAATTACTCATGATGGCCAATGTATTGCCTGATGTTGTGCCGCCAATCGCTGCCTGAACCCGGTCTCTTCTGATAAGACGATCCGCGGCCAGTACCGCCTTGTTCACCTCAGTCTCATCATCGTAGATAATAATCTCCAGGTTTTTGCCCAGAATTCCCCCGGCTTCATTTATCTGATCCTGGAGCATGACCAGAGTGTTGCGCTCCGGCTCGCCAAGGAACGAGGCCGGCCCTGTAACCGAAGCAATCGCCCCTATCCTTATGGTGTCTCCCGCATAGGCCTGGCCTGAAATCAGGATCGCCAACAATACCGCCATCGCCAATAAACTTTTTTTCATTTTACCCTCCCATTCGTGTGCGTGGACCTTTTCTGCAAAAAAATCCACAACTCGTTTCCGCTAAAGCTTTTTTTGACTTTTTCAGTCAAGGTCAAGACGAAGTCAAACCTGTTCCTAAACTTGTTCCTGAATCGAACGATTTTTCTATGTCATTGCGAGGGAACCGAAGCAATCTCAGCCAGTTATTATGAGATTGCCGCGCTCGAAGACTCGCTCCCAATGACAGGCTTATCAAACAGTTACAGAAAAAATCGCTCAATTCAGGTTCTAATCTGTTTAAATTACCTGAAAGTTTTCACTTGCGCCAGCTAAAATTGACAAACGGCCTGATTTTTAAAGTATGACAAAGACGATAAAACATAGGCTGTGACAGACAAAAGAGCGGGAGAAGAGAAATACCAGCAGCGGCCAGACCCAGAGACAATCAGGCTGTTCCAGGCAATCATCATTCTGATAAATGGTTCTACTAACCCTCTATCTTAGTTATGATAACAATTCAACAGGATAAACAATGTTTTTTTTGAGTGATTCCGGATGAAAACGGTTTTGCGGATTACTTTTGTCACAATCTCCTTGCGCATCAGGCATAAATAATTTAGTATATTTCCCGTTTGCCAGGCTGTTTAGGGATATCAACATATTTTGCTCATTAACCAGGAGCCAAAAGGTAGACCATGAACTGGACACACAAGGACCTTCTGGACATCGAATCCTTGTCAATTGATGAAGTCAGACACATTTTTCAAACTTCTTCCAGGTTCATTGAAATCAATTCCCGCAGTATCAAAAAAGTCCCAATCTTAAAAGGCAAAAGCGTTGTTCTTTTTTTTGCCGAACCATCCACTCGAACCAAGACATCATTTGATATGGCCGCCAAAAGATTGTCAGCTGACAGCTTTTCCCTGGCATCCAAAGGAAGCAGCCTGCAAAAAGGTGAAAGCCTCAAGGATACTGTTTTGACCCTGGAGGCCATGAAGCCCGACGCCATAGTCATGCGCCACAGTCTCAGCGGATCAGCCGGATTCATTGCCAGACATTTGAAGTGCAGCGTCCTTAACGCGGGGGACGGATGGCACGCCCATCCCACCCAGGCCCTTTTGGACGGATTTACCCTGAGCCGGTTCTGGGATAATGATTTTCAGGGAAAAACATTGCTTATTCTGGGAGACATTGCTCACAGCAGGGTAGCCAGGTCAGACATAAAGCTTTTTACCAGGCTGGGCTGTCATTTGCGCGTCTGCGCTCCCAGGACCCTTCTCCCTTCGGGCATCCAGGACTGGCCTGTTGAAGTTTATAAAAACCTTGATGAAGCCTGCCATAAAGTTGACGCCGTAATTAGTCTCAGGCTGCAGCTGGAGAGGCAGGAAGCCGGACTGTTGCCCGATATCCGGGAATACGCCGCCCGATTTTGCCTGGCCCAAAGACACCTTAAAAAAGCTGCTCCAGGGGTAAAAATCATGCATCCCGGTCCAATGAACCGCGGCATTGAGATATCATCAGACCTGGCTGACTCAAAAGACAGCCTGATCCTGGATCAGGTTGAATCAGGCGTTGCCGTGCGCATGACCCTGCTCTATCTTTACCTGGCCAGACCCAAGCATGAACAGGAAATCCCGGAGGGTTGAGATGGGACTTATGATAATCAAAAACGTGATCCTTAACGACAAAACAGGGATGCTCCTGGTGGAAAACGGAAAAATTGTTGATTTCAGGCAGGAATCACCTGAAGATTCTTCGGCAGAAGTCTATGACGGCCGGGAATGTCATGTCCTGCCCAGTCTCATAGATGCGCACGTCCATCTTCGTGAACCAGGCTTTGAATACAAGGAAACCATAAAATCAGGGCTTGAGGCTGCCGCAGGCGGAGGTTTCGGCCAGGTCATGGCCATGGCCAACACCAGCCCGGTCAATGACAGCGCTTCAGTCACTGAATTCATGCTTGCCAGAAACATGGAATCCCATCCGGCCGGGCCCTTTGTTCATCCTGTGGGAGCCTTGACCAGAAATCTTGAAGGACGACAATTATCTCCTCTGACTGAACTCAAGGAAGCCGGATGCAGGGCCTTTTCCAATGACGGGCTGCCAGTCAAAGATAATGAACTGTTTCGCAGGGCTGTTGAATACGCTTCAGACCTTGGCATGGTTGTCATAGATCATTGCGAGGATACTTATCTGGCTGCGGACGGGGTCATGAACGAAGGCAGGATCTCAAGCTATCTTGGTCTCAAGGGAATTCCCAGTGTGGCTGAAACCCTCCAGGTGGCCAGGGATATCCTTATGGCGGCCTATCTGGATACACCCATCCACCTGGCCCATATCAGCTGTGAAGAGTCTCTTGAGCTCATAGCCTGGGCCAAAGAAAAATCAATCCCTGTTACAGCGGAAACCTGCCCCCATTATCTGTTCTGGGATGAGGAAATTATTCAGGGCTACAACACCATGGCTAAAGTCAACCCGCCCCTGCGCCGTAAAAAGGACGTCCTGGCCATGCGCAACGCCCTGAAAAACGGAGTTATAGACATCATCGCCACAGATCACGCTCCCCATGCCGACTTTGAAAAGGAAGTCCCATTTGCCCAGGCCCCCAATGGAATTTCCGGCCTGGACACTGCCTTGTCTCTTTGCCTTTACCTGGTCAGAAGAGGGGTCTTGGAACTGGATGATCTGAACTGGCTTATGTCTATCTCTCCCGGCAGAATTTTCAATCTGCCCGTCAATACCTTTCAGAAAGGCGACCCGGCTGATTTTATCCTGGTGGACATGGAATATGAATGGCAGGTTACCCCTGAAGAGATGCTCTCAATGGGGAAAAACACCCCCTGCATGGGAATGGAACTAATGGGTCGCGTAATGGCCCACTTTATGGGGGGGAAGGAAATATTCAGCAGGTTTTAACTGGCGGTAATTCTGTGGGGAGCGTTGAAAACATTAACCCTGTTGGGACGAACATAAGCTCCCAGGGTGATCCCCGCTTTACGGGCGATTTCAAGGCCAAGGGATGAAGGGGCAGTCCTGGAAAGAACAATGGGGACCCCCATGCGGGCGCATTTCAGAACCATATCCGAAGTCAGTCTGCCAGTGGTATAAATGGCTCCCGCGGAAGAGAACCTCCCCAGGATAATGGCGCCCATGACCTTGTCCACCGCGTTATGCCTGCCCACATCTTCAAAACAGGCCTCAAATCCTTTTTCAGTCAGATATCCGCACCCATGCACGCAATGAGTCTGCTGCGACAGGTCTGAAACTGACAGGGTCTTTCGAACCAGTTCTGCCAGCTGGGCAAAATTGATGCTTAAGGATGACAGCTCCGGCAAATCTTCATGAAGCAGCCTGGCTGCAATCTTTCCAGTACCACCGCATCCTGAAGTGGTGATCATCTCCTCTTCCGATCTAATCGGGACATCAGCGTAGACATCAACACGGCCTTCCTGACAAACCCTGATCTCAAGAACCTTGTCATTTTTGTTCAGATAACCCTGGCCAAATAAATACCCCGCGGCAAACGCCTCCAGATCTGTGGCCAGGACCATGGCCGAACCAATCAGTTCATCATTGAGGGTAACTGAAAAAGGGCGCTCCTCCAGAACTTTTTCCCGGATCTCCTGCTCTCCCTGTAAGGTGATCAGGGTTGTGGAACATTCTATGGTCAGCATTTATGGATATCCTGCCTGCGTGATCTAAAAAAAGTCTCTTTATGTTAGGGCAGACTGAGCGGTTGTAGCTGTTATTGCGGGGGAGCTTGTTATTCATAGCCCCCAACTCGGGGAATATGAATATTAAACCTCTTCCTCCCGCCTTGCTCTGCTTGCCCTGAAACCGGGTCCCCTTCCAGAGTGTTTCACCGGGGCGTTTCTAGGCCTGCTTCAGGCCAGGCGTGAGGAATTCTTTTTCCTGTCGTGAAAGTAAGCTTCAACCGGATGAGCCATGTTTTGTGAACACCTGTAAGTTATTTCAGCTTGCTGAGATCATGTGGATAATTGACATTAAAAAAATACTCATCTTCATCAGGGCCATAGGTAATATGACATCTGTGTTCAAAAGGAATAGCCCTGCTCAGCTGGTAGCATCCCTGATTTATTGATGCAATGAGCAGATTCAGACTTTCGGGCTCATATATAGAAACCAGGGATTCAATATAACCTGTTTCTTCCTTATAGTATGTAGTAATATACTTATTTCTGCCATGAATATTTCGGTGTTCTATAAGTCGCTCGATTACCCCATGGTCAAGCCTGGGCAGATCGCACGCCAGCACAAGACAGGGACTTTTGAGGGTCTTGAGGGCCGTAATTATCCCACCCATGGGGCCAATGCCCGGAATTTCGTCAAGCATCCACTCAGCCTTTATGCCCTGGCTTTGGGTGTCCCTTCCCACGCAGAATGTCCTGGCGCAGAACTGCCCGGCCAGCGCCAGAGTCCTTTCCAGCAGGGACTGGCCATTGATTATGACCCGGGCCTTGTCCCGGCCAAGCCTGGAACTTTTACCTCCAGCCAGGACTACTCCGCAGATCTCATTGTTAAGCAAACTGGTCATTAAAAAGTAAAGGGCTTGAAGAACAGGACAGAATCAGAAGCCCCAGGCTGAAAGAGTAGGCCTGTTATAGCCTTCATTGCGGGCCATTATATCCAGGGTCAGGGACTCAAGATCATCCAGGATGGGCAGATTTTTTTTATCTAATTGCCTGAAGTCAATGGTTTTCATATACATATTGCAGGTTTTGCAGACATCAACCCTGAATCCCGGATGCTCCTTGACAGTAAAATATTCAAAGCATGCTTCCTTTTTTTCATCACAAAAAGGACAGACCATCCTAAGAAAACGATAGTCTGTATGGCAGAAGGAACAATGCAGATGGCGGGCGCCCTCTTTCCCCTGCAGACTTGAAATATACGGCAGGCTTCCGCAGACAGGACAGTGCCCGAAGGTCCAGGTATGATTCTGAGGCAGAGCCAGGTTTAGTTTGTCTGTTATACCGGCAATGGACGGGGTTATGGACGTCTGGGCAAGAAAATTAAGAGTCCTGGGACTTTCAGGCGTCTTTTCGCCAAAAATTCTGAAAAAATGGTCATCAGCCTCAAGATATTTTTCAAAAGCGACCCTTACCAGTTCAGGGTCTTTTTTAATTTCAGATTCAATTATTTCAGCGGAAGCTTTTATAGGACCGGAAGAATTTTTAAGATAATCCAGAAGGATATGAAAAAGCTTCAGGGATGCTTCAAAGTCATAGGGAAAAGAAGACCTGGCAAGAAGCGGCTTGCCTGAAATGACCTCATTAACGGGGGCTAGCTTCAAGTCCTGAGGTAAAACTGAACTTGATGAATTAAAGGCTTTGAACTGATTTTTGAAGGCAAACTCGGCAAGATCCAACAGTTCCTGAGGCAGAATGTCTTTTTTGGCCAGAATGTCTTTTCTTTTTTGAAATAACTTCAGGGATTTCTCGTTATTGTACACTGTTTTTTCCTTTGTTTTCGGGTTTGCCGGACTAATGATTATAAATAGCCGGTTGCGTGATGGTGGATAGCACCGGTCATGAATTCAGTCAAGGTCATTTTCCCGGAGCATAAGGGTGATAATGTTCTCACCTGATTAAAAAGCCTTGACATTGAATTAACATTCCTTTTTAGTATGTTTATGTGGGTTAAGGGCATCCAAGAAAGTTTTTTTTCCAGTACGAGTCTCTAGAGGTAATTTGACATTCATTAAGGAATGTTCAAAAGTTTGTTTACATTATGATAAAAATATATCTGAATTTTTTTATTATCTTTTGCCTGTTCCTCATGTTCCTCTCATCAGCAGCCGCGGCGCCTGTTCATGAACCGGTCAAGGCCGGAGATATCCTGCCGGCTTTTATTTTCCAGGCTCCCTATACCGCAGAGGAAAAGGAATATCTTGGTCTTAATGACAAAGACAGATTCAGCCTGGAAGAACTTGATGCCGAATTTTTTCTCATAGAGGTTGTTGGGGTATATTGTCCCATCTGTCACATTCAGTCTGAGCAAATCAACCGTCTGTTCAACAAGATAATCAATGATGAACATCTGAATAATAACCTGATGATGTTTTCTGTTTCTTCCGGGTCTACCGAGATGGAGGTAGAATACCTCAGAAATACATGGCAGGCTCCCTATCCCATGGCTGCTGACCCTGACTATGATTTCTTCAACCTCATCCGCGCTCCTGGCGTACCTTTTTCACTGATAGTATCCAGGGACGGCAGTATCCATTATTCAAATCAGGGAAGAATGCCTGAACTGGAAGAATTCATGGAATTGATCAAAGATATTGTAAGGTAGAAGAAGGCAAACATGCCACTTAACCCCATTATATATTGCGCAGCCTTTTGTGTCCTGCTTGCCATAGCCCCCGGCTGCTCAAATCCTGATCCCATGACAGGAAGATATAAAGGAGTTAAGGAAAGCACCCCTGGAATGTATTCTTTTGTTGAACTTAAAAGTGAAGGCAGGGGGATCTGGGAGACTGAGATTGATTTTGTTAAATTCAGATGGGAAGTACAGGAAGATTTAATATGGCTCCGTACTGATACCGGAAAAGTTATCCTCGGAAGTCTGACACCTGATGGATTCAATCTTGAGCTTCCCAGTCTGGGCATTTTGGTCTTCACCAGGCAGAGTTTCTGAACAGGAATTTTCCTGGCTATTTCATTGCCCTGCCTTATAAACAAGCTGTAAGCTCCTGGCCGTGAGGCCTGGTATAGACAATTCAATGTGTCTTTATCCAAATCCTGTTTACCAAAAGACTCCATAATTTAAAAATAATTTTTGACCATATTTGAAATTTCTGTTAAAAAATAAATCCGTGCAGGAAAATTTACCTTTATGAATAATTACATTCTTTCATTCTCTTGACATTGATATAAATTTCACATTATATTGGCATTAGAAACTTTTATTAACAATAAGCACCAGGATGGATTTGGCCTTTTGCAGGCTTGATAATATCTACAAACCCTTTAACGCAGGCGGAGTTATGACTCATCTTGCTTTTTTTGGCCTTGGCTTTGACTTTTCACTTGTTGAGGAAAGGGCGAGCAGCCTTATCCTCAGGAAATGGGAGTCAACACAAAAGTCTTCATTTTACCGGGAGTATTTCCCCCCTTCAGGAATTGAACTTCTCATTTTCCTGAACAGGGAAACCCGAGGCAGTTAATTTCAACCAACTTTACAGGAGGGATTATGAAATTAGGTCGAAGAGAATTTATTAAACTTTCTGCTACGGCTACAGCCGTGACCGCTTTTGGCGGCCTCGGGTTCAATCTGAAGCCGACAGTAGCAAAGGCTCAGTTACTCAGACTTGACTGGGCCAAGGAAACCACCAGCATCTGCTGCTACTGTTCAGTGGGCTGCGGAGTGCTGGTGCACACAGACAAGTCCAGTGGCGGGCGCTGCATCAATATTGAAGGCGACCCGGACCATCCCATTAATGAAGGCGCCCTTTGCGCCAAGGGTGCCGCTCTGTACCAGGTGGCGGAAAACGAAAACCGCATGACTAAGGTTATGTACCGGGCACCCTTCAGCAACAAATGGGTGGAAGCTCCCTGGGACTGGGCCCTGGACCGAATTGCCAAAAAGGTCAAGGAAGCCCGTGACGAAACCTTTACAGCACAAAACGCTCAGGGCCAGGTGGTCAACCGGACCAACGGTATCGCCCACACCGGCTCCGCTGAAGTTGAAAACGAGGAAAACTGGTATCTGCAGGCGGTGATGCGCGCCTTCGGCCTGGTCTATATAGAGCACCAGGCGCGTATCTGACACAGCGCCACTGTTGCGGCTCTGGCAGAGTCGTTCGGACGCGGCGCTATGACCAATCACTACAATGACCTGATGAACAGTGATTGTATTCTCATGATGGGGGCCAACCCGGCGGAAAACCATCCAATTTCATTTAAATGGATCATGAAGGCCAAGGAAAAGGGCGGAAAGATCCTCAGCGTTGATCCCCGCTACACCAGAAGTTCTTCCAAGGCCGACCTATACGTGCCCATGCGCTCAGGCACGGACATCGCCATTCTTGGCGGCATGATCAAGTATATCCTGGACAATGATCTGTATTTCAAGGACTACGTTGTTAATTACACCAATGCCAGCTTCCTGGTTAACCCGGACTTCGGGTTCAAGGACGGCCTGTTCACTGGATACGATCCTCAGACAGAGTCCTATAAAAAGGACACCTGGACCTTCCAGATGGATGACCAGGGCATCCCCAAAAAGGATCCCAGCCTGCAGGACCCCAACTGCGTGTACCAGCTCCTGAAAAAGCATTTTGAACGCTACAACCTGGATCGCGCTTCCGAGACATCAGGTTCGCCAAAAGACAAACTGGAGGAATTCTACAAGGCCTACGCGACTACCGGAGCTCCGGACAAGTCCGGGACCATCATGTACGCCATGGGCTGGACCCAGCACACAACAGGCGTACAGATCATCAGAACCATGGCCATGATCCAGCTGCTGCTGGGCAATGTGGGCGTGGCCGGAGGCGGAGTCAATGCCCTGCGCGGCACATCCAACGTACAGGGTTCCACGGACCAGGCCCTGCTTTTCCACATCATACCGGCATACATGCCTACACCCAGGGCCAACCTGGCCACCCTGGCCGACTACAACGCCACCACGCCTAAAACAAATGATCCCAAGAGCGCCAATTGGTGGCAGAACAGACCCAAATACATTGCCAGCCTTTTGAAGGCCATGTATCCCAATCAGGACCCGGCCACCAGCTACAACTACATGCCCAAGCTGGATCCGGGACAGAACTGTGGCTGGCTGGTGCTTTTTGATCACATGCTCCAGGGCAAGTTCAAGGGCTATTTTTGCTGGGGCCAGAACCCGGGCGGCAGCAGCGCCAACTCCAACAAGACCAGGGAAGCCCTGAACAAACTGGACTGGATGGTGGTGGTCAATGTATTCGACAACGAGACATCTTCCTTCTGGAAAGGACCTAATGTTAATCCCGCCCAGGTCAAGACTGAAGTCTTTGTCCTGCCTCCCTCGGTATTCTGTGAAAAAGAGGGCTCGGTTTCCAATTCCGGCCGCTGGATCCAGTGGCGCTACCAGGGTCCCAAACCTCCGGGACAGTGTGTCCGGGACGGGGATATCATGCTGGAGCTGTTCACCAGGGTCCGGGATCTGTACAAAAAAGACGGAGGTGCCTTCCCTGATCCCATCATGAACCTCAATGAAAAGGATATCGCCAAGGAAGGCAAGAGCTTCCCCTACCGTTTTGATTCCCAAAAGGTGGCCAAGCTCATGAATGGTTACTTTGTAACTGATAAGAAAATTGGCGACACCACTTACAAGGCCGGGACTCAGGTGCCAAGCTTCGCCTTTCTCCAGGACGACGGATCCACTACATCCGGCAACTGGCTGCACTGCGGAGCCTGGACTGAGGCTGGCAACAACATGGCCCGCCGCGACAAGACCCAGACCGATATGCAGGCCAATATCGGCCTGTTCCCCAACTGGTCCTTTGCCTGGCCTGTGAACAGAAGGGTCCTGTACAACAGGGCTTCCTGCGACCCGCAGGGACAGCCTTACGCGCCCAACAAAGCGGTTATCAAATGGGACGGCTCCAAATGGGTGGGCGATGTGCCTGACGGCGGCTGGCCGCCAAGTGAACGTCATCCGTTCATCATGCGCGCTGAAGGTTATGGACAGCTCTTTGGCCCTGGCCTGGCAGACGGCCCCTTCCCTGAACACTACGAGGCCATGGAATGTCCGTATGAAGAGCATCCGTTCTCAGGACAGCTGCATAATCCTACAGCCCTTAAGTTCGCCGGAGAAGCGGAAATGCGGGCCGTTTGCGATCCCAGGTATCCCTTTGTGGGCACCACCTACAGAGTTTGCGAACACTGGCAGTCCGGGATCATGACCCGCTGGCTGCCCTGGCTCCTGGAAACCATGCCCCAGAACTTTGCCGAGATTGATCCTGAGCTGGCTCAATTGAGAGGCATCAAGAGCGGAGACAAGGTCATACTGGAAAACATGCGCGGCTCGATTGAGTGCGTGGCAATAGTCACACCTCGTCTGCAGCCTCTTGTTTCCATGGGGCAGAAACTGCACCAGGTGGGCACTACCTGGCACTATGGATGGCTCCACCCCAAGGACGGCGGCGATTCAGCCAACCTGCTGACCCCGTCAGTGGGTGATCCCAACACCGGTATCCCGGAGACCAAGACCTTTATGGTCAATATCCGAAAAGCTTAAGGAGGACTGATTTATGGAAGGTAAAGGATTCTTTATAGATTTGACCAAATGTACGGCCTGCCGGGGATGCCAGGTTGCCTGCAAGCAATGGCATAAACTGCCGGCCGAGGAAACTTACAACTGGGGCTCCTACCAGAACCCCAAGGACCTCTCCTTCATCACCTACAAACTGGTGCGCATGGAGGAAGTGATTGAAAACGGCAAGGTCAAGGACTGGCTGTTCTTTCCTGATCAGTGCAGGCATTGCCTGCAGCCGCCATGCAAAATGGTGGGCGATATGGATGACGACAAAGCCATTCTGCAGGAATGGGAAACCGGAACCGTCATGTTTACCGGCAGGACCAAAAACCTGTTCGCGGACGAGATCCGCGATTCCTGCCCGTATGACATCCCAAGGGTAAATGAGCAGACCAATGTCCTGTCCAAGTGCGACATGTGCTTTGACCGGGTCATCAACGGCAAGCTCCCGGCCTGCGTGCTCAGCTGTCCCACCGGGTCCATGAACTTTGGAGACCTGGACGACATGAAGGCCATGGCTGAGGAAAGACTGGCTGAAGTCAAAAAGATATACCCCAATGCCGTACTGGGCGACCCCAATTCGGTCCGGGTTATATATCTTTTCCAGGATCAGCCCAGCAAGTACTACGGCAGGGCTGTGGCAACAGTGGGACCAAGGCTTTTCAACCGCAAAGAGGCTTTTGCCAAACTGTTCAGACCCACTAAAAGGTCATAACACTAACCGGTGCCTGGAAGTCTTGCCTTCCAGGCACCAAACAAAATAAATACCCTCCTCCTGGACCGGTTTCTTTAATGCCGGCCCGATTCTCCGGCATGCCGAGCACTGAATGACGCACAGCATGCCGGAGTTAAAGGAGTGGTTGTTCCTCTAAATATTTCCTCCAACCTCTGCCCCTGCCAATGGCTGGTTCAAATTCTTCAGAG
>PXDF01000046.1 GCA_003566455.1 Desulfonatronovibrio sp.
CCCTCTTTGGCCCGTTCCTTGCCCTCCTTAACGATTTCCTCCCGGCTTTTCCAGGAAGATTTCTTGTCCAGTTCTATCTTCTCCAGTTCTTCGTCGACGGATTGATTTCGGCCTTCCTCTTCATAGAGATTTTTTTTCAAAAGGAATCACCTCGATTCCGAATTGTTTTTGATACGCTGGGCTGAATCCACAGCCTTTTCGATGTCTTCATATCCTGTGCAGCGGCAGAGATTCGAGCTCAGCCACTCCACTTTTTCCGATGCGTCTGCATCGGGGTTTTCTTCCAATAACGCATAGCTGTTAACGATGAATCCCGCAGTACAATAGCCGCACTGAAAACCGCTTTCTTCAACAAAAGCCTTTTGCACTTCCGTATCATGGAGTCCCTCAACGGTAACCACCTTTTTTCCTATTGCCTCCACCGCAAGGACCAGGCAGGATTTTACCGGCTGACCCTCCAGAAGGACCGTACATGCACCGCAATCCCCGTTTTCACATCCTGCCTTGGGGCCCGTCAACCCAATTTTATCCCTTAAAACACTGAGCAGGGTTTCGCTTGGCTTAATGACCACTTCCCGGGTCTCACCGTTCACATGAAGATCCACTGCATTGTAACCCTTATAGCTGATCATTCTCCATCCCTCCCAACATGTCTTCAAGTAAGTATTCAAGCAGATGAACCCGGTACTCTGCACCCGCCCGGTCATCCTCTTTCGCCATTGAGGCAAACTTTCCGATAAGCTTGTCTATGGGAGTCTGCCATTGATCAAACTCATCTTTCTCAATCCATTGATACCGAGGAACCCCTGCAAATCCTGAGAGTCCGATGAAGAGCCGATCCTCTGCCCATCGTCCCACCAAGTGAAGAATCGGGTAATCGATGGGAATATCAGACTGGATTCTCTTGGAATACATCTTTATCTGATCGTTCCGGGGAATGCTGAATCCATAGACAAATTCACTTCCTGAAAGCTTCAATCGCATATCAAAAACCTCGGAAAGCTTTTTCTCCGAAAGTCCCTCTTCTCCTGCGATGATCACATTAGCATCGCTTGCCAGCAGTGGCAGAATGGCTTCACGGTAAGGAAGCTTTCCGCAAATATTTCCTCCTATGGTCAGAGTATTGCGAATGGTACGATCCCCAATTTTGTTCAAAACGGCTTTCATGGGCTCTAAAGGTTTGAAATCTGCCGCTTGATTCAAAGAGACATTGGCACCGACAAACACATGGTCCTCATTGGCGTGGATTTCAGCCATTTCTTCGATGCCTTTTAAATCAATGACCGCTTTCGCCTTCAACGTGCCCTTTCTGATAAAAGAAACCACTTCTGTGCCCCCTGCATAGTAGACCGCATTTGTTTTTTCAGTCTTGAAACGAGCCATCAGGTCGCAGGCTTCCTGGATATTCTCCGGTTTATAGTAATCAAAATCAATTGAAATCAATGTGACACCTCCATCAGTTTCTTGTACAGGCGTTCAGACGTTATGGGAATTTCATAGAGTCCTTTTCCGATGGCTCTTGACAGAGCATTTCCGATGGCTCCGGGCATGCCGATCACCGCTTGTTCACCAAGGCCTCTTGCCCCGTGGGGTCCGTCCAGCTGGGGCGTCTCCAGAAATTCCACTTTATATTCCGGATGATCTCCGTAACGCATAATTTTATAATCCCTCAGGGAGCCATTGGTCACCTGTCCACGGTCATTCAGCTTGAATCCTTCCATGGTTGTGTAGCCCATTCCCATGGCCATTCCCCCGACAATCTGTCCCAGGGCAAGATCAGGATTGATGACTTTTCCAACATCGATACAGCATACTGCTTTAACAATTTTATACTGACCGGTTTTCAGATTCACTTCCGCTTCCACACCTTCTGCCCCCAGAGTCCACTCCAGGTCCGGATGACCTTTTCCCGTTTCCTGATCAATGTCGGTCAGATGCTTGGCGATATATCTGCCTCTTCCGATAATCTGTCCATAGAATGCATTGCCATTGGGATAGACATACCCCAATGCAACTTCTGATAAATGAAGTCCAATTGATGGTTCATCCACAGAACAGACCCGTTCATCCTTTACCACAAGATCTGACTTTGATACCCTCAGTACAGCAGATGCCACTTCTTTAATCTGTTCAATGGCATCGACACAGGCTTCATGAGCGGCAAGACCTGCCATAAACAGCCCTCTGCTTGCAGCCGTTGCCCAATCGCTGGGAGAGGTCCTGGTATCAACATCCATTACCACATGGACTTTTTCCAGGGGGATATCAAGAGTATCCGCTACAATCTGTGCGACACCGGTTTTCGTTCCCTGGCCGATTTCAACGACCCCCGTGTTTAAATTGCAGCTGCCGTCCCCGTTAAAGGTCAGGATCGCGCCGGCATCAGTATTGGTAGGCATAGCCGGTGCTTTCCAGAGTCCTGAAACCCCTTTTGCTCTGACCCACTCCTCATTGATTGTTTCAACATCACCCAAATTGCCCCCAAGCATCTCCTCAACCCGTGTGAAGCAGGTTTCCAAATCCCCGGTGCTTGAGTTCATAACACTTTGTACAGGAGTCTGATCCCCTTCTTTAATACAGTTCAGCTTTCGGAGCTCCACAGGATCCATTTGCAGTTTGTCGGCTAATTCATCCAATGCCCGTTCAATCCCGAATGCCATTTCGATATGACCGAACCCTCGATAAGCGGTTGCAAAAGGCATATTGGTGTAGACACACATGGAATCGCATTTGACATTGGGCACATTGTAGGGCCCCGTACAGGAGATCGCTGCAGCACGGGAAATATTCACTGCATAATCCGCATAGGCACCGCTGTTGAAGCAGTAGGTTAAATCCATGCCAAGCAGTTTTCCCTTTTCATCTGAGGCAATTTTTACATTGGATTCAAGACCGATATGTCCGGGGGATGCAAGCAGATCCTGTTCTCTGCTGTTCACAAGCTTTACAGGCCTTCCGCCAACCTTCAGTGACATCAGATAGGCCAATCCCTCCAGCTGGATTCCTGCCTTCCCTCCGAATCCGCCTCCCACCATAGGTGCCGTCACCACCACTTTGCCGGGATGGAGACCGAAAAAATGACACATCAGATTTTTTACAACAAAAGGAGCCTGGGTTGAAGAGGTAATATGGACTTCCCCCGTTGATTTGATTTCAACGATGGAAACCCGGGGCTCCATGGCCACATGATCTCCTGGAGGAATCACCATATTGGTTTCAACAACAAAGGCGGCCTCATCGAATGCCTTCTTTACGTCCCCTTTTCTGATTTTTGAACGGTTGGCAACATTGCTTCCCGGCTCAGGATGTATGGGCTTAATGTGACTGTAAGTTGCCATTTCTTCATGAATCACCGCTGCCTCGGCTTTCAGGGCTTCTTTTGGAGACAGGATGGGGTCCATCTTTTCATATTCCACTTTAACAGCATCTGCGGCTTCCCTGGCCTTAGCGAGGGAATCAGCAATGACCACAGCCACCACTTCTCCGTAATGCCTTGCCACATTCCTTGCAATTGGAGGTTTGTCACATAAATAGAGACCGATGTTTTCTTTCAGATCCTGACCGGTCAGAACCGCTTTCACCCCCGGCATCTTTTCTGCATCCTCTTTGTGGATCCCTTTAATTTTTGCAAAGGCATGAGGACTGGTTTTCAACGCACCATGCAGCATCCGTGGGCTGTTATAATCATTTCCGTACATCACCTTTCCGGTTACCTTGTCCAGGCTTTCCTTTCGACGTGGCGAATGCCCTAAAACATTGCTGTTCATTGTATTCCCCCTTTGATTTATTCTTTGTTGACACGGTTTTTTTATCCCTTGCGAAAAACTCTTGTAATACCCTTAAATTTACCATTTAATGGCGCTGCTTTCAACTGAAACCCCGGTAAATTTTCTGATCTCTCAAAATTTTGTGAATGTCTAACAGGAAATGTGATGAAGAATCGTCATCCCTTCAGGTTATTTCATAAATCGGTCAATGCAGCACCCTGATTATATCAGTTATGACAGTTTCTTTGTCAGAGTTCAGGGTCCCTCTTGTCTCTTTCTTTGGGATATGCTAAAGTTATACAAAATAGAAAGAATTCACGGAATCCGATGAATGAAAGGAAGATGAGCGTGTTAAATAAAAAGATAATTTTACTTCTTGCGATTTTACTGATCGGAGGTCTTCTCCTCACAGGATGCGACCTCCTTCAAGCCGAGTCCCCGCCGGAAGAAGAAAATGGAGAGTTGAACGATGGGCAGGACAATGGTTCAGAGGATCCCGACGACTCCGAGAC
>PXDF01000193.1 GCA_003566455.1 Desulfonatronovibrio sp.
AAAGCGGCCTCAGAGAATCTGATGGCTCTCCGATCCTTGTAACTGATTGGTGCCGTAAGTGCGAATTTGCCTGTCCATTAGGAGCTCAATTTTCTTAGGAACCAACACCACCTTCAACTATTGAAGGATAATCTTGTTGAGTATCGGCAGACAACCTTAAAGATTACCAGCATGATAAGTATGGAAAAAATGCACCATACTTGGCAGTCTCAGGCCGCTTTTTTGCAGACTGCATAAGGCCTCTCAGTCAAAACCTGAAGCATTGTTCAGAAAGTCCAGCTATGCCTGAACCACAATTTTGCATAGCCACTATCCAAAACTACAAATCCTGACCATTGAAATCATATGGCCTTAATAAAGGCACAGAGGAAAGGAAAAAGGTAGGGTAAAGACCTGTGGTAAAACCTTGAGGGAAGAAAGGGTTGGACGACCTAATATTTTGTACAGTCGAAGAATCCGGCCACCCACCTGGCCATGCGATCCGGCACTTTGCGCTTTGTCAGGGGGGTCAATTTTCGGTTATCACAATCATGTTGTGAAGCTTCAGCCATTGGGCCCAATGCAAAGAGGCTGGTGTTGCAGGGGATATGATAGGCGTATCTGTCCAGAGAAAAAACTGATGGAATGTATAAGAATGTAACAGCCTGATTTTTTGAGGCAGACAACAAAAAAAAGCCGTCCGGAAAAAATCCTGGACGGCTTTTTTATATTATTTTTTTATGGTAACAAGATTAGTATCAACTAAAAATATTGCTTGTAACATATTGAAATAATTAGACAAATGGTGGAGGCGGCGGGAGTTGAACCCGCGTCCAGTGATGTTCAGCTCAAGGCTTCTACAGGCATAGTCCGGAATTTTTTTCTCATCCCAAAGTAAGCCCCCGGACAGGCATCTTCAGAACCAGTCTTAATTTGTCTTACCGAGAAAGGCCTTAAGACCGGGCCTTAAACGGGCAGTCTGAATGGGTGTCGTCGCTTCCATATGCTTATCAGACATGGACAGTACGGAAACGTGGCCGTCTATGCAGCCAGTGCGTATTCGTTGTTATTGGCAACTAATTGTTTGCTGCGTGTTTAACGAGGTCCTCACAGCACCTCGGCCTGCAACCCTGGCTTCAATCATCCCTGTCGAAGCCGTTTCGCCCCCCTCTAACTTATCAGATGGGATTTTATGCAACAAAATAATTATAATCATTTTACACTGCTTAGCAAGGTTAAATATTATGAAGAAATTAAGCGGTTTTCATCTTACTTGAGCAGATTGCCACACCCTGCAAAGAAACTCCGGGTTGAATACCTATCTTTGATCAGGATCATTGTTCCAGTGGTTTGTTCCTTTAATTATCCTTTCACTGATTCTTCGGACGATAAAATACGCAAGGAGCAGTATTAAAGCTGTAAATGTGGCCATTGTGTAACCCTCAAGTCCCACTTCCAGGTAATCAAGGTATGCTCCGAAACCGAAAATCATTGAGCACAGAATTAAGTTCCAGGTCAGAGTGCCGAAAAATGTAAGGGTTATGAATCGCCAGACAGCAATCCTGGACAACCCAGCCGGAATTGAAACCAGGCTTCTGAATGTCGGGAGCCATCTGCCGAAAAAAATAATGAAACCTCCCCATCTGACATAGTAATAGTATATGCTTTCCAGGTCAGAAGGCTTAAGCAAAATTTTCCTGCCGTAGGCTCTGACCAGTTCAAGGCAGCGTTCATGACCCACGAGCCTTGCCGCCATATAAATAACTGTTGAACCGACAGTTCCCCCAATACTGGTTACCACCACAATAAGAAAAGCTGACACAAAGGACCTGGCAATTGTTTCAAACAGAACAAATACAACAATTTCCGGAGCTGTAGCAACGCTCAGCAGTAGCCCGAGAAGGTAGGGATTCATAAATATTATTGAGGTAACAGTATTTATTCGAGACCAGAATACTCTTATCTTTTTGGCCGAACAATGCAACCCGGTTCTGACCAGGATTAAACAGTGGGATATTGCAATTACCAACCAATGGTCATATAAAAACTAGCTGACCAGGGGGTGTTAATTTATCTTCCAGCTGAAATCTCTGAAAAGAAAAGCGAGAACCGGAATGAAGAACAGAAAGTTACATCTGAAAAAGGCTGAAGAAAATCTGTACGCGAGCCTGAAAGACGCGGAAACAGATGATGAGCAGATCAAAGCCAGAACTCTTAGAGCTATCAGCGAAGTGCAAGGCGCGCTGGAACTGATCAGAAAAAGAGAGCAAAAAAGAGGCAGTTATTATGGCGGCGATGACGAGGACATATGGATGGGTTAAAAGTCAGATTTTGGAAATATGGGGGTGGGGAAGTCCGCCCAAGCAGCCCGTCCCGGAATTCAGCCGGCAATAGAGAATGGAGGAGCACAAGATTTTCAGTGACAAGTTAGTGCTTCATGATGCCGGGATAACAGTCAAAGATAAGTTTGTAGGCCTTGCTGACAAGTTCTTTTCTGCCTTTGCCCCTGGTGGAAATCCTGTCAAAGATATTTACTTCAGCTTCAATATCATGGTGTCTGAACAGCTGGATAATATGAGGAACAAGCCTCACTCCGCCATGAAAAACAATATGATCCTTGTTCAGGAAACTCAAATCCTGTCCGTCAATTTTAAGGTATCTTATGCACACTGGAACAATGTCCGCGTCTGACTTTATGGCTGCTTCAAATAATGAAGGCCTGAAAGGCAGAAGTGCTGTTCCATCAGAAGTTCCAGCCTCAGGAAACAGGACCACAATAAAACCCTGATCCAGAACGGAAGCGATATTGCCGATCTCCTGCCTTAAATTCCTGTATTTTCTTCGTTCAACAAAGACCGTACCTCCCAGTTTGGAAACATGGCCTACAAATAGAGCATTGGACAGTTCAACGGATGATATGAACAGCATGGGTCTGATAGCAGCCAGAATAAACACATCCACATAGGAGACATGATTGGCCACCACCAAAGATTTGCCTGCAAGGCTTTTCCCATGGGTATGGTCCATAACCTTGAATTTTACTCCCATTATCCTCAGAAGAATCGGACTGAAAAGAGCGGTGTTTCTGCTTATTCGCTCCAGCCTGTTTTTTTTATTGCGGTAAAAAACCATGGTCAAAAGGGAAATCACGGCAAAGATTATGACAAGATAAATGGAAGCCAGCAGCTTAAATAAAAATCTTAACACTGGATATCCTCCAGACAGGGATAAGCTTTTTCCATGTATTTAAAAAAACTAAACAAACTTGGCAATAAAAATCTGATGGTGCAGGGGCTGGCCTTGGATGCAATGTCAACTATCCCCTTCCCCGGAAGATGGACGGTCAGCAATATCTGGCCATTCTGGAGAGGGCAGTGGGCAGGATCCGCCGGTTCAAACCCGCCTTCTTATCGGGTCGTCCTTTGCCTTGGCCCCGCCAAGGGTTATCCCACAGGTTCCTGGTCACTCAAGCATCAGATTTTCAACGCAATTGAGCCTTGCTTCCTTTGCCCTGCCAACCCTGTTGTCCAGGAAGGGGGCTGCAGGGTAAGTTTACTGGGGGTCAACGCCCGCCATTTTTTTGAAGGACTGGAAGGCAATTCATGATTCCGATTCGTCCAAGGAAGGCATCTATATGGTGTCCGACCGGAAACAACCATGTGTGGTGCACAATTGGTTTCATGTCTGTTGATTGAAAAGACTCACCCGGGAGCGTTGACCCCCCGGATGAATCTGTTAGTCGCAGTTGGTTATAATTTATTAATCCAGATGGGATTGGTCAGGGCCTGATTTCCTTCTTTATCTTCAATAACCAGGGCATACCAGGTATTTTTTTCAGGATTTAACTCAAATGAAAGCGTCTCTCTTTCATTGCCGTTCAAGTCCTGCTGAAGAACATATCCTTCAATTTCGCCATCATCATTGAATCCTGCTCCTTCAGAAACGACAGTAACTTTTTCCAGTCCATTTACTGAAAAGGCTTCAAACTTGAAGTCAAAGGTGTCTAAGTTCAGCTGGACAGTACTTCCAAAGTCATGTTCAGGATAGACCAATGGTCCCTGTGATGCATAGGAACGTCCGCTTTTAAGGGACTGGTAGTACTTTTCCAAAGAAAAATCACCGTCTATTTTGGCATAGGTTCTCAGGTTCCCTGAAGAATATTGCCAGACATCATGAACATCACTGCCACCTGCCAGGTAATATTTCTGGTCTTTGCTCCAGAAATCCCATGCCTTCTGTGCTGCTTTCCGGT
>PXDF01000113.1 GCA_003566455.1 Desulfonatronovibrio sp.
AGGCTGAAAGGAAGACAGTGCACAGTGTCAGTGTCTGTAAAGAAAGAGGGAAATCAAAAATCAAAAGTCAAAAGTAGGAAAGTGAAAGGTAAGAAATAAGAGTAAAGATTTTTTCCCACGAATCCGCACGAATCTACTCGAATAAGAATAGAGAAACAATTTATCTGCTCTGCTAATCGCAGAGATAGACAGTATTCATCGCCAGAGGCGATATAAATTCTTTTTTCACTATGATAAACAGTGGAAAAATTTACTTTTATATTCGTGTTCATTGGTGTTGATTCGTGGGGCGGGAGTCTTTTTATTAATAGCAGAACATGGAACATATATATTTTTCAAAGCAGAAGAATAAGCTGATTCTGCTGGATCAGCGCTATCTTCCCCTGAAGGAAGAGTGGTTTGAATGCTCTGACACAAAGGATGTTGTTTACGCTCTTCAGGAAATGGTGGTCAGGGGGGCTCCGGCCATTGGAGTGAGCGCGGCTTACGGCTGCGTCCTGGCCGCAATGGAAGTTCAGTCGATAAATGACTGGCAAAAAGCGCTGAATATTAAAACCCGGCAAATAGCCGAATCCAGGCCGACAGCGGCTAATCTGGCCTGGGCAGTGAAAGCCATGACAGATGCTATTAAGGACAAATATTTCGCCTCAAGTCTGGAAATGGCTGATTTCTGGCTGGAACAGGCTCTGGAGATTCATGCTCAGGATATCCGTATAAATAAAATCATGGGCGGATACGGGGCTGATCTTCTGAATGACGGAGACACTGTAATGACCCACTGCAACGCCGGCGCCCTGGCCACAGGAGGCTACGGAACCGCCCTGGGAGTTGTAAGGGCCGCGGTTGAGCAGGGCAAGAAGATCAGGGTCATTGCCAATGAAACAAGGCCATTTCTGCAGGGGGCGAGGCTAACCGCCTATGAGCTGGTCAGAGACGGGATCGATGTGGTTGTGGCCTGCGACAATGCCTGCGCCCATCTGATGCAAAAAGGGCTGGTGGACAAGGTGATTGTGGGAGCTGACCGGATCGCGGCCAATGGAGACGTGGCCAACAAGATTGGAACCTATGGAGTGGCCCTGGCCGCTGACAGACATGGCATTCCTTTTTATGTTGCCGCGCCTTTTTCGACCTTTGACCGGGAAGTTTTGTCAGGTGACCTGATTCCCATTGAAAACAGAACCCCGGATGAGGTCAGGTTCATTAATAATGTCTCAATATTGCCCCAAGGAGTAGAGGTTTACAATTTCGCCTTTGACATCACCCCGGCTGAGCTCATTACAGGGATAATCACTGAAAAGGGGATACTGAAAAAACCTTTTGAGCGGTCCATTGCTGAAAACAGATAGCCCTTAGTACAGGTATCGGAAAATACGGTATCTAATTTTTTACCACAGAGCTCACAGAGAACACAGAGAAATATAAGTTAGAAAACACAATTTGATCTTTGTGGTTATGAAACAATCATGATTAATACGTCACCAGACTTACTACACATGTCACTTAGTCTAAAACCTTCAACCACACAAAAATATGCTTCCATACGTGGTAATCATTGGCAGGCCGAATGTGGGCAAGTCCACCCTTTTCAACAGGCTGATCCGGAAGAACAGGGCCATCACTCACGACCGCCCGGGTGTTACCAGGGACAGACTGTACGGTGTTGTCCGCTATGATGACATGGAGCGTTTCGCCCTGGTGGATACTGGAGGCCTGGTTCTGGACAGCAGGGATGAGGTGGAAAAGGAAATTTTTATTCAGGCCGGGGAAGCTGTTGAAACAGCTGACCTGATCCTTCTGGTTGTGGACGGCAGGCAAGGTTTGACCAGGCTTGACGAGCAGCTGGCAGACATGGTCAGGCAGAGCAATAAGCCTGTTCATCTGGTTGTGAACAAGGTGGATGGCCGGGAAAAAAGCCCTGAACTTGCGGCTGATTTTTACTCCCTGGGCATTGACCTGACCACAGTTTCCGCGGCCCATGGGTATAATATTTCAGAACTTCTTGATGATATCCTGGCCAAGCTTCCAGATGTTCTGTCTGCTGAGGAGCTGGATGAAAAGCAAAGGGGTCTGCGGCTTTCCTTTCTGGGCCGTCCCAATGTGGGCAAGTCTTCCCTGTTAAACACCATATCCGGCGAAAACAGGGTAATGGTCAGCGCGACTGCTGGTACAACCAGAGACTGCGTTGACATTACTCTGGAAAAGAATGGGAAATTATACACTTTCATTGATACAGCAGGGGTCAGACGAAGAACCGCCATCAGCGATGATTTGGAAAGATTCAGCGTTTTAAAGGCCCTGAAAAGCAGCAAAAGAGCGGACATAGTCTTTCTGGTCCTTGACGCCCTGACCGGGCCAGTCGCCCAGGATAAAAAGCTTTTATCTTTTCTGGACCGGGAAAAAACCCCCTTTATTGTACTGGTGAACAAGATAGACATGGTACCAAGACCTGAACAGAGCAAGGTCAAGGAAATGTTCAGAAATGAAATCAGTTTTTGCGCTCACGCCCCTGTGGTCTACACTTCAGCAATAACCAGAGCCGGGCTTGGAGGGCTTATTCCTCTGGCTGAAAAGCTCTGGGAACAGAGCCAGGTAAGGATAGGCACGGGTGAACTGAACAGGCTGGTCCGGGATGTGACAACAAGACATCAGCCTCCGTCAATTAAAGGCAAAAGGGCAAAAATCTATTATATGACCCAGGCAGGGGCAAATCCCCCTGAATTTGTATTTTTTGTGAATAACCCTGATTTGATGAAATCTTCGTATAGAAAATATCTGGAAAAACAGATAAGAAAGCTTTTCAGGCTGGACATGGCCCCTTTGAGGCTGGTTTTCCGGGAAAGCCGAGGATAAAAGAACTATGGCGGGCTATGCCCGCAACCCAAGAAAAAGCCATCTTAACCGCCCGTTTCCACGCCTTGGCGTGGTTACTTAAGGCGCAAAGGCCGCCAAGGAAGACTGAAGTTTCCCCCAAAACCGTGTCCCGGTTTTGGACAATACACCTGCTTCACGTCTTAAATTTGTGTTCTTAAAGTCTGGCTTGCCACGCCGAACGCGCAGCAGGCATTGAACTAAAATAATACCCTGTTAAGGAGGAAATATGATTCAGAAAGCGGAGAAGATATGGTTTGACGGCAAGCTGGTCCCATGGGATGAAGCCAATGTTCATGTGCTGACTCATACTCTTCATTACGGTGTGGCCGTATTTGAAGGCATCAGGTGCTACAAGTGCAAGGATGGTTCTTCCGCGATCTTCAGGCTGGAAGAACATGTTGCCAGGCTGTTTGGTTCAGCTAAAACAGTGGAGATGGACATTCCCTTTACTCAGGAGGAAATCTTCGCGGCAATAATTGATACCCTTAAAGCCAACAAGCTGGATCAGGGGTATATAAGGCCCCTGGCTTTCATCGGGGAAGGTGCCATGGGGGTTCATCCCGGAAACAACCCTGTCCGCATAATCATAGCCACCTGGCCCTGGGGAGCCTACCTGGGTGAAGAAGCTCTGCAAAACGGCATCAGAATCAGAACTTCAAGCTTTACCAGGCACCATGTGAACGTGATGATGACCAAGGCCAAGGTGGCCGGCAATTACGTCAACTCGGTCCTGGCCAAGAGGGAAGCACTTGCTGATGGATATGACGAGGCATTGATGCTTGACGTGGATGGTTACGTGGCTGAAGCAACCGGAGAGAACATCTTCATTATCAAGAACAGCAGGCTCAAGACCCCTCCCCTGGGGGCCATTCTGGGCGGAATAACCAGGGACTCCATAATCACCCTGGCCAGGGATATGGGCTACGAAGTTACTGAGCAGCGGTTTACCAGAGATGAACTATACATGGCTGATGAGGCCTTTTTTTGCGGAACTGCCGCTGAAATAACTCCTATCCGCGAAGTTGACCGCAGGACTATCGGGTCGGGCAAGGCCGGTCCCACAAGTCTGCTTTTCCAGAGTGAGTATTTCAAGGTGGTGCACGGCGAAAACCTTAAATATGCCGGGTGGCTGACGAATTATCATACTTAGTGGGATGAAGAAGAGTGGGAAAGTACGAAAGTAAGAAAGTAGGAAAGTAGGAAAGTGAGAAGCTCAAAGCTCAAGGCTGAAAGGAAGGCAGTGTCCAGTGTCAGTGTCGGGTAAGAATGACTTAGAGACTGAGAGACTTAGAGACTGAGAGACTTAGAGGCTGAGAGACTTAGAGGCTGAGAGACTGAGAGACTG
>PXDF01000100.1 GCA_003566455.1 Desulfonatronovibrio sp.
AAAATGGAATCGAACAGTCAAGGATCAACCAGAAAACAATTTCCGGGAACAACATATCCAGAATTATCCTCGACTATGCCCAGGAAAAGAACTTTGCAGCCATTGCCATGGGCCGCGAGGGTTGTAACAGAGCAGATAACGGATGGAGCTGCTGGTTCATAGGCTCTGTCAGCGGGACCGTTTTGAAAAATTTTAACCGCTGCAGCCTGTGGATTCATAAGTAGTTTAATTTTCGCTGGTGCGTATTTTTTCTTAAAAACGAATGCCTGTTTGTTCTAATCAGAATCAAAGCATACATGCTTTACTTACAAAATTTCTTGATTTTCAAAAAAAAAGAGCTTATAGAATCTTTTTTTGAGGCGAGGTAGCTCAGGTGGTCAGAGCATGCGGCTCATATCCGCAGTGTCGGGGGTTCAAGTCCCTCCCTCGCTACCATGAAATTTCAAGGGGTTCGGGTGTTTAGCTTGAACCCATTTTTTGTCCTCGGAACGTGTCAATGGAAATGAGACACATGTCTAATTTATTTAAGCAACATTTCCGCTATCACTCGGCTTGTTGATCCAGACCTCTTTTGGCAGCGGTGGATGTTGCGGCATATTATACTTGAACCTGTTGGGATTTTTCATATATGCCTCGTAAAGCACTTTGTTTCTGGTGGCGATGATCTGCTCAGCCTGTCCATGGTGAACCTGGGCTGGAGTCAGCAGACTGATGCCCGCATGTTTATGTTCATTGTTATACCAGGAGAAGAACTTACGGCCAAAAAAGCGCGCATCTTGAATACAGCCGAATCTTTCAGGGAACAGCGGACAATACTTTACTGTCTTGAACTGGGCTTCTGAATACGGATTGTCATTACTGTTATGCGGCCTGGAATGGGACTTGGTTATCCCAAGATCAGCCATTAGTTCTGCTACCAGTTTAGCTTTCATGCTTGGCCCCCGGTCAGCATGAATGATCAGCTGATCTTCGATAATATTTTGCTTATAACAGGTTTCAGCAATGAACTGCTCAGCCAGGGATGCATTCTCAGTCTTGGCTACCATCCACCCGGGAACAAAACGGCTAAAGATATCCAGGATCACGAAGAGGTAATAATATGTCCACTTTTGTGGTCCCTTGAGTTTGGTTACATCCCAAGACCAGACCTGATTCGGCCCTGTGGCTAAAAGTTCAGGCTTGGTATAATGTGCCCGGCTGACATGTTTTCTTCGTTCTTTGACTTCCTGGTGTTTATCCAGAATTCTGTACATGGTTCGCACCGAGCACAGGTATTCTCCATCATCCAAAAGCGTGGCGTATACCTCTGCAGGAGCCTGGTCCTGAAAACGCTCTGAATGCAAGGCATCAAGGATAACCTGTTCTTCTTGTTCACTTAGGGCCAGAGGCGGCCTGGATTTTTCTTTTTTAGGCTTATCAGGCCCAAAGAACCTGTAATATGAGGCTCTTGGGACCTGCAAAGCTTCACAGGCTTCCTTGATGTTTCCAATAAGTTGACCTAAATCCCTGGCGGCGTTCATGATTTGCTCCCGTCGCCTGGAATCTCCAGGATCTCTGATATTTTTTTTTGAAAGTCGATTATGATTTCAGCTTTTTGCAGCTTTTTTTTAAGGCTTGCATTTTCACGCTCAAGTTCCTGTATGCGCTTTTGTTCCTGCTTGTTCTTTGATTCTTTGGGACCACGTTTTCCGGATAGTCCTTGAAGGATCCCCAGATCCCTTTGTTTGCGCCACCTGCTTATTGTTGAATAATACAGCCCTTCTTTGCGCAGCAAAGCGCCAGTCTGGCCTTGTTCGGTTAATTGATCGACCTGTTCAAGAATACGGAGTTTATACTTTTTGGTATAATATCTCCGCTTCTTCTTTGGCAAAACTTCAGGATCAGCCCGGCCGATCCGCTCACCCCCCTCCCGGGAGGGGGGTGAATTTTCTATGGACTTGGGAATAGAGCTACTGCCGGAATTGTGTTCTTTTGTTGAGTACATCATGTGATTCACCTTAACCGCCCTTGCTTAATTATTCAAACGGTCGGTGTCTCACTCTCATTGGCACAGAGGGCTACCTATTTTATCCTACCCCTGTCCATCCTTTAATGATTCCAGGTAATAAAAAACACATAATTTTCTTGCTTGTGTATTGGGGTGATGAAAGAAACAGGTACTTCTCCCTGATCAGCTACCCAGGCCTGGTCGTTGATCATGCCCTCGCCAGTCAGGTCGGCCCATTCCTCCATGGTCTTCTCGTAGGCCAGCAGGGCCGCATCCTCCAGTTCCCTTGACTCCATGAGCTTCTGTTACTTTTTGGGCAGGTAATCCCTCCAGTGCCCCAGCGTCTGGTGTACTAGTGCTGGATAGTTCCCCGACAGTTGAGATGCATTCTGTTCAGATTGAGATAATGCCCGATTTAGAGCTCCCCCCCGTACCCCCCCCCCCCGGTACCCCCTTTTCCTGATCAAACGTAAAATCCCTCGTACAGTGGAGTTGACCGTTTAATGTTCGTACGATTTTTGTCAAACTTTTTCAGGGTACCTTGGAGGCTGAAATTTTTTTCCTGAAATTTTCAATATAATTCTGAAGGTAATGAGCAGGGAATCTGGAATAAAATTATTCCTGGCTTTTGTTTGATTTAAATGGGAATGGCAATTTTAACTGGTGCGTTATTGTAACGATATTCCTCAAATATTAGCACATGGACTATGCCAGGTTCATAGCCGTAGTCAGGTGGTTAACAATTAACTCATTTGTCAGGCTTTCTGTGCTTCGTTGCATAAGCTTTTTTTGGTCAATTATATTGAATCCTCAAATTTTCTTTGGCCAAATGATTCTGTCTCTCAATGTGTCCGTGCAATTTCAATTGCACGTTCTTCATATTTCCAAAGTAAGTGTGAAGCACCCTTTCTTTTCATGATGCAACCAGTTATTCTCAACCTTCGTTCCAAATCACGGTGCTTCAGCCGATCGTTACCTTATCTTTGGATAACCTCATCGGAAATTAATTATGCTCTCTGTGATTAAGCCTTTTTTCATGATCTTAGCGTTATTATAAACCTAAATTGCAAACCAGATTGTGACTTGACAGCATTCTAGAATGTTACGTAAAATTCTTATCCTGAGGTTTTACTTGATTCATCAGAAAGCTCTTGTCTCGCAGTTATTTTTATCACTAAATTTGATCCAGCAAAGCTTTTCAGTAGGCCTTTCCTGAAATTTATACCAGTCAGCAAGTTTTTTGATCGCAAATTATCCGTATTAATATTGAAAGGATGTAAATAACGGCGATTGAATGGTTTTTGTTTGGCACGAATTAAGAAGAAGGCCTTTTTTTCCAGCCTGGCAAATTCACACAGGCTTTGTCCATGATAAAAAGAGCCAGCTCAATGGGTGTAATTTCGAGAACATTTACATATTCAGTTTGCCATTGGAAATGTAGATATTTATGATGACAGGTTGTCGCTTGTCCCGTAAGCAGTATAGAATATGCAGTTTGACGGTACTTTTGTTTTGCTGAAGTCCGCATGAGAATATTGACAGGAAAAAGATCGATAGTCGTAGAACCCATAGCGTAAGTGGCTTCATTTAAATCGACCAGGAATGTTCCGGTCATGTTCATCTCGTGGTTCGTGGCAATCAAAGCGTGCACTACCAGGCATATACGTGTCGGTCATGGACAAGCATGCTCATGCCGACCGTGACCAAAAAACCCGGCAGGCGTCCAGCGCCAGGAGGTTGATCGTGGACAGAAAGAGGTTAGCCAGATGCAGGTAAAATCTTTTGCCCTGACAGACATCGGCCATGTTAGGAAAGAAAACCAGGATAATTATCTAATCAATGAGGATCTGCTTCTTTATGTCGTCGCCGACGGGATGGGAGGCATGAAAAAAGGTGGGGCAGCTGCCCAATATGCAGTTAATGCGGTAAATGAGTATGTGCTCCGAAAATCTGCCGAGGGTCAGAAAAATCCGGAGGAACTTATCACCCAGGCACTGGAGGCGGCCGGGGCCGGATTTTCCGAGGCTGTAGGCGATGATTCAGGCAGTACTATCGTTGTCGCCATACTGACCGGAAATCAGGCCGTTGTTGCAAATCTTGGTGATAGCCCTGCCTACCTGCTTCGCGGCGACGAGCTGTCGCTGCTGACCAGGGAGCACAATCTGGCCGGCCTGTTGGTGGAAGAAGGGCGGCTGGATCCGGT
>PXDF01000176.1 GCA_003566455.1 Desulfonatronovibrio sp.
ATTGCTGTCAATGAGCACTTTTTTGCCTTGAACCGATTTTTTCAAGGTCCTGACGTCAATCATCAGTTCTTATCCCGCGTGACTGGTCAATAAAATCATCAATTGCCTCCGGCGTATCCCCGATGGTTTTCTGAGTAATACCGGATAATCTGCGGGTAAAGGACGGTACAGCTTCCAGGGTAAGCTTGTCTTTTTCCCTGTGGATTAATATCCGGCTTCCAGGTTTTATGTTCATTTCCTTGCGGATGCGCGCCGGGAGAATAATGTAGCCTCTTTTTGAAACAGTGACAGTTTCGGAAATCATGCAGCAAACCTCCTGTTAAGCATACAATTTAATAATATGCAGCATAAACTGTTATGTCAACCTTTTTCAGGATGATCCGCCACAGGATTTGGGATTTAGCGTGAATTTAGGTTGACCTTGGAAAAATTCACATTCAAACTGCCACCTGTCTGGAAAATCAGCAATAAAGAGCCTTGCTCCCATTCACTTGTCATCTGGTTTCAGTTCTGAAATAAGGGTTTTCAACACGTAACAAGACAGGAGTCATCAGTGCCCAAAAAATTTGTTCTGGTCCTGCTGGACGGCCTCGGTGACAGGAGCCATCCCGCGCTGGACAATAAAACCCCTCTGCAGGCCGCGCGCACTCCTTTTATGGACCATATCGCTGAAAAGGGATGCAATGGATTGTACCACGCCTCTTTCCAGGGACAGGCTCTGCCCAGTGAAAACGCCCATTTTGCCATGTTCGGTTATGACCAGAAAGATTTTCCGGGCCGGGGGGTCCTTGAAGCCCTGGGCGGCGGGATCAAGCTGGAAAAGGATCAGGTTGCGGTGCTGACCCATTTTGTAAGCGTTGCCCGGGAGGGCAACAGACTGAGGCTGGTCCGGGATAAAATGGAGGCTGACCCGGTTGAGACCAGGCAGGCCTTTGCAGCCGTGGACAGCTTTAAGACCGGGGAGGTGGATTTAAGCCTTGTTCCCACCAGGGGGCTCTTCGGGATAATCCTGCAAAAGGGATACGTTTCCCCCTTTATCACCGATTCCAATCCCATCCTGGACGGGTTGCTGCTTTCCTCCATCAAACCCCTCAAAGATTATGCCCATGACCCCGCAAGCATTGAGTCGGCCCGGGCCATGACCGCTTACCTGTCCTGGGCTTACAAAAAACTGCGCGCTGCAGAGTTCAACCTGGTCCGGGAAAAATCAGGCCGACTGCCACTGAACGCCCTGGTCACCCAGAGGGCGGGGAGGCTCAAAGAAATAGTTCCCTTTTCCAGAAAAAACGGCATAAGGGGTTTGTCTGTTTCATCAGGCGTTGTTTACGCGGGCCTTGGCACTTATCTGGGCCTTGACGTGATCAAAGGCCTTGAGCATGACCACCCCGGAGAAGAGATAAAAGCCAGGATCAATACCGCCCGCGTTCATCTGCACAGGTACGATTTCATCCATGTTCACACCAAGGCTCCGGATGAGGCCGGGCACAAAAAAGATCCCCTGCTCAAGAAACAGGCCATTGAGCTTCTGGACCAGGGACTTGCGGAGTCACTGCCAGCAATCATGGATGACAGTAACGTGATAGTCGCTGTCACGGCTGATCACTCAACTCCTTCATCAGGTCCGCTTGTGCATTCAGGGGAGCCTGTCCCGCTGGTTATTGCCGGTGAAGGAGTAAGGGTGGACAAGGTCAGAAAATTTGATGAAGTGTCAGCCGCAGGCGGAGGGCTGGGTTTTGTCCGGGGCAGGGAATTCATGTATCTTGTCTTGAACTGTCTGGAGCGCTCCAAACTGGTCGGTCTCATGGACGAACCTGAAGATCATCCCTACTGGCCGGGAAAGGGTGAGCCTTTTGTCCTGGAATCTTGAGAGTTAAAAGATAAAGGTTAAAAGTAAAAGGTAGAAGGCAAAGTATGGCTCTTCCGGTTTAAGCGGACCTGCATGTAAAGAAGAAGAATATCTCACGCCCGGCCTGAAACAGGCCTAGAGCCACGGAGCAAGAGTGGAGGAAGAAAATCTAATAATTATATCCACCGAGCCAGTGTATATAAATAACAAGCTCCCCGCCTTGGGCGGAGAACCTTTTTCATTGCCCCGGCTCAGGGCAATGAAAAAATGACTTCTCTCTTCTCCAAAACTCTATGGCTCAAGCGACTCCTGGAGCGGGCGAGAAACAATAATTTCTTATGCCTTGCCTTAAAAGGATCACCTGGCATCCTCGCCTTCCAACTGGGCCAGGAGTTCCTGGATGTTGTCCAGGTTTCTTCCCCGCCTGAGCCCCATGGGGTGAGGTTTGGTGGTGTAATCCCGCTGCAGGGATGGTTTTTCCACTTCTTTCAAACCAGCCCTGAGTGCTTCATTGACTACGGTCCTGAAGGGGATTTTGCATCTGGCGGCAATCTCCCTGGCCTTATCCAGAACATCGCTGTCTATGGTTAATGTTGTCCTCATGAGGATGATGCTAAGTCATCAATAAAATTTATGTCAAGGCATATTCCACAACGAACCGGTTGTTTACTAAAAATCTTTTGCCGGCCTCAGGATCTCATTGTGACTGTAAGTCTCAGGGGGAAAAGCAGAAGGTCCAGGGCGTGATTTATGTTTACGCAGATAATGTCTGCCGAGGTCAGGGCGCTGACCGCCCCTCCCTCCTCCTGGATCAGGCCGATGCCCAGGGCGGATGCTTCAAGCATGAGAGCATCATTGCGGCCGTTGCCCACGGATACGCAGTTCTGAGCTCCGAGCCCCTTAACATACTCAGCCTTGGCCAGGGCCTGGTCTCCCATGCTGATGAGATGAAACAGGCAGTCCACTCCTTCAAGTCTGGATCCGGCATGGCCGAAAGTGTCCGCGGTCAAAACATGGACCCGCATGTTCCCGGCAAGCCTGACCAGTCTTGCTTTGACCCCGTCCATAAGCTCACCGTCCAGGGGCAGATAATATTTGTAAAGTTCGGGCATGGTAACCGGAAACGGAGTGATGGTCATTTCTTCCTGAGCCATTCCAGCCTCCAGCAGCACTTCCCGGATCATGACCAGGCGCTCAAAATAGGTAAGGGGGTTGGCCATGACGTTTGAACGGTTTATATCAACATCCACGATGCGTTTTTCATTCACCGGCACACCCAGGCCAAGCCCGATGTGCACCGTGATCACCGACTGGCCCAGGTCATGAATTGTTCTCAGGGTTTTTTGTGGATTTCCAGGGCCCTGTCAGCTTCACGTCGGTCTGCGTGGCCGATTTCGTATCTGAAATATCTGGCATGAAAGCGGACTGGAATGTCGGACTTGAGAAAGGGTTTTACTGCTTCCGGCAATAGATGAAGCCTTTCAGGGTCTGGTGAATATTCCACCCCGCAGGCATTGGCACCAATCCAGCTCAGTCTGGCCCTGGAACCAGGATGATCGGCTGAAAAAACCAGGGTTATACTTTGCGGGCTGGTTTCAGGCATTGCTGGTGGACCATTTTTTATATTTTAAGTGTTGGCGTTCAGAGCTTATGAGTTGATGCTGATAAAACCACGGGAACTGGAATAGCTGTAACCCAACAGGCCGGTTTCCGGCGAACTTGAGCATGCAGACCCTGGTCTGATACGGTGAGGTTATTGCCCTGGTTAACTTCCTGTAAAGTAGAGTGAAGGTCCCTGCAGGACATTCATCTCAATTTCCCGGTAGATAGTTTTACAGGCTTCAACTCCCAATCCTCTTCCTTCTTCGGTTTTTTCATGAATATCACGGGGATTTGATCCTGTCTCAGCCCAGAACAGGTTGGCCCCGGCCAGAGCGCCAAGAGTGCATGGTTCATGGGTGCAGAATCCCTTGACCGACCTGGGGGTGGCCAGGATGGTCACGGCCACGATCTGGGCCATGCGCAATTCGCTGATCATTCCCCTGCGCGCGATCTCGGTCCCTGGTATCTCTATGCGTCTGGCAGCACCGCTGAAGGCCGGATGAATAGAAGCCGCAAAGAGTATGGCCCGGGCAATTTCTTCATTGGAATGTTCTGGTCCCACAGGTTCAACGCACGTCCCGACTTTAAGTCCTGCTTCCTGGAAATTGCGTATACTTTCCTTTCTTTTTTCAGGTGGGATAAGGGTGTCCGTGCCTTCGCGCATCCTCAGGGCGTGATAAACTCCGGAATAACCGGCATCCTTTATC
>PXDF01000085.1 GCA_003566455.1 Desulfonatronovibrio sp.
AAGATGAGAACCTCTTTTTCACTATTTCTATTTCATAACCAGCTTTGCGGGTAGCCTCAGCCATCTTTTCAAGATCTGTTTCCGGGCCGGCTTTTATGAGTGCGGTTTCTTCAGCCAGATTGACACTGGCCTCTGTTACTCCTGGCTGTTTTTTCAGGATCTTTTCAACCCTGGCTGAACAAGCCGCACAGGTCATGCCTTTTACCTTTAATTTTATGGATTTTTCCTGATCATCCTGATAAAGAGCTTCATACCCTGATTTTTTCACAGCATCGATTACAGCATCAACGCTGACCTCTTTCAGGGCCTGAATATACATGGTCTCATTGGCTAAATTTACATTGACCTTTTCAACGCCTGGTACCCAGGCTACCGCTCTTTCAACTCTGGCCACGCAGGCAGCACAGGTCATCCCCTTGATTCTGAATTTCAATCTGTTACTGGCCATAAACTACCTTGAAGTGTTAGTGATTGATTGCTGAGGACTTTAATTGTATTCAAAACCAAAACTGATTTTCTTTCCATAACTATAAACCTGAACTTGCATTCACAAAACATCGGATATAATCTGACCCGTCCAGCTATCTGTCAAGGAGAAAACCATGAAAAAAAGAATCATCCTCAATTCTCAAGAAATACAAAAAACTCTGGAACGAATTACCTATGAAATCCTGGAACAGGTCCCCGATACTTCAGACCTGGCCTTGATCGGCATTCAAAGAAGAGGCGTTGACCTGGCCTCAAGAATCAAATTTATGGTTGAAAAAAGGACAGGACAGAAAATTCGATTGGGCAAGCTTGATATTAATCTTTACCGGGACGACTGGACCAATCTATCTTCAGCGCCTGTAATAAACAGCACTGAAATAACCTTTTCCATCACAGACAAAGCCCTTGTTCTTATTGATGACGTTCTTTTTACAGGGCGCACAGTGAGGTGTGCTCTGGAGGCCCTGCTGGACTTTGGCAGGCCCAAAAGCATAAAGCTCATGGTCCTCATTGATCGCGGACACAGGGAGCTTCCCATTCACGCGGACTTTGTGGGAAAAAAGGTTGACACATCTTTGCAGGAAAAGGTTGACGTTCTTACCATGGAAAGAGATGGAATGGACGAGGTTCTGCTTCTGGAGGAATCCAGTTAGAAACCGCGACAAGACTGGCTTTCGTTCTGATTTTCCTGATTCATCCGGGCATCACCGGGATTAACTTTTTTCAATAATTTTCGGATTGACCTGCGTAACACTGAAGGTGCCAGTCAAAAGCATGGCCTGGACAAGTTCCTGTCCCATTTTCTTGAGCACAACACTGACTCCCTCTTTTCCTCCGCCAAATGCCCCGGTAATGAGAGGACGGCCTACCAATACAGCGTCTGCGCCAAGAGCGAGAAGCTTTAAAATATCCCCTCCAGATCGCACTCCACCATCAGCCATCACAATCATCCGGCCTCTGACCATGGATGATATTTCAGCAAGCACATGAGCGGCTCCCAGGGGACTGTCAAGCACCCTGCCCCCATGATTGGAAACCACTATGGCTGAAACTCCGGCCTCCAGAGCGGATGCGGCGTCTTCGCAGGTCATAATCCCTTTAAGCACAAACGGCAGACGTGTACTGGCTGCCAGTTCACTTATTTCTTCAATGGATTTGGGACCCACAGCCTGCCCCATCTGAGCCATGGTCACCAGACCAGCACCGTCAATATCAACTCCAACCGCAAAAGCCCCTGCCTTTTCAGCTGTTCTGATCCTGTGGATTATTTCCTTTTGTGACCTGGGTTTAATTATAGCTATACCCTGGCCATTATTTTCATTTATGGCCTTTATTCCGCTGCCGAACATGGAAGGGTCTGCTCCGTCTCCTGTGAAACCCAGGATACCGGCATCAATGGATCCGGAAACTATATAAGAAACAAATTCTTCCTCAGTCAGTTTTCCGCCCATGTTATAAGTAGTCCCGGTCATGGGAGCGGCCATGACCGGAAATGACAGCTTTCTGCCCCAAAGAGTAAAGGATGTGTCAGTTTCTTTAACCTGGTGGATGACCCGCAACCTGAGTCGGTACTCATCTAAAGCCTTAAGATTGGATCTGAAGGAGCTGCCGCTGCCCACACCGCCCATTCCAGGAACTTCACCGGAACATGCCCGTCCATCACATACAGGACAGACCCGGCAATAACCCTTGAGCTTTTCCCGGGCTATTTGTCTGATTGTTTTCAGATCGAGATTCATTAACCTACCCTATAAAAGGTTTTTATCATCACTAAGTACTATATAAGTCCCTTGGAACTGAGCACTTCTCTGAGCTTTTCTTCGTTTTCAGGAAGCATGGGCACCATGGGAAGCCTGAACTCCTTGTTCATTTTGCCCATCATGGCCAGGGAGGTTTTTACTGGAATGGGGTTGGTTTCCAGAAACATTGCCCTGCACAGGGGCGCCATCTCAAAATGAAACATTTTTGCCTTTTCCAGGTCATTTTCAGCGTAAGCCCTGCAAACTGAATGCATCATACCGGGGACAATATTGGATACAACAGATATTACTCCGTGACCTCCTACAGACAAAAGGGGCAGAACTGTAAAGTCATCACCCGAAAGCACAATAAAGTCCGGGCCGCACTCTTCAACAACCTCAGAAACCTGCTTTAGATCCCCTGTGGCCTCTTTTATGCCGATGGCTTCGGGAATTTCCCTGTATATCCTGGCTACGGTTTTGGGCATGACATTAAGGGCGGTCCTTCCTGGAACATTGTAAATAAAAAATGGGATGGACACTTCAGAGGCTATGGCCTTGAAATGGGCCACCAGACCTTCAGGAGTGGGCTTATTGTAGTATGGAGTAATGTGTAGGGCTGCGTCTGCTCCGGCTTCCTTGGCGTATCTGGTCAGATCAATGGCCTCGCTTGTACAATTGGACCCGGCTCCGGCAATAACCTGGACCCGACCCTTAACCTGATCAACACAAATGGCAATAACTTTCTTGTGCTCTTCATGAGACAATGTGGCTGACTCGCCAGTGGTGCCGCAGGGAACAACACCGTCGATTCCCTGCTCCAACTGCCATTCAATAAGGGCCCGGTAAGCCTCTTCATCAATACTGTTATTCTTGAGTGGAGTAACCAGGGCTGTGAAAGCGCCGCTAAATTGCATTGATCCTACCTCCTTGCAAAATACAAATAAATAAATTGGCTGAACTCTCAGGCTCGGGGCGGCTCATTAAAGTCCGAATGAATCAAGCATCAGCTCGGCCTTATAAACTATAATCGCCTTGCCGGTTAAAAAAACATCCTCCCCGGAAAAATCGATTGATAACTCTTCTCCTCCTGAAGTAGTCACCTTGACCGGTGAATTCAAAAGCCCAAGGGCTCCGCCCACAACAGCGGATGCAGCCGCCCCTGTTCCGCAGGCAAAGGTTTCATCCTCTACTCCTCTTTCATAGGTCCTTAAAAACATGGAGTTCTTATCTATGATCTGGATAAAATTGACATTTGCTCCCTTGGGTGAAAAGTCCCTGTGAAAGCGGATAGCTTTTCCCATCCTTGCTATGTCAACCTTTTTAACTCTTTCACAGACAACCACGGCATGGGGAACACCAGTATTTACGTGATGAATATTTATCTCCTGCCCATCTTCCAGCAACAGGGAAAGATCCAGTCTCAAATCCTTTGCCGGGGTCAGCTGCACTTTAACCTGACCGTTCTCAAACACCTCGGCTTTTACAGGCCCGGCGTCGGTCCCGAAAGTCTGCGTCCTGCCGGCGAGTCCAATTTTACTGGCCAGCAGGGAGGCACATCTTGAACCGTTTCCGCACATCTCAGCCCTGGAGCCGTCTGAATTGAAAAAATGCCACACAAAATCAAGATCCCTCTCAGGGGTGGTATCCAAAAAAATCATTCCATCAGCTCCAACCGCAAAGGCACGCGGACATAGCTTTCTGGCCCATGTGGACATCTTTTCCTCGGGCAGGATGAGACTTCTATTGTCAAAAAGGATAAAGTCATTCCCGCTGCCCTGCATTTTATAAAAGCAAGCGGTTTTGGGGTTTTTTTGCATGTTCAGGCTTACCTGAGATAAAGTTCAGGCTCTGAATGGGATTTTGAAAAAAAACAATTCCATTTCAGCTGTTCAGATAATCCTTAAGTTCCTTGCCAGCCCGGAAAAATGGCAATCTCTTGGGATTAACATCAACAACTTCCTCTGTCTTGGGGTTACGGCCCTGATAGCCTTTGTACTCCTTTATTTTAAAACTGCCGAAACCTCTGATTTCCACTCTTTCCCCTTTTTTAAGGGCGTCTTTCATGGAATCAAAAAAAGTAGTGACAATCTCGGTTGCTTCGTCAATATTGATATCCCTTTCCACAGCCAGGCTCCTGATAAGTTCACTCTTGTTCATGATCTTTCTCCTTGTTTTTGTAAAGCCATGCACAAAAAAACTGATAATTTCTATATCCTTAAATTAAAATCAAAATCAAGCAATTTTTTTATTGTGATTGTCTGGACAATAGAAAACCTCGAATCAGTGGGTTGATATTTCCATCCAGAACTGATTCCACATCCCCGACCTCGGTGCTGGTCCTGTGATCCTTGACCAAACGGTATGGCTGCAGAGTGTAGGTCCTTATCTGGCTTCCCCAGGAAATGGCATCCTTGGCAGCGTATTTCTCCTGTCTTTCCTCCTCGAGCTTTTCCATCTCGAGGTCATAAAGCTTGGACTTAAGAATCTTAAGGGCGGATTCCTTGTTTCTTCTCTGGGACCTTTCGCTTTGACACTGCACTACAATCCCTGTGGGAAAATGAGTGATCCTGATGGCTGAACTGGTCTTGTTCACATGCTGTCCACCAGGTCCGCTGGCTTTAAAAACATCAATGCGCATATCCTCTTCATTGATGTCAATGCTTATGTCATCTGAAACCTGCGGATAAACGTCAACAGAGGCGAAGGAAGTATGCCTTCGCCCTGATGCGTCAAATGGGGATATGCGGATAAGCCTGTGTATGCCCCTTTCTCCCTTGAGCTGACCATAGGCGTAATCTCCGGTTATCTGGATGGTCACGCTTTTGATGCCCGCCTCATCACCATGAATGTAATCAAGATATTCTGTATGATATCCGCTGTTTTCCGCCCATCTCAAGTACATGCGAAGAAGCATTTCCGCCCAGTCCTGAGCTTCAGTTCCGCCGGCGCCTGGATGGATTTCAAGGATTGCTGAATTCTTGTCATCCTTGCCGCTCATAAAGGCCTCAAGTTCCATCTTGTCAAGCGTTTTACGAAAAGCAGCCAGATTCTCTTTCAAGGCTTCAAGGATGTCAGGGGTCTGCTCAGCCTCGGCAAAGGACAACCATTCCAGAACATCCTGGTGCATTTTTCTAAGCTCCATGAACTTGGATAGTTCTTCTTCAAGTTGGCTTTTTTCCTTGAGCACCGGGGTAAGGCTTTCTGGATTATCCCAGACCCCGGGCCTGGATAATTGATGTTCAATTTCCTCCAGCCTGGCTTTCTGACCTTCAAGGTCAAAGACGCCCCCATAAAGAGGCATACCGTTCCAGAACTTTATTGGATTGTGTTTTTAGATCTGAATACTGAATCATTTTATGAGGTTTCTCTTTTTTAAGGCATGCAGACACAGGGCGATTGCCGCTCCGACTGCAAGCAGGCAATTAATTACCCAATGCAGATGATAATATATTGATTTTGCTTTAATCAGCCCCGCCCTGTCCAGAAGATAAGCATCTTCAAATAGAAAGGACTGATTATAGACCCTGCCGCCCGGATCAATAAAGGCTGAAATGCCGGTGTTTGTTGCTCTGATCACATATCTGTTCTGTTCTACAGCCCTGAGCACGCTTAAATGCAGATGCTGCGAAGGAGCTGAGGTGTTGCCGAACCAGGCGTCATTGGAAATATTGATGATGAGGTTGGCGCCCTGTTTTATCCTTTGCCGGACCAGACCGGGAAATATAATCTCGTAACATATGAGCATTCCCAACGCAAGATCACCTTTGATCATAGGAGATTTGTTTTTGCCCGATGAAAAATCCATTTCTCCTTCCACCAGCTTATCCACAAAAGGAATATAGCCGCCCAGGGGGATATACTCTCCAAAAGGGACTAAGCGTTCTTTATCATAATAGTCATGAATAAACCCGTCAGATATCCAGTAAGCTCGGTTATAAAGAGTATAGCCCAAATCTTCCTCATCAAGGCTGTAGGCTGGAGAGCCGGTAATGAGGTTCAGGCCGTATTCAAGGGTGAAATCCCTCACCTTGTTAGCTAATTGTGTTGGTTCCTGAAAATAAAACGGCAACGCGGTTTCAGGCCAGATGACCAGTCCCGGCATGCTCTGGGCCGATCCCTGCCTTGTCAGGTCCAGATATTTTTCCACTGTCAGAAGCTGAATATCTTGTTCCCACTTGAGAGTCTGGTCAATATTACCCTGAACAGCCAAAACCAGTACCTCGTCAGACTCATGCCTCTGACCAGGAAGGAAAAAACCATATCCCAGAACAGTTATGAGCACTACAGCCGCCAGACAGGCCGGCACCAACTTTTTTGCTGCGAGCCATATCCCACAGGCAGCCATAATCAAGGCCAGACCAAAACTGCCCACCAGGCTCACCGCCTGGACAGTTTGAGGCCAGATGGCAAAAGACTGGGCTGCTATAAACCAGGGAAATCCGGTCAAGGCGTATTCCCTGACAAATTCAAGACCTGCCCAGACGCATCCACCAAAGATGCCCAGCCAGAACCAGGAAAAACTCTTTTTGACTGTATGAACAAATACAGAATAAAAAGAGGAAAACAATCCAACACAAAAACCCAGGAGCAAAGGACAGAAGACTGCCAGATACAGGGGAAATCCGCCATAAAGGCTGACCGGGATCACAATCCAGTAAAGGCATAGGGAATAAGCCAGTCCTGCAGCCAGAAAAGAACGGGCAAAGGCCTGTCTGCCTGAATCAGCATTCAGGGAGATGGTGTTAAGGCCAAAGAAAAAAACAAAGATCATTGGCGGAAAGTGATAGACAGGGTTGGCAAAACCAAAAAACAGCCCGCTCACGCAGAAAAAAGCGGATATGGGGAAAAAATAACCGGACTGGCTTTTATTAAAAATCATTTGAACTGATCAACATCTTGCATGCGAACTCTGTTAGACTGAATCACTTAACAATGGGGGTTATCTCCATCCATTGGATATGCTTGACATCTGCTTCCCTGACTGTAAAACGGTACACTCCGTCAGAAAATTCCTCCTCCTTTTGAGGCACCTTGCCGGCTATGTGACAGACATAGCCGCCAATAGTCTCAACCTGCTCAGAATGAATATCTATACCCAGTTCGTCCTTGAGTTCCTCAAGGGATGTCCTTCCTGACACATAAAATGAGCCGTCCTGCTGAACCTGTATCTCCTGAGGTCTTGGAGGGTCGTACTCATCCTCTATTTCACCCACAATTTCCTCAAGCACGTCCTCCAGGGTTACCACACCTGATGTTCCTCCATATTCGTCAATAACAATGGCCATATGGATCTTTTTATTCTGAAATTCAAGAAGGACTTCGCGAACATTTTTGGTTTCAGGAATAAAATAAGGGGCACGCATGATATTGCTCAGTGAAGCATCCTTGTCGCCCAGAAAAAACTTCATGAGGTCCTTGGCATGAACCAGTCCAATCATGTGGTCCCTGTTTTCCCGGTAAATGGGAATCCTGGAATGACCGCTCTGGATAATGGTCTTGGCAATTTCATCCAAGGAATCGTTGACCTCGCAGCAGACAAGGTCAGTTCTGGGAACCATAATTTCCACAACCTGTTTCTGACTCAGCCTGAGAACATTAAGCAGCATCAGAACTTCTTCATTCTTGAGCTCTCCATCATCCCGGGCCTCCATGATGATTTCTTCCAGGGGAACATCGCACCTGGAACCAAAAATCCTGCGAAAAACCGACCAGAACCTGTTTTCCGATCCCTCTTCCAAAACCATTGCCTCCTATTAAAGTTGAACTGGTGCCTTCTTAACAGACCGAAAATCTTTCGATTACCGCGTCGCTTCTACGGCACCCACCTGATTTGATCTTATTCTGGCGTGTGTCATCATTGACATGGCACGTGGGTGCCGGATAATTTCTTGTCACGCCCTGGCGTGATAATTTTTTGAACGTCCAGCGTTTCGCGTGACCTGATAAGAAACTTTTCAATATGCTGTTAAGCCTAAAAGTTAAAGTAAGATGTTAAGGTAATAAATCAATTAATCAGACAGGGCTGCCCAATTAAATAAACGTGTAGGGCCAGGCCTGAACTGAATCCTGTAGCATTTTAATTCTTTTTTCAATAAGTTATTTATAATTGTGGGTAAACAGGATTTAAAAATACACTTGCCAGGATAAAATCAGGCAGTCCATTGATTTTTTCGTACTTTACCCGCCTTGATAAACACCTCAAGGCTGGACAAGGCTGCCGGAGTCACGCCGGAAATCCTGCTTGCCTGACCAAGGGTTCTCGGCCGGATATTGGTAAGTTTTTCAACAACTTCAGAAGAAAGTCCCGGGATTGAACAATATTCCATGTCCATGGGCAGTTCATAATTTTCAAGGTATTCAGTTCTGCGCACCAATTCTTCCTGTCTCTTGAGATATCCTTCAAACTTAATCTCAGTCTGAACCTGATCAAGAATATCATCTTCATAATGGACCATATCCGTCCAGAAAGGAGACAGGTCATGAATTTGAAGCTGAGGCTGCCTCAGCAGCTCGGAAAGGCTGATTGCTTTTTTGGGAACTGAGGCCCTGATGCCTTGCAGAACATCTCTGGTGGCCGCATCAGGGCGGATAGTTGTTGAATCCAGCTTGTTTCTGACTCTGGATATTTTTTCATTCTTATCCCTGAACACTTTCCACTGGTGGTCCCCCACCAAACCCATCTCTCTTCCAGCTGGAGTCAGCCTCTGGTCAGCATTGTCCTCCCTGAGGAGCAATCGGTATTCAGCCCTGGAGGTAAACATCCGATAAGGCTCCATGGTTCCTTTAGTAACAAGGTCATCCACCAGTACAGCTATATAGGCCTGGCTCCTTTTTAATACAAAATCGCTTGTTCTCTTAAGTTTTGAATAAGCGTTAAGAGCGGCCCAGAGTCCCTGGGCCGCTGCTTCTTCATAACCAGAGGTACCGTTGATCTGCCCGGCAGAATAAAGACCTGAAACAGCCTTGGTCTCCAAAGTCGGTTTCAGCTGGGTGGGGAAGATGAAATCATATTCAATAGCGTAACCCGGCCTGACAATGAGGGCCTTTTCAAGACCGGGTATGGTGGCCAGCATTTCTTTTTGAATATCCAAAGGCAGACTGGTGGGTATCCCGTTAGGGTAAACCTCAAAACAAGTCAGCCCTTCAGGTTCGATAAACAATTGATGTCTCTGCTTTTCAGGAAACCTGGCCACCTTGTCTTCTATGGATGGACAATATCTGGCTCCAATGCCCTTGATCACTCCCTGAAAAAGAGGTGACCTATCAAAACCTTTGGCGATCACCTGGTGGGTCTGCTGATTGGTATGGGTTATATGACATGGCAGCTGAGGGAGAATTGTTGACTTTTCCCTGAAGCTGAACCTTGGAGGCGGATTATCCCCGTATTGGGCCTCCATTTCAGAAAAGTTCACGCTGTCTCTTAGAAGCCTGGGAACTGTACCTGTTTTTAAGCGTCCAAGCTCTATCCCCAGATTTGTTAGAGAACCGGAAAGTCCTATACTGGCCGGATCTCCCAGCCTTCCACCCTGGTAATGATCCAGGCCGATATGAATCAGACCCTGCATAAAAGTGCCTGTAGTGAGAATCAGACTTCTGCAGGGTATCTTTTCTCCGATTCTGGTCTTTACTCCTGCAACCCTGGAGTCCTCAGTAATTACCTCCTCTACTGTGGCTTCCCTGATATAAAGGCTGTCAAGGCTGAACAGGGTTTGCTGGACAACCTGCATATATCTGGCCCGGTCAATCTGGGCCCTTGTGGAACGAACCGCGGGTCCTTTGCTTGTATTAAGTCTTCTAAATTGAATGCCGGCCTTGTCCGCCCAGACTCCCATTACTCCGCCCAATGCGTCGATTTCCCTGACCATGTGACCCTTGGCCAGTCCGCCAATAGCTGGATTGCAGGAAAGATGACCAATACGATCGATATTTATGGTAAGCAGAAGTGTCTTGAGCCCCAGGGAAGCGGCCGCGTGAGAAGCTTCACAGCCCGCGTGTCCCGCGCCCACGACTATGAGATCATAAACTTCAGGTGGTGGGGATTTAAGCATTGAATAGTACTACCAGGGGCCGGCCATATAAGCCATGACTCTGGCGTCATTGATGGTGTTCCTTATACTTGAGCATTCATTGGGCTGGTGAGCTGTCCCAAGCAAGGTGGCCCAGACAACAGCATTATATTCCCTGTGCCGAAGAAACGCGGCTACAGTTCCCCCTCCAACTCCCTGGGGAACAGGCTCCACGCCCTGAATCCTGATTATGGCCTCGGATAGTTTAGTAACTATCTCGCTGGAAGGATCGGTAAATGGAGCTGACTCCTCCCGCAAAATTGTTTCATAGGCGATTCTGACCCGGTGCTTTGACTCAATTTCAGAACCCAGAACTTTGACCCGTTCCATTACTTCATCCAATTTATAATTGGGAAGAACGCGGCAATCAACATAAAAAACATCCAGACCAGGTATCGTGTTGATATTGGGAACATTAGCCTCTTTTTTCGTGGGACAGAAAGTAGATTCAGGCGGGCTGAACAATTCGCTGTGATCAGAAAAATAGTTATTAAGTTCCTGAATTCTCAAAATAAAATCTGAAGACGCCACCAGGGTGTTTATGCCTTTATCAGGCCTTGAAGCATGACATTGTCTGCCTGTGACTGATATTTTAATCCAGAGCATGCTCTTTTCAGCAACTTCAACCAGCTTTGAGTCAGGGGTTCCAAAATCAGGAACCAGATAAAGATCATCCCTGCCAAAAAGTTCCTTTTTCTCATCCAGAACAAAGGGCAGTCCATGCTTATTGCCGGTTTCCTCATCTGCTACCAGAAGCAGACCTACGTTGATTTCCGGTTTAATGCCGAGTTGGTTAAAGGCCGTTGCGGACAGAATTGACGAAATCATTCCCTGATGGTTATCCTCAACACCTCTGCCAAAAATCAAGTCATCTTCAACCCTTAGACTGAACGGATCTCCGTCCCAAAGACTCAGGTCTCCTGCAGGCACGATATCCATGTGAGAAATAATCCACAAAGTCTTACCGGAATTCTTTCCGTTAATCAGGGCGATGATATTGGGTCTGTAACCGCATGGAACGCGCGAATCAGGAGAGTTAACTTCGATTATCTGATCAAAACCGGAATCACGGAGGCAGGAAAGCAGAAAATCGGCCTTTTCTTTCTCCCCGGAGCCCTGATTGTCGGGTCCGAGAGCGGGGATGGACACCAGCTTTTTCTGCAGTTCAATGATCCTGTATCTCTGTTTTTCCAGATGGTCAGATATCCGGCTCATAGTTTCCCTTGGCAGTTTTTTAGAAAAGTTCTTATTGGATCACGCATCAAGCGTGATGATCAAAAATTCCAAATGTCCGGCACCGCTTGACATCTTGATTATCAGATCCCTCCAATAACTATCAGCTCAAGTGAATGCCGGGCAACGCAGCAACTGAATGTTCTCACACAGTTTGTTGACCCTTTTAACGGCGGCTCCTGGCAGCACGCTTGGAAGCCTTTAATGGGTTGATCTTGACTTTTCCGGACTTATCCAGAACAGCCTGAACATGAGTGGCAAAATTGCAGGCACCATGATCCCATTTCGCTGAGGGATCGGGATAGCTGTTGCAATATACCGCGTCTTCATATTTACTGATGCGGTCACAGCCTTCACATTTTTCAACTACAGGGTAACATTGCCCCCCAAGATAAGAACATCCCTCTGAAGACATAAGGGCGCAGTCCACCCCTTTTTTAATAGTAACACATTTCATTATAAATCACCTCATGACTATATGGTGTTTTTACCAAAATCTTAGAGTCAAGAAAAACGGCCATATCACTGGACATGGCCGTTTGCAAAGGCATAAAATATTCCGGTTAAAAAAATTAACACGAAGTACAGGATGAACACCCGCTGGGATCAATCTTGAGACTGGAATTGATTACAAACCCTGATTCTGTCATATCAACTGTAATGGGAGCAACCGTATCCATAAGATTTTTATCAACCAGAAACTGAAATCCCTTCACATCAAAAGCATTATCATTGTCTTTTTGCTCGTCCAGAGCAAGAGCCAGTCTTGGCCCGCCTCAGCCGGCGGCAAGATATACTCTGATGGGCGACTTTTCCTGAGTTTCAAAATACCTATCCAATTGTGTCTTGGCCGAATCTGTTAATTCAAACATTAATATACAACCTCCTTATTTCAAAAGCACTTATACCTAAGTTGCCTTTTCTGTTTTGTCAACCTTGACATTGATTCTTTTCAGTGAATAAACTTGCGCTGTGATCATGCCTGAAAACATAAGCGCACAACCAACTATCTCCCGTCCGGCCATGGTTTCACTCAGGATCATCCATCCGGCCAGGACCGCAAAAACAGATTCCAGGCTGAGAATTATGGCTGCGTGAGCAGGGGGCGCCTGTCTCTGGGCTACAATCTGTAATGTGAAAGCAACTCCGGCAGACATGATCCCTCCGTAAAGAATGGGAATAATGCCGTCAATCAGCGCTGACATAAGGATATCTTCAAAGATTATGGCTACCAGTAAACTCAAAACAGAAGTAACAATGAATTGAGTCTGGGCAAGCCTTACGCAGTCAACCCTGGTCACAAGCCAGCCAATGGCCAGAACATGCAGGGCAAAGGCAAGTGCGCAAAGCAGTACCAGGAAGTCGCCCAGATCAATACTGAGTCCGCCTGATATGGTCAGAAGATACAAGCCGGAAACAGCCAGAACAGCACCTGTCCAGACACCTGGACCAGGGCGCTGTCTCCAGATTAGTCCCAGAACCGGAACAATAACCACGTAAAGGCCGGTGATGAATCCGGCCTTCCCAGCGGTGGTGTAAACAATGCCGACCTGTTGCAGGCTGCTGCCCAGAAAAAGAAGCAGCCCGGAAATAATACCCGCTTTGAGCAAGAACGCGGATTCTTTTTTCTGAAAAGGGTGATCCACAAGCCTTTTTTTTTGCCTGTACCAGATGACTGGAACAAGGGTCAGGGCTCCAAGCCCGAAACGCACTCCATTATAGATAAACGGACCCATGTGGTCCATCCCGGCCCTCTGGGCTACAAAAGCGACTCCCCAGATAAAGGCGGTTAAAAGGAGCAGTAGATCAGCCCTGAATGTACCCGGAATGAAAGTTTTCATGCCTGTCCAGTCTTTAGTTTTTTCAATTTCAGAAAACGGGCTATTATTCCTTTGTTTTTTGCTTGTCAAAGGTTGGCCGGGCTATTTGACACTGGTCATTGAATATCTTAAAAAATAAAAATCACGAACTTCAGGAGCAGTTAATGATCAATATTAATGAGAATTATCTCAAGCTAAAGTCTTCCTATCTCTTTGCCGATATTGCCAGGCGCGTTGAAAAATTCCAGAAAAACAATCCTGACAGGGAAATCATCAAGCTTGGAATCGGAGATGTAACTCTTCCCCTGCCCCTGGCCTGTGTCAGGGCAATGCATGAGGCGGTTGATGAAATGGCCATCTCCGACACATTCAAGGGCTACGGACCTGAGCAGGGATATGCTTTCCTGCGCCAGGCCATTGCCGGATCTGATTATCAGTCCAGAGGAGCGGATATTGACCCGGATGAGATATTTATAAGCGACGGTGCCAAGTGTGACACCGGCAATATTCAGGAAGTTTTTCACATCGGTATAAAGGTGGCTGTGCCTGATCCGGTTTACCCCGTGTATGTCGACACCAATGTAATGGCCGGAAGGACAGGCAGCTTTGAAAAAGGAAGATACCAGGGCCTGGTTTATCTAGAATCCACAAAAGACAACGGCTTCATCCCCAGTCTTCCTGACTCCCCGGTTGACCTGATTTATCTTTGCTACCCCAACAATCCTACCGGGGCCACAATCACCAGGGAAGAACTGGCCAGATGGGTGGACTACGCCAGGAAAAACAAAGCCCTGATCCTGTTTGACGCTGCTTATGAAGCCTTTATCCGCGACCCTGAGCTTCCCAGGACCATTTACGAAATAGAAGGAGCAACTGAAGTAGCCATAGAGTTTCGAAGCTTTTCCAAAACAGCCGGATTTACCGGGACCAGATGCGCCTTCACTGTTGTCCCTAAAAACTGCAGAGCCTATGACAGCCAGGGCACTGAAGTTTCTGTCCATGGACTCTGGAACAGACGTCATTCCACTAAATTCAACGGCGTATCCTACCCGGTTCAGAAAGCGGCCCTGGCTGTATACAGCGAACAGGGACAAAAGCAGGTCCGGGCCAATATCGACTACTATCTGACCAATGCCCGCATCATCCGTGAGAGGATGGGGAAGCTTGGGTTTGAATGCACCGGTGGAGTTAATTCCCCTTATATATGGATCAATGGAAAGAAAGACTCCTGGAGCTTTTTTGACGACCTTTTGAACAAGGCCGGAATAGTGTGTACTCCTGGTGACGGTTTCGGACTTTGCGGCAAAGGCTATATCCGCATCAGCGCTTTCAACAGCGTTGAAAACGTTGAAAAAGCAATGGAAAGAATCGAAAAAGCTTTGTAGAGATAAACAACACAGCCAATAAACTGGTCATTGTTGAAACCAAAGAAGGATTACGCCCATGCACCCCACCCTGGATGCCAGAACCGTTTTTTATTCATTTTCACCTGACCTCAAACCTGCTCTGCGTGTGGATCAGAACCAGGAATTCATCCTTAAGACCCTGGACTGTTTTTCAGGCCAGATCAAATCTGACCAGGACCTTCTGGACCGCCTGGATTGGAACCATGTAAATCCGGCAACAGGACCGGTTTTCATTTCCGGAGCCATGCCCGGAGATATCATCGGCTTTGATATCCTTGGAATCAAGCTGGGACATGACTCCAGGGTTGTTGTGGCACCTGGAGAAGGCGTGCCGGGAGAAATGATTTCCAGCATGGAAACAGTCGTACTGAAACACAGGGAAAACTTCCTTGATTTCAACGGACTGGCCATGCTTCCTTTTAAGCCAATGGTGGGAGTCATAGGCGTAGCCCCCAAAGACAGGACGATCCCCAATGGTACCCCTGAAAGGCATGGCGGCAACATGGATTGCAGAATTATTACTACTGGTTCCAGGGTTTATTTTGAAGTGGAGGTGGAAGGCGCGCTTTTTGGATGCGGAGACCTGCATTCAGCTCAGGGGGATGGTGAAATAGGGGTATCCGGGGCGGAAACTTCAGGTGAAGTCCGCCTTAAAGGGACAGTTTATCCAAAACTCAAGGGACTTCCCACTCCATTTGTGGAAACAGAAGATATGGTAGCCACCATCTTTTCCGCTGAATCCTCAGATGAAGCGGTCAGGGGAGCGGTTAAAAACATGATTCATTTTTTGAACCACTTTGCAGGAATTTCTGTAAATCACGCTGCCATGCTCATGAGCATGGCCGGCAATCTCTGCTTCTGCCAGGTGGTGGATCCTTTGAAAACAGTCCGATTTGAATTTCCCAAAAAAGTCCTGCCCGTACTTCACGTTCTCAACGGTTGAACCTGAGGTGCGCTCATCAGAATGATATCTCTTCCAGCATGTCTTGCCTTCCAGAAACAGCCTGGAATAGTCCTGAATGCTTATTTTTACTTTTTCAACAGATCCTTCTATCCGGCTATTCGCGAAGTAAACCTTGGTCCCTGACCTCAAAAATATTCAGCGTTTTCATTCTTACCCGGGTTTTTAATTGACATGAATCTGGCGCGGGGTAATATTGTTTAACATAAAATTTATCCGGGAGGAAAATAATGAAGGTATGGCCGGGTACACCCTATCCACTTGGAGCCACCTATGATGGCTCAGGAACAAATTTCTCCATTTTCTCCTCAATCGCTGAAAAAGTTGAGCTGTGTCTGTTTGACGCTGACGGTCAGGAGGCCAGGATTGAACTTCCTGAAGTGACCGGACACTGTTGGCACGGCTATCTGCCAGAAGTTGAGCCGTGCCAGCGTTACGGTTTCCGGGTCCACGGACCCTGGCAGCCTGAACATGGTCACCGCTGCAACCCGTCCAAGCTACTGCTGGATCCTTATGCCAAGGCCATTGATGGACAGGTCAGCTGGGATGAAGCTGTTTTTTCCTATAATTTCAAGGAAGGACCTGACAGCCTCAATGATAACGACAGTTCTCCATTTGTTCCCCGCAGCGTGGTTCATCAACCCCATTTTGACTGGAACGGTGACAAACAGCTGAGGCGTCCATTGCATGAAACCGTTATTTATGAAACCCATATCAAGGGCTTTACTTTCCTCCATCCCCAGATTCCGGAAGATATTCGCGGCACTTACGCTGGAATGGCACATCCGGCTGCTGTCAATTATTTGAAAGAAATGGGGATAACCGCTGTGGAACTTATGCCGATCCATCAGTTCATCCACGATAAGCACCTGATTGACAGGGGCCTGCGCAATTATTGGGGCTACAATACCCTGGGCTTTTTCTCTCCCCACAATGAGTATGCCTCGGATAAGCGGCCCGGAGCCATAGTTTCGGAATTCAAACACATGGTCAAAACACTGCACCAGGCCGGTATCGAGGTGATTCTGGATGTGGTTTACAATCACACATGCGAAGGTAACCATCTGGGTCCGACCCTCTCTTTCAAGGGAATCGACAATGCCTATTACTACCGGACCATGGCTGACGATCCTAGATACTACATGGATTACACCGGAACCGGCAACAGCCTGCACATGCGCCATCCACACGTTCTTCAATTACTCATGGACTCCCTGCGCTACTGGGTGCTGGAAATGCGTGTTGACGGGTTTCGTTTTGATCTGGCCTCCACTCTGGCCCGTGAACTGCATGACGTGGACAAGCTTTCCGCCTTTTTCGATCTTATTCAGCAGGATCCGGTCATCAGCCAGGTCAAACTCATCGCGGAGCCCTGGGACGTGGGCGAAGGAGGCTACCAGGTGGGCAATTTCCCCGCTGTCTGGTCTGAATGGAACGGCAAATACCGTGATTGCGTGCGCGATTTCTGGGCCGGAAGTGACCAGACTCTGGGCGAATTCGCCTTCCGCATCACCGGCA
>PXDF01000226.1 GCA_003566455.1 Desulfonatronovibrio sp.
CAGCGCCGATGATACTTGGGGTCAACCCCTGGGAAAGTAGGTCGCCGCCGGAACAATTCTTATCCTGCCTCCAAAGGCACAAAAAAAGGGACTCATTAATGAGTCCCTTTTTTTGTGGCATAATATAAATGTTCGGCTTTACTTAAAACCCCTTGACAGGCTGCCCCAAATCTCCCAATTGCTACGTCGCTGCTCCGGCACTCACTTGAGATGACAGCTAATAATTCACATCACTACCTGTCATTGCGAGGGAGTCTTCGAGCGCGGCAATTTCTAAGCGTAATCAAGAACTCAAGTGAGTGCCGGACTGACTCTTGGAATTTTTGAATAGCCTGCTGAGTAAGGACTTTTTCAACACGGTGTTGAAGGTCTTTTTTTTTGGACTTTACCAATCAGGGTCTAATGTTTAGACTGAATTTATGAATCAGGATCATAAAATATATAAAATCGGCCAGGCAGCTGAGCTGATTGGGTTGGAAACATATGTGCTCAGATTCTGGGAAACTGAGTTTCCCCAGCTTCGTCCCGGCAGGACCAGCAAAGGTCAGCGTTATTACACATCCGAACACTTAGTCTTGTTAAAAAGAATTAAAAAACTTTTATACGAGGATAAGCTTACCATTGATGGAGCCCGCATGCGTCTTGAAGAACAGGATATACTTTCAGAATCACTTAAAAATATTAAAAATGAACTTCTACAGATTAAAGACCTCCTCAGGTAGTTTCAAGCTTTTAATATTACCCGATTATATTATTAAATAAGATACTTATCATAAATTTACACTTTTGTTTTTTTTCTTGACCCATGGTTTTGTTGCAGATAAACCTCCCTTTCTTTTTGCAATAAACATGGCCGTAATTTTAGTTGATCGTTATCATTTGAACATGATGGGAGGTCTTAAGTGCCCAAAAAACTGGAACAATTTACATACACGGTCTGGTGGAATATTATAATCATAACTATTGGTTCTTTTATTCTGGCAGTAGGTCTCAAGGGGATAGCTGTTCATCATAACTTTATCCCCGGCGGTGTATTTGGCATCGGTCTTTTAATATATTATGCAACCCCGGTATTATCCGCGGGCATCATATATTTTCTGTTGAACATCCCCCTATTTGCCATGAGCTGGCTTTATGTAAGTAAAAGATTCTTTTACTACAGTTTTTACGCCATGTTCATGGCCACTTTGTCCTATGAGCTGATCAGCTTTGATCTGGGGATTCAGGACCAGCTTTACGCGGCCGTGGCGTCAGGAGCGGTATGCGGCGTGGGCAGCGGGCTTGTCCTGCGTTCCCTGGGATCCAACGGAGGCCTGGACGTAATCGCGATCATGCTCAACCAGAAATATAATCTGGGCATAGGAAGATTTGCTTTTATGTTTAACTTTGTCCTGTTTTCAGGGAGCTTGTTTGTTTTGGATGTAGATCTGGTTATAGCTTCGCTTATACTGGTTTTCATCCTCTCGGTGACTATGGAGTACACAATGACCATGTTTAATCAGAGAAAATTGGTATTGATCATATCGGATAAAAGCCAGGAAATATCAAAGGAGATGATTGACCACCTGAAAATGGGTGCAACCTTTATCAGAGGAAGGGGGGCTTATTCAGGTACGGATAAGAATATAATCATGGCCATCACCAACAATATAATGATGAAGCGTCTGGAGCAGACTGTTTTTTCCCATGATGAACATGCAATATTCATAGTTGAGAATACCTTTAACGTTCTGGGATCAAGTTTTGCAAAAAGAAAGATTTATTAGATTACGGATTATGGATTATAAGTTATGGAGCCAGGAATTGAGGGATTGGGGAGAACAAAATACACGCGCGGACCGTAATCAGGTGATGAAACAATTCTCCCCGCAAAAAAATTTTTACTTTCTGGATAGATCCACAAAAAATGCATTGTCTACTCCATCCAGAAGCAGGAACGACTCTGCAGTTATTTCCATTACTACGGCGTCTTGCTGGGCTGACAGGTTTTTTAGTTGAGGATGGCTTTGCAACAGCAAATCTTTCAGTCGAGCCTGATCGATCTGTGCTGCTGGACGACATATTCCGCCAATGGTGAGGGCTTTTATAGACGGCCTGTTCTCCGGATTATCCAGTCTGGTGTCTACCATAAGGCTTACCCTGGGATTGGCACTTATGTTTCTGAACTTTCTGGAGTCTTTTTGAGTCATCATGTATATTAAGCGGAAATCATCTAGGGAAGCATAGGCCATAAGGGAGCAATGAGGCTGGTTCTCAGCACAGGTGGCCAGAACAGCCAGGTTATTGGTGCGAATTATTTCTTGTATTGATTCAAGCATTAGTAATTCCTCTGACAGGCCCCATAGGCTCCAGCGGCCTTCTTTATTTATTGAGGCTGGAGCCTTTCAAGACCTATGTCTCATGTTATAATTCATTATAGCTCTGATATGTGAGTTTGTTCATCTTCAGATAGGTTATTGCACATTATTCAAAATAGTTTGTTCAAGTCTCTAAACTTTTAATTAAGGTTTTCTATCTTTCCGGCTCAGACTTTTCTTCCTCATCGGCAAATTTATGTTTTTCCGCGATATCCCTTAGTATTTTTTGATATTCTTTCTTGAGTTTGAACAGATAATCAGAGTCAGTTTTGCCTTTCCAGGTCTCAACCTCAAGAAATCTTTTGGGAATCTTGACTTCTTCGGGCTTGAATCCGGTCCTGAATTTGATCGCCCAACGATGAGCCTGGATATCTTTGACAGAATCATCCAGGTCCTGCTGGGAATAATCATATCCAAGAGAATTCAAAGCTCTGAGGATATTCTCTTTGGGATAAGCCTTTCTGCCAAACAAACAGCCAGCCATGGAGCACATAAGAATTCTGTAATATTCCTGATCCTGCATATACTTTATTGATTTTTCGATGTCTTTTGCCTGTTCTTCCTGGTCAAAACTGTAAGCTCCGGTATCCAGGTGAGAATGTCTGAAGCCCAGAGCCTGACTTACAAAATAATTTTCTCCGGTAGCATATCCAGCCATTTCCTGGCCAAGAACACATGCAAAATCTTCACCTCCGTATGTTTCCGCGGCGACTAGAGCACCTCTGCCAAGAAAACGGTAAAATTCATTGGACTGTTCCGCAAGGTTTTTCAGGGCTGTTCTGTACGACTGAACGTCACCGAATTTCAAATCGGCCATGGTTTGTTCAGCGGTGATTACCTTTTTTTCAAGAGCCTCGGTGGCCCAAGCCAGGGCAACTCCTGCGCTTATGGCGTCCAGACCCAGTTTTTCCACATCCTCAAGCAGTGTCAGCACACCAGAGGATGATGTCACGCCCAGCATGGATCCAACTCCAAAAATTGGTTCATAATCATATGAGACCTGTCTGTATAAATATTCATGATCTTCCCCAAATCGTTCACGAAGCAGGCCAATATGGATGCAGCCTACAGGACATCCAGCGCAGGCAACCTGTCTCAAAAGAAGTTCTTCCGCGAATTTTTCGCCGGATATGGAGCCAATGTCAGGGTCATGGGTGCTTTGCAGGTTTCGCCAAGGCAGGGCCTTAAGTTCGTTCAGGGGAATAAGGTTTTCCGGAGTGCCCAGGTCATGGTATTTTCGCACAGCATCGCTTTCAGTGATAATTTTATAAATATCTTTGTAGACTTTGTTATATTCCTTAATTGTATCTTTATTCAGGTCATAAGTGGAATCCCCGGAGATTATGATTCCCTTGAGATTTTTGGCACCCATGGCCGCTCCTCCGCCCATGCGACCGAAGTGACGGAATGTGTCGACATTGACACAGGCGTAACTGATGAGGTTCTCTCCTGCCTGGCCAATGCGGAGGATACTTCTGTGTCCGGGATTCTTGGGCTTGAGGTTTCTGAGAATTTTTCCAGTCTTGAATATGTCCATTCCTTTGAGATAATGGACATCCTGTATATTGATTTCTCTGGCTCCAAAACCAAGGCAGGTAAGCTTTTCCGCGCGGCCGGTTATTACCAGGGCATCATAACCTGCGAATCTGAGAGCAAGAGCTGACCTTCCACCACCATGAGATTCGGCGTATTGTCCATTATAGGGCGACATAAAGCTCATTATGGTTTTGCTCATGAGGGGAAACATTCCGGTCAAGGGACCGATAGCGAATATTATGGGCTGGTCTGGATGGAAAGGATCATTGTCAAAATTGGCGTATTTTTCAAACAGACCCGCTGCCAGTCCGCTTCCTCCAAGCCACTTTTTTCTGGTATCATAAAACTCGACTTTTGATTTTTTGCTGCTCAAATCAACAACAAGTACTCTGAATTTATTGTTCATTGCTGGTCTCCTCTGAAGGTTCGGCCATTTCAAGACAGTCATGGGGGCATAAAGGCACGCACCTTCCACAATGGATGCAGAAAATGGGAATATTATTGTCAGGATCAAAATAAATGGCATCAACAGGGCAGGCCACGGCGCATTCTCCACAGTGAATGCAAAGTTTCTCCTTTAAAAGGATTCCTCCTCCTTTTCTGGGAATTAATGCCTCTGTCGGGCAGACCGGTGCGCAGGGCGGAGGATCACATGCCAGGCATACAGTTGCTTCGTATCCTGTACTTATTCCTCCAGATGAGTGAATTCTTATCCCTGATCTTTTCCAGGATAGAGATTTGTGAACAGTTCGGGCGCAGGCAAGAGAGCATGAGTAACAACCTATGCAGCGCTTCATATTGCTGGCTTTTAGAATTTTCACTATTGTCCTCCAATGACATATGAAATTTTATGTTTTACCTTGGCTTAAAGATTGATTAATGAATTTATTCAACGCCCGGACATAACGTGAGCATAAAAAGACCATGTTTATCTTTTACCAAAATTTTTTATAATAATCTAAATACAGCAGGGCTGAGGTTTAATCTATGTACTTTAGCAAAAGAGTCTCCAGTATTCAACCCTCCGCAACCCTGGCTATAAATGCCAAAGCGCAGGAAATGCGGTCCAGGGGTGAAAATGTTGTCAGTCTGGCAGTTGGTGAACCTGATTTTAACACACCATCGCACATAATCCAGGCAGCCAAGAACGCTTTGGATGATGGTTTTACAAGGTATACAGCTGTTCCGGGATTACCGGAACTCAGACAGGCAGTGGCCGGATACTTTTCCAGATATTATTCCATTGATTGCCGGTTTGACGAAGTTATGGTTTCCAACGGAGGAAAACAGTGCCTTTATAATATTCTTCAGGCAATGGTCGATCCCGGTGATGAAGTTTTGATTCCAGGACCCTACTGGGTCAGTTACCCGGCTCTGGTGCAGCTTGCCCAGGGTATCCCTGTAGTGGTTCCAACTGAGCCTGAAGATAATTTTCTGGTCAACCCCGGGAGTCTGCAAAAATATCTTACTGAAAAAACAAGGATCCTCATTCTAAACACTCCCTCTAATCCCACAGGGTGCCACTATAGTCAGGAATCCCTTATTGAACTTGCTGAGTGGGCTGCTGCCAGGGATATTTTTGTAATTTGCGATGAGATATATGACCAGCTGGTATACTCTCCGGCCAAACCGGCTTCATTATGCGGATTTTGGTCGGAAAACAAAAATAAAGTCGCAGTGGTTAATGGTCTTTCCAAGACATTTGCCATGACAGGTTGGCGTGTAGGCTACGTCCTGACCCATATCGATCTTATCAAAGCCATGTCCAAGATTCAGGGCCAGTCTACTTCCAATATCTGTTCCATCGCTCAAAAAGGAGCTCTGGCAGCATTGACCGGACCATTTGAATTTGTTGAAGAAATGAAGACGGCTTTTGCGTCGCGCAGAGACATGGTCCTGGAAATTATCAACTCCTGGAGAGACGTTTTTTGCCCTGAACCAGAGGGTGCTTTTTATGTATTTCCCCGTTTGGACGCATATTATAGGGGAGATGTGGACAGTTCAGCACGATTGTGTCAGATTATCTTGGAGCAAGAAAAGGTCGCCCTGGTTCCTGGCGTTGCCTTTGGAGATGACCGGTGTGTGAGGATTTCATACGCTGTTGAAGAAAAGGTCATTAAAGACTGTTTGGGGAGGATAGGGAGATTGCTCGAAAGATTGAGCTGAAAAAATTATGGCGAGTTATTATAAATTCAGGAATGGCTGTAAGATGTCAGAAGCAATTAACCGGGGATGCTTTTGTTCGGTGAGCTCAGCCCATAAGTACAATATTTTTTTGGACAAGCTGACTTTAGAACCTGGCAAAAGATCGGCAAAGGCAGGCCTCCGGCCCTTTGACCTGCAGGAAGACAAGAGCAGTATGAGTGATTTTTTGATCAACCCCTTCTCCACAAAGGAGTTTTAGGTTGCTCAAGCATCTTTTTAAGGCTGATCCAGCTCGTCCTTTTCAATTTGTCAAGTTTCTTTCATGGAGTTCCCTGGTTCTGATCCTTGCTTCTATTCTTGCATTGTCTGTTTTTATCGCCAATTATGCCAGGGAAACCATAATCAGTAAGAATCATGAGTTTGCTCTGCTTCTGGCGGAGAATCTCAACCACCAGATATACCAGCGTTTTACCCTGCCAACTGTGCTTGGTTTCGGCCGGATTGAATTGAAGCAGCCAGCCCAGTATGAACGTCTGGAACAGGTTATCAGCTCCACAACCCACAGCTTTCACGTCCTTGAAGTTAGGATTTATGATATTCAGGGTTCTGTTTCCTACTCAACCAACAGAGATCTTGTGGGTCAGACAGGACTGGATGACACCAGCGTCAAGAATGCGGTTGAGCATGGTAAATACAGCTTTAAACTGCAGAAGAATATTACCAACTGGATGGCCATGCTCAGATTTTCCCTTGAGCCCGACTCCATAGTTTTAAGAACTGTCTATCCCTTGAGGGCTGAAAGAACTTTAGGAATAAGGGAAGAATCCATAATGGGAATACTGGAGTTCACTCAGGATATCACCGCAGACTATGAGTCAGTTATCCATTTTCAATGGTTGATAATTGTTGGTTCATTCACCACTTCCCTGGTACTTTTTTTTCTGCTGTATATGATTATCCTGCGAACAGACAGGTTTCTGGCCCTTAGAATATCGGAAAAGGAAAAGCTGGAAAAAGAACTTCATCAAAATGAAAAGCTGGCCAGTATGGGCAGAATGGTGGCAAGCATTGCCCATGAAATCAGAAATCCTCTGGGAATAATCCGAAGCAGCAGTGAAATTCTTTATGGTCGGGCCAAGAAGGAGGGTTCACCCAATGCCAAGCTATTGGAAGCTATTTTCGACGAGTCCAAGAGACTCAGTCAGACTGTCAATGATTTTCTGGACTATGCCAGACCAAAGCAACCCAGGATGGAAAAGGTTGATTTGATTAAAGTATGGAAGGAGATGTTTTCTTTCCTGAGCACTGAAATCGAGAAAAAAGGCATAGTCCTGGAAAAGGATTTTCCCGAACAAGTATATGTTTCCGGTGATAAAGACCTTATTTACAGGGCTTTTTACAATATTTTCACAAATGCGCTGCAGGCCACGCCTCAAAACGGAACCGTCAGAGTCATGGTTGTTCCTGGTGAGCGTCCTGAAGTGATTGTTTCTGACTCAGGCAAAGGATTTGAGTCTTCAATGCTGGATAAGTATCCTGAGCCGTTTTATACCACCAAGGAAACAGGGACTGGACTGGGATTGGCCATCGCGGGGAGTATTCTTAACAATCATGGGGCAAAGATTATCCTGGCCAACAATGAACAAGACGGAGGCATGGTCAAGATTGAATTTCCAAAGTTTGATGGTTAAGTGATATTCCGGCTTAAGAGTAACTTTGAGCTATGGTTTTTTAAATGTCTGTTGTTTGCTCAAGCTCAAGAGCATTATAATGCATGATCAGATTCTGATAATTTTTACGCATCTGGAAGTTTATTTAGGCTCACTGGATTTTATGTCTATTCATTAGAGAATTGAACCTCTAACCTTGAACTTTAAACTTCTGATTAAATAATATGAGCAGTCAAATATTAGTTATAGATGATGAGAAAAACTACCTCCTGATCCTGGAAACCATCCTGGGAGAAGAGGGTTACAGTGTCACGGCGCTGAATGATCCTGAAATGGCCCTTAATTATCTGGACGAGTCTGAAGTGGACGTGGTGATAACTGATATGAAAATGCCTGTATTATCAGGACAGGAAGTTCTGGAACATGTTCGCAAAAATTATCCGCATATACCTGTCCTGATAATGACCGCTTACGGCAGTATCGACGGAGCGGTTGAAGCTATGAAATGCGGGGCGTTTGACTATATATCCAAGCCTTTTTCAAATGATGAGCTGATTTTGTCGGTCAAAAAGGCGGTAATGCTTTCCAGATCTGAACAGGAAATCATCCGTCTTCGCCAGACCCTGGCTGAACAGCATGGTCCGCATAAAATGGTGGGCAGGAGCAAGCCAATCCGTGAAGTTCTTCAGATGGTCTCCAAAGTAGCTCCAAGCAAGTCCACAGTGCTGGTTACAGGGGAATCTGGCACTGGCAAGGAGCTCATTGCCAAGGCCATACATTATTCTTCCCCCCGCAAAGATGGACCCTTTATTTCTGTCAATTGTATGGCTTTCAATCCAGGGGTACTGGAAAGCGAAATATTCGGCCATGAAAAGGGATCGTTTACCGGGGCTACTGCCATGAAAAAAGGCCGGTTTGAACTTGCCAACGGCGGCACTCTGTTTCTGGATGAAATTGGGGAGCTTTCCGCGGATCTTCAGGTTAAGCTTCTCAGAGTGCTTCAGGAAAAAGCTTTTGAACGGGTAGGGGGAAGCAAGACCATAAACGTGGATATAAGGCTGGTTGTGGCTACAAACAAAGATATGAAAAAAATGGTTGAGCAGGGATATTTCAGAGAAGACCTGTATTACCGTTTGAATGTCGTCAATATAAATATTCCTCCACTCCGTGAAAGAAGAGAGGATATTCCTGTTCTTGTGGCTCATTTCATGCAGAAATTGTCAGGAGAAAATGAAAGAGGCGGCAAGAAATTTGCCCCTGAAGCTCTGGAGTATCTGACTGCCTATGAATGGCCGGGAAATGTAAGACAATTGGAAAATGTAGTGGAAAGATGTATGGTGCTGGCCGCCAAAGATGAAATCGGGGTCGAGGATTTGCCCAGCGAGATTAAAGATGAGGAAGCCCAGTTTAAGAGTGCTGTTGATCTATTGCCAATCAAGCTTGAGCTTGCCGGCACACTGGAAAAAATTGAAGCTGCCCTCATCCGAAGAGCTCTGGTTAAGAGCGGTTTTGTGCAAGTCAAGGCAGCCGAGCTTTTGAATATTTCCAAAAGTCTTTTGCAGTATAAGCTTAAAAAATATAATATTCAGGCCAAGTGATATCTGAAAATAAAATCCAGGCTTTTTTATTGAAAGCGTCACGGCTTGAGCAATCAGAGCATTTCTGACCAATCCAAGAACTGCCCCGATATTTTTTGCGGGTGGAAAAATGAAAAAGAACATGTCGTGTCCATAGACAATTATATCAGGGAAATAGCAAGAGATGAATCCCTCGGCCTGGATATTGTCTGTCATAAAGTTATTCCTGCCGGGGATGGAAGATATCAGCAAGTAAATAATATTCCAGATCTATTGGCATTCGCTTTAAAAAAGATCGGAATAGACACCTTATACTGTCATCAGGCCGAGGCGATCAGCAGGATCAGGACGGGACAGAGCGTGGTTATCTCAACTCCCACCGCCAGCGGCAAGTCTCTCATTTATAATCTCCCTGTATTTGAATCAATTCTTGACAATCCTGATGTCCGGGCATTGTATCTCTTCCCATTAAAGGCACTGACCCAGGATCAGCATCTGAGCATAAAGCAGGTTGCCGAAAAAATGGAATTCAAAGGTCAAGATATATCCTCGGCAATATATGACGGAGATACTGATCAGACATTGCGTAACATGATCAGGGCCAATCCGCCCGGGATCATCCTGACAAACCCTGACATGCTGCACAGATCCTTTCTGCCTTATCACCGCAGTTGGAGAAAATTTTTTCGCGGCCTCAAGTATATTATCGTGGATGAGGTGCACACATACCGGGGAGTCATGGGTTCTAATATGGCCTGGGTTTTCAGAAGGCTTGTCAGAATTTGTGCTCATTACGGCCAGAAGCCGGTTTTTATTTTCAGTTCAGCTACCATCAGAAATCCGGCAGACCTGACTACCCGACTGACAGGTGTTGACAGCCGGAGCATAACTGAAAGCGGCGCTCCCCATGGGAAAAAACATTTCCTTCTGGTTGATCCCGTTTTGCAGGGAGCTGCCAGTGCGGCCATAAACCTTTTGCATAAGGCTCTGGAAAGAGGTCTTCGAACAATTGTATATACACAGTCCAGAAAGATGACAGAGCTTATAGCCATGTGGTGCGCTGAAAAGTCCGGTCCTTACAAAGACAGAATCAGTGCTTACCGGGCAGGCTTTCTGCCGGAACAACGCAGAGAAATCGAAGCAGGGCTCTCCTCGGGCGAGCTTCTGGCGGTTGTCTCCACAAGTGCTCTGGAATTGGGCATTGACATAGGAAACCTGGACCTTTGCCTTCTTGTTGGTTATCCGGGTTCAATAATGGCCACATGGCAAAGGGCCGGCAGGGTGGGCAGAAGTGGACGGGAAAGCGCCGTTGCTCTGATTGGGCATGAAGACGCCCTGGATCAATATTTTTTGCGTTATCCGGCAGAATTCTTTTCTTCAGAGCCTGAAAGCGCGGTCATAAATCCTTACAACCCAAATATCATGGCCAAACATCTGGTTTGTGGAGCATCTGAACTTCCATTGCGGGATTCGGAAAGGTTTCTGGATCCTGATGTAAAAAAATGCGTCCAACGCCTGGAAAAAGAAGGCAGGTTGATTTGCAGCGGCAATAAAGACTATTATTACACCAATGATCAATATCCCCATAAAGAAGTTGACCTGCGAGGTTCAGGCAAAAATTTCAGCATTTTTGAGCGGTTAACCGGAGAATACCTGGGCGAGATAGATCAGGCCAGGGTCTTTCATGAAACCCATCCTGGTGCAGTTTACCTCCACATGGGCAAAAAATACATGGTCGATGAACTGAGCCTGGAAACCTGTTCAGTTTTCGTGAGTGAAACCGAGGTGAATTATTTCACCAGGATTTGTACCCGCAAGGTTACAGAGATCATGGAGATATATGATAAGGGAAGGACTGGATCTGGATGGGTTTACTCTGGAAGGCTAAAGGTGACTGAAGAAGTTGTTGCTTATGAGAAGCGATTAGTCAGAGGCCAGAAACGAATCGGAAGGATCCCTTTGGACCTTCCTCCAATAATTTTTGAAACTGAAGGGCTTTGGCTGACCATCAATAATTTACTGCAAAATCAGCTTGAAAGCAGAATGATGCATTTCATGGGCGGAATCCATGCCCTGGAACATTGTCTTATCGGGACAATGCCCATGATTATTCTTACAGACCGAAATGATCTGGGTGGAATATCGACCCCGGCCCATGAACAACTCAGACAGGGGGCTGTTTTCATTTATGACGGAATCCCCGGGGGCATCGGGCTCAGCGTCCAGGCGTTCAAGCTTGTTGATAAACTTCTTCATAAAGCCAGGTCTGTAATAACATCATGCAATTGCGAAAACGGCTGTCCATCCTGCGTTCATTCTCCAAAGTGCGGATCAGGAAACAGGCCCCTGGATAAGGAAGCGGCCATAGTTATCCTTTCAGAAATGACCAGTGGAAAAGCTTCGGCTTTTGACTGTACCGTAGAACAACTTTTTGATTCTAATAAGCAAAAAGATCATAGTCGGAAGAACATGGAAATAAAGTCTTACGCTGTCCTTGATATTGAAACAAGGTTTTCAGCCCAGGAGGTTGGAGGCTGGAGGAACAGCCATCTTATGGGAGTAAGTTGCTCAGTTGTCTATGATTCTTTGTTAAAAGATTTTTTCACATTTACTCAGGATCAGACTGGCGAACTAGGGGATTATCTGAATAAATTCAATGTGGTGGTGGGGTTTAATCTGATCAGGTTTGATTACAGAGTTCTCAAGGGTCAGTCCGGGTTTGACTTCCATACTTTGCCCACCCTGGATATTCTGGCAGAAGTTGAAAAACGTCTAGGCCATCGTTTGTCCCTGGAACATTTGGCAGGACATACCCTGGGCGTTAAAAAGTCCGCAAATGGGCTTTTGGCTCTTAAGTGGTGGAAGGAAGGCAAAGTGGATAAAATTATTGATTACTGCAGGCAGGATGTTGCTGTTACCAGGGATTTATATCATTTTGGTCTGGAAAACGGTTATCTTGTTTATCAGAATAAATCAGGCAAAAAAGTCAGGGTCCAGGTTGACTGGAAGTGACGGTTCTTTTAGCATTTAACCGTTTTATTCCCGGATTTTTTGAGAACGAGTGTCAAAGTTTGTCCCATTCGCGTTCCCTGGATCAAATTATGATTATGAAAAGGGTTGTTTTTTGCTATAATGTTGGCAAGAGGTGATTTATGCGGAAAAATTGGATTTTTTTTGTTGGAGCGGCCGTGCTGTTCATTCTGCTTATATTTGGACTGTGGCTGGTATATTTTTCAGGACAGCCCAAACCTCCGCCTCAACCAGAAAAAGTTGAACAGACAAATGATATTGACATTTCAGACCGTCTTGATGTTTTTGAGGATGAAGAAATTAAAGATTTGATGCCCGATGAAAAGGATGAAACTGAACCAGGGGTCGAGAACGACATCGAGAAAGAGTTTACTGACCAGGTCCTAAAGGATGGATTCATAAATAAGCTGGCAGAAATGATTTATGAGAATTATTTTCCAGCCCATTCTCCAGGAGAGTCTGCGAAATTCATGCTTTCCTTCAAAATGGTCAATATGCATTTTGCCACGGATCTCTCGGATTTCAAGGTTGATGAGGAAGATATCCTGGAAGCCAGACAGGAGGTGATGCAACACCTTCTTCAGCCGGTTGTCATCAGCAAGGCCGCCAGGTTTTATGGCCCGAAACTAATGGATCGAATTGTTTACCTTGCTGAGAACATGAAAAAGTCGATCCCGAGGGATCAAGGCTCTGAAGAAAGATTTCTGAGTAAAGCTGAAACCGCTGATTTATTGAGACTTTTCTCCAGAAGAATTTCTTATTTAGCTCGTGTTTTCGAAAGATCAGTCGCAGGGGATGATGTTCTTGACCTGGTAGATGATTATTTGGGAACAGTGGAAGCATTGCGTGATGTCTACTTTGAGTACTGGCAGCTGGATGAGAATTCTGAAGATCATGAAAGGGAGAGACTTGGCCGGGATATTCAAACTCTGATTGAGCAGCGTGAATCCATCAGGGAGAGTATCCTGACCAGGGTCGCCACCACAGACATGCGGATGGCAGGTCATGATTATATTTATGAATCCCAGTGGGTATACAGGAGAGTCAGAATTGATGGTTTTTCCATGGACTCGATCCAGTCCATGGCTGATGCTGGGAAGGCGTTATCATTAATGGCCCTGGATAGAGCGGAGAAAGTTCTGGATATGAATTAACCGGACACGGATGTTATCCTTCCGCATCCACTTGAACTTGTGAGGCTGCGGTCCTCTGCAGCAATTTATTCTGTCACACCGTTGTATAATAACGGATAAGAGAACAAGGCCTTTGCATTCCCATGGGAAATCTTGTGATCAGGTATCTGACAAGCTTCTGATAAATCTGGCCATGGCAGGGATAAGTTCGTTAAGAGAACGTCCAAAGTAATAATCAATACAATTTTTATTGATTTTGGTTTTTTTCTGGAAGGTTTTTCTGAACTGCCTGTCAAATGCAATCATTTCATTCAGTTCCTGATTTTTTTTGCCTGGTGAACTGATTTCAATTCTGAGCAGGTTCATAAATGAATCAACCCGGCATTTTTCTTCGTGCATCAATGTGATTTCTTCCATTGCGGAGCCTTTTCTCAGCAGTTCCTTTCTGGACAATGTTTTTTCATTATAGCATTCAGTTATTTTTTGTGGGTTCCAGCATTCCATAACCCTGCATTGAAACGGGCGGTTTTTATGAATCAGACAAAGGTTGGTTCTGGTATCGTGAAAGAAACAGGTCCATGACCCGGTTTTTTTCCCTCTAACTTTGATCAGTTCTTTTTTAAGCAGAACCAGCTTTCCTGAAATATTGTCCATGGCCGGCTCACCCCTGCGTAAAAGGACCAAAGAATCAGGCGCAAGGATATTTTTTCTTACGAGCTCAAGGTCGATAAGATGAAGAACAGGTCCGTTTTTCTGACAGCAAACTCCGCATTTGATGCAGGTATTTTGAGTGCTGAAATCATTCTTGATCATTAATGATCCTGGAGACTACTTATGCCTAAGGGCTGAATCAATTCAGCTTCCACCCGTGAACGTACCCATTCTTCTCCTTTCCTGTGTCCTTCAATGTGAAATTCAATGAGCCTGTGGGCCAGATGACTGGCCTTTAAGAATCCTTTTTGACGTGTTTTTTCCAAAGTATTCCAATTCTGACCTGACTTTATCAGGTTAAAAGCTTGATTTATCTCCGGAAAAAATGCGCGCGAAATTGGCGAAGCAAAACACAGATAAAGACCTAGAGAAGATTTTTTTCTGTGCTTGATTATATGGGCAAAAAGCCCCCCTTCATGAGTGTCGGCCAGGAGGTCCTTAACAGCTCTGGCTGTTCTCTCTACAATTGTGTTGGAATGAGACGCCACTATCTCCTGCCATATTTCCAGATTGAATTCTTCCTGTATAGCCTCACCCAGTTCATGGTAGACCCAGGTCTCAGACTCATCCCTGGACATTTGCCAGAGACTTTTGCCCAAATTTTTTGGAGAACGCCGAATTTCATCCACATCCAAGTCAAATTGAGCCAGGGAAAACTTCAGGGCCTCAAGGGTTGAAGGTCTTTTTTCAAGAATAAGATCCCATAGCAGTGCCGCCATGGCCCATGGTCTGGTTATAATATGGTTTCCCTGGCGCATGGCTGGAGAGGTGAAAATATCACGGGCCATTTCTTTGTTCAGGATGTGTATACTAATATTGCTTATGCTTTTAGTAGCTGAGGTAGTGGCCAGAAAAAAGCTGGGCTTCATTCCTGTGACGTATCCTGCTCCATATAAAAGACCTGAAGGCTCAAGCCTGGAGTTTATGCCGTCCACGTCAAAGGGGTCAAAATTTTCATTACCAAGTATAAGTGGCCTGAACTCTTCTTTAGCTGTCTTGTCCCACAGGCTTTCCTTATGCTCAATCCATTGCAGGAGATCGTTATAGTCAGGCTCATCCCATGGATTAAGTCCCTTCTCCCATTTATAGTAATCTCTCATTCTCAGCAAAAAACCACATAAAGAAAAAACGCCGCCGAATTTGCCGTCGGAAATATGGCAGTTGAACATGACTTGTTCTTTAAGGTGTTCCAGGTCTTTATTCATAAAAAATTTTGACTGTTTCCTGCAGTTGATAAAGGTTTGGATCGGCCGGATAAATTTTTAGATAAAAATTGACCCAACTGTGGATATGCAATCATTTTTTTTGTTTAAACACAAGGAGGAAAAGTTTTCTGGACAGACAACCTTGAGTGCTGGATTTTTTTAAGTTGAGACAGATTTTTGATTAAAAGCTGAAGGAATAACCAACTGGCAGCATTAATGAATACTTGAGTTAAGGCTGATTATTCTCCACCACTTGAACTGGAAATATTTTCAAGCAAAAAAACCGCGGCTGTCAAGGAAAGATGACAACCGCGGTCTATACTGTATTTTAAGTTCTAATAATTTAAATTAATGATCAACAGCTGCTCCAGCCCCCCTGGGCGTACGCACGTTTTCCACCAATTCCTGGATTTCAGCGGGAGGAGCCTTGGTGAATTTGGATACCGACATGGTTACAGCAAAATTGATAAGCATGCCGATGGTCCCGATTCCTTCAGCCGTAATGCCGAAGAACCAGGGGTCGACCCCGAAAAATCTGGTCTGCAGGATATAGAACATGGTAAAGCCTATACCCGAGATCATCCCGGCGATGGCTCCCTCACGGTTGACCCACTTGGTGAATATCCCCAGGATGATTACTGGGAAGAAGGATGACGCGGCCAGGCCAAAGGCGAAAGCCACCACCTGGGCCACAAATCCGGGCGGATTAATTCCCAGGTAGCCTGCGCATAACACCCCGACGCCCACCATGATCCTTCCCACAAGCATCCTCTGTTTTTCAGTGGCCTGGCGGTTGATGATCCTGTAATAAAGATCATGTGAAATAGATGACGATATGACTATCAATAGACCAGAGGCAGTGGACAGGGCGGCCGCCAGTCCTCCGGCAGCCACCAGACCTATGATCCAGGGTGAAAGATTGGCCATTTCCGGGCTGGCCAGGACGATGATATCCCGGTCAATGTAAAGTTCGTTTTCGTTTTCTGAAGGGGGATTGCTCACAAGTCTCTGTCCGTATTCGCCCACTTCTCCGGAAAATTGTGGGGTACCAAGAAAGGGAACTCCTTCCCTGTAGCGGATGACGCCATCCCCTGATTTATCAATCCAGGCTACCAGTCCGGTCTGTTCCCAGTTTTTGAACCATGACGGAGCCTCAGTGTAGTGTGTGTTGTTGAGTGTCTCGATCATGTTGTACCTGGCAAAGGCGGCCAGAGTAGGGGCTGTGGTGTACAAAAGGGCAATGAAAAAAAGAGCGTATCCCGCGCTGAGCCTGGCGGCCTTGACGCTTGGAACAGTATAAAACCTGATGATGACATGGGGCAGGCCAGCAGTACCCACCATCAGGGCTAAAGTTATGCATATCACCGAAAGCATGCCCATGCCCCCCGGACCAAATGCTTCAGTATATTCGGCGAAACCCAGCTCCCTGTGGATTCCGTCCAGGGCTCGAAGCACGAACTGTCCGGCGCTGTCGCCTTCAATTATGGTCGAACCGAAACCAAGCTGAGGGATGGGAATGCCGGTGATTTTCATGGAAATGGCGGCCGCGCAGATGATGAAGGCCATTATGAGCACGCAGTACTGGGCCACCTGGGTGTAAGTGATTCCTTTCATTCCTCCCAGGGAGGCGTAAAAAAAGACGATGGCCATACCGACAATGACCCCTGTGTTCACGTCAACTTCCAGGAACCGGCTGAAGACAATCCCCACGCCGCGCATCTGACCGGCCACGTATACCA
>PXDF01000015.1 GCA_003566455.1 Desulfonatronovibrio sp.
CCAGGGAAACGAAAATAGCACAGATAAGGGCCACAACCCGCGCCGTGTTGGAGTAGTATCTGTCTCCGACAAAGTCGGGAACCGTAAATTTGCCGAACTTTCGCAGATAAGGAGCCAGGAGAAGGGCCAGGAGAACATAACCCCCGGTCCATCCCATGAGATACACGGCTCCGCTGTAGCCCATAAAGGAAATCATGCCGGCCATGGAGATGAATGAAGCGGCGCTCATCCAGTCGGCGGCCGTGGCCATGCCGTTGGCCAGGGGCGGTACGCTGGCCCCGGCAATGTAAAATCCCTTTGTTTCCTTGACCCTGGATCTCCAGGCAATAAACAGGTACAGGCCAAAGGTCAAAATGACCATTATATAGGTCCAGGCTAATATAGACATTGTAAATCCCTCCACGGAATTATCAGGATATTTTATGGTACTGAGGTTGATTACTATTGTTCATCAACATCATATTCTCGGTCCATTTTGTTCATCAGGAAGCAGTATACGAATATGAGGACTACAAATACATATATTGAACCCTGCTGGGCGAACCAGAAACCAACAGGGAAGCCTCCTACCCATATTGCATTCAGAGGTTTGGCCAGAATGATTCCCAAACCGTAAGACACCACAGCCCAGATTATCAGCAGGATAATGATCAGCCTCAGGTTTTTGGACCAGTACTTTTGTAAACTCTTTTCCATGATTCCCTCCTCAAAAAAAGGTTATATGTAAATCCGGCGCTAAAACATCCAGCGCCAGCTCCTCCCGGCCATATAAAGGTCCTTCAGGGTTCTGATGTTTCCGTGCTTGAGTTTGTGCACCAGAAACAGGAATAGGTAGGCTGCCTGTATAGCGTCGTTCATGGCATTGTGCTCGGGAAAGACAGGCAGACCGTACTCTTCGCTCAGGTCCTTGAGGTTGTAAGAGACAGAAAGGTTATAGCGTTCATAATAGTTGATCCATTGTTCCTCCCGATAAATCTTGGCCAGGCGCATGGTATCCAGGCATGGATTATAAAGGACCCCGCCCAGGTTATTCCTGAGTTCCCTGTTGATGAATGCCATGTCCAGGCCGATATTGTGTCCGATGATCAGAGAATTTCCTATATAATCAAGCAAGTCAGGAAGAATGCTTGCTATGGGAGGAGATTGTCTGGCCTGTCCCGGTGAGATTCTATGAATAAGAGTGCTCAATTTGGGTACTTCCTGACAGGGACAGATATTTGAATAAAAGTTGCTTTCGAGATCAATGCGAAGGTTTTGAATTTTCACTGCCCCTACGGATACTATTTCGTCTTTTTTCTCATTTAGTCCGGTAAGTTCTGTATCCAGAACCACGAAGTCGTAATCATCCAGAGGCAGGTCCTGATTGAAAGTGCTGAATTGATCCCTGCTTTTGGACAGGACAGGGTGTCTTGGTTTTTTCCGCGACAGGTTGAAAAGCCACATGGAATTAAGGAAAAATAACGGCGATATTGCAGAATTTATCATGTTAAGCGATATTGAGTTTAAATGTTTCTTTAAGAAAACCCTGAAGATTGCTGATCACGGAGAAAGCTCCCTTCAAGGTTTGTTTTTCCAGGTCGCTCAATTCAGCCGGGTTTATAAAATTATGCGGGGATTCTCCTGCCTCCATAAGTTTAAGTTGATTGAGAAACCTGAGCTGCATCTGAAATTCGTAGGATTCTTTGGCCTTCGTATACAAGTCTTCAGGCATATGCCCGCCTTGTTGTAAAAGCTCCATACGTCCCATGGTGTTGGTCTCATCTATTCCATGCCTTAAGGCCATGACCCTGGCGAAGTCCCAGAAAGGAACAAGCCCCCTGGCTTTTAGATCGAGGCGGTTTTTGTGCTCACCATCTCTGTCAACGATGAAGTTCTTGAAAAAACTCAGAGGAGGCTTGGTTTTTAAGCAGTCCTGAGCCAGGTAGCGCAGAATAAGATCCTTTCCTCTTACCAGGCTGTTGAGGTGATCTCTGAGTTTGAAACCCAGTTCAACATGTCCGTAAGATGGGCGGAAATCGAAATAAATGGTAGAATTGAGAACTTCTTCAGGCTCAGGAACATTGATCCATCTTTCAAAATATTTCTTCCAAACTGACAAGGGTTGGTTCCATTTGGGGTTTGAGGCCATATTCCCGCCCTGACATGGAGGATAACCACATTTTACAAGATGGTTGATAGCCTCTTGACCGAACATCCTGAAATATTTCTGGGCTGCTTCCTTTTCCTTTTCATCTTTGGGATCCTGGTAAATAAGGGCATTGTCCAGATCAGTTCTGAATGTCTGCTCTTTTCGTCCTTCGCTTCCCATGACCACCCAGCAGAAAGGCACTGGCGGAGGGCCTAATTCTTCCTGCATCAGGGTCAGAATCCGGTCCAGAATAAGGTCATTCAAAACAGTGATCATTCTTGTGATGTTATTGGCCTTGGCGCCTTCTTCAATCAGAGGTCTCACCACCAGGGGGATACGCATGGAGAGTTCGTAGAGCCTTTCAATACTGTGCTGGTTCATGATTTCTTTAAACAGGTAGACTGGAGACTCTCCCTGGATCACGAGGATATCATGGCTTGTTATCACTCCAATAACCCTGCCTTCATACTCTACGGCCAGATGGTGAATCTGCTTGCTCATCATGCTTAGAAGGGCGTCAAAGCAGACTTTGTTGGCGGAGATTGTTTCCACGGGACTGGACATTATTTTTTCCACTGGAGTGGAATACGGCAAACCGCTGGCAACAACTTTTGAGCGTAAATCCTTATCAGTAATAATGCCTGAGATCTTTCCGTATTCATTTTTGATGAGCAGAGAACCGATACCCAGGTTTGACATACGCTGAGCAGCGTTTTGAATGGTCTCCACAGGAGTGACTACTTCCGGTTTTTTTCTGATAATATCATTAACTTTTACCGTAAAAAGATACAGGGCTCCTTCGGTTTTGGGGGTCAGCTTTTCTTTCCTGAGCTCGGAAAATGACTTTTTGATGTAATTTTCTGAGAAAGTTTTCAGATAGTATTGGGAAAACCCTGGATGCGTGTTCAACAGTTCAACAAAAGATTTTTTGGTGAACAGAAAACAGAAGGTATCTTCAATTGCTTCAACTGTCAGGCTTGATTTGGCGTTGCGAATAATGGCCAGGGCTCCGAACACTGAGCCTTCTCCCCGATAATCTTTAAGGGTAATCTGGCCTGACTCGTCCTGCAGGTAGAGTTTGACTCCGCCTTTTTGAATCAGGTAGATATGCTTGACCTCGCTGACGTCCTGAATCAATATTTTCACCCCTTTGGGATAAAAATCAATGGTGGCGTGCTTGGCCAGGTTTTCCAGGGTGTTACGATCCAGTTCATTAAAAGGAAGGGTTTTTTCCAGAAACTGGGTGACAACTGCAGAGTCCAGAGCGTGTGCGTTTGATTTTTTTGATGCAAACATGTCCTTTAATCCGTTATGGTTGCTGAGTTTGTTATTTGTATGAAATGATCAGTACAATGAAAAAAACAGTCACGCATCCTATTTTAGACCAGCGGTCAAAATTCAAAGTTCAAAATTTTACCTGTTTACAGCCTTCATTTACAAACGCTATATGACCATTTAACCGATAAAATGACCGTTTGAGGGTGAGATTTAAAAAATGAAAAAATTATTTCTGGACCTTTCCCAGGGGATAAGCGGGGACATGTTTATTTCTGCACTGGCTGACGCCGGCGTTGATTTTAAAGGCCTGGAGCAGGGATTTAAGCGGGCCGGAGTTGACGTCAGGCTTGATATTTTTTCTGAAAACAGAAACGGTATTACCGGCAAGCTTGCCAGGGTATCCTCCAAAAATGATCAGCCTTTGAGAACTCTTGAGCATGTCCTGTCATTGATTCAAAGAATGGACTTTTCATCACAAGTGAAGCAAAAATCTGCCGAAGCCTTTCAAAGACTCGCGCAGGTGGAGGCACAGGTACACGGCGTTCACAAGGAGCAGATCCACTTTCATGAAATTGGAGCTGTTGATACACTGGTTGATATTGTCGGGGCTTTCTGGGGGCTGGAGAGACTTGAGGTGGGTGAAGTAACCTCTACACCCATGCCCTGGTTCAGCGGAGAAATTGAGATTTCTCATGGCAAGGTTCCTCTGCCTGCCCCTGCTACCGCGATATTAATGCAGGGTAAAAAAATTAGTCCGTCAGATTATGACTGGGAGATCATCACCCCAACCGGCGCTCTTATTGTGGATCAGCTGGTTTCAGTTTTTGAAAACGGCTTTCATGGAAGGCTAGTGCGTGGTGGACTCGGTTTTGGAAATATTGAAAAAGGATTTAATGGTCTCAGGGTTTTTTTATGGCAGGATGAACATGATGGTAATTATTTTCAGGACATGGTCTGGCTGCTGGAATCAAACATAGATCATTTAACCGGTGAGGAGCTTGGCACCTTTTTCCAGAAAATCATGGAGGCTGGCGCATTGGACGTAATATTTCTACATGGAATTATGAAAAAGAACAGGCCTGGAGGGCAAATTCAGGTCTTGTGTCATGATGAGGATTTTGTCCGGGTACGCGAGGAATTTTTTAAGCACACCCTTACTCTTGGCATGAGGGTTTCCAAAATTTCCAGGAACATTCTGCCCAGAAAAGAATGTCATGTTTGCCTGGAAGGTGAGCAGGTCAAAGCCAAGGAAGCTAGATTTTCCGGGAAAGCATACTGCAGGCCCGAAATTGAAGATCTGGACAGGCTGGCTGCGGATAAGGGCCTGTCCCTGGCGGAGATGAGGTTGAAAAAAAATCAGCCATAGGTTTTAAGTACAGCCAATATAAAATTACTCCAGCATAAAAAGCTGGCCCGGCAAGATGTCTGTGTTTATCTTAAATGCGTTTATTTAGATGAGCACCACTGATTTTTATTGTTGAAACAGTCATTGTCCCAGGACTTGCCTCGATCATAATCGGCATATAACATGCTTTCTGTCAGCCGCACAAATTCGGGGTAATTTTTTATCCATCATCTTTAATTGAGGTTTTATCATATGGCTGCCAAACATGCTGATTTTGAGAAAAAAATGCAGAAACTGGAAAAGATCGTTCAGGATCTTGAAAAAGGGGACCTTTCCCTTGAAAAGGGAGTTAAGCTGTTTAAAGAAGGCCTTGAGCTGACCAAATCATGCAGGGAGCAGCTCGAAAAAGCAAAACACGAACTATCAATATTTAAGGAATCCCACGGAGATGAAATCGTTGAATCCTGAGCATCATAATTTTCAAAGCCATCTCAAGAAGCTTTCCGGATTGGTGGAAGACCGTCTTTCTGTTTGTTTTTCCGGGTTAAGCGTGCCTGCAGAACTTTACGAGTCCATGTCGTACAGTCTACTGGCGGGAGGAAAAAGAATCAGGCCTGTCCTTTTTCTTTCCTGGGCCGAAATGCTTGGGACTGAGCCGGATAAGATCCTTGATTTTGCGTGCGGAATTGAAATGATACACACCTACTCCCTGGTCCACGATGATTTGCCGGCCATGGATGACGATGAACTCAGAAGAGGCAGGCCCACGAATCATAAGGTTTTTGGTGAAGCCTTGGCTATTCTGGCGGGTGACGGTCTGCTTACCCATGCTTTTCATATGATGGCCTGCACAGATCTTCCAGCTGCTGATGTTCTGGCCGCCTGTGCGGAAATTTCCAGAGCCGCGGGTCCGGCAGGCATGGTTGGCGGGCAGGTTGTGGATATTATGGCCACCAGAAGTAATAAAATGGATTTGGATTCATTGAAGAAAATGCACAGCATGAAGACCGGCGCCCTGATTCGTTCCTCCTGCGTTTCCGGGGCCTTGCTGGCAAAGTCAAGAGGAGCAGGGAAGATTGACGCGGCAAATGCTGTTTCCTTTGGAGAATCAATTGGTCTGGCCTTTCAGATCGTTGATGATATCCTGGATGTTATTGGAGACGAGAAATCTTTGGGTAAACAGGTTGGCAGTGATGAATCAAGGGACAAGGCAACTTATCCAAGATTTTTCGGGCTTGAAGCCAGTAAGAAACTGGCCCAGGAAAGCGTTGACAGGGCTAAAAAAAGTCTTGCCCCATACCATGGCAAAGAAAAGAATTTTTTAATGGATCTTTCACAGTATGTAGTTGACAGGGTATGCTGAGTTTCAGCTGAAGCCGGAAATGAATAAAGAGAAATTGGCGTTAGAGGTCATTGCAAGGCTCAAGCTCAGGTATCCTGCGGTAAAGACAGCCCTCTACTGGGAAAATCCCTGGCAGTTGCTTGTGGCCACGGTATTGTCCGCCCAATGCACTGATAAGCAGGTCAATAAAATAACCCCTGTTTTTTTTCAAAAATGGCCTACCCCTTTTGACCTGGCTGAAAGTTCCATTGAAGATGTTGCCCAGGTAATCCGCCCAACCGGGTTTTACAGAAATAAATCAAAAAACCTGGTAGCGGCTGCCGGCGTCATTGTGTCAAGATTTAACGGCAAAGTTCCGGACAGGATGCTGGACCTTCTTGAATTGCCGGGAGTTGCCAGAAAAACCGCCAATATAATTCTGTCCAATGCCTTTGAAATCAACGAAGGCATTGCGGTGGACACCCACGTTAGAAGAATTTCCTTCAGACTGGGTCTTTCCCAGTCCAAGGATCCTGCAATCATTGAAAAAGATCTGATGCCTCTTTTCCCTGTTGATGAATGGAACAATATAAACCATCTGCTTGTTTTTTTTGGACGTGATATCTGCAAAGCAAGAAGACCGGGATGCTTCAGGTGTGAATTAAATGATATCTGCCTTAGAAAAGGGATATAAAATAAGCAAATGAAAGAATACATAGCTATTTCAGGAGCTAACCATCATAATTTAAAATCGATCTCTTTGAACATTCCCCGCCACAAGCTGGTGGTTATTTGTGGTCCTTCAGGATCAGGAAAGTCGACCCTGGCCTTTGACATAATATACGCGGAAGGTCAGAGACGTTATGTGGAGTCCCTTTCAGTCTATGCAAGGCAGTTTCTGCCACAGATGGACAAACCTCAGGTGGAAAAGATTGAAGGCCTTTCTCCGGCCATTTCCATTGAACAGCATACCTTGTCCAGGAACCCCCGATCAACTGTGGGTACGGTCACTGAAGTTTATGACTTTCTCCGGGTTTTTTTCGCCAGACTTGGCCGCGTTGTCTGTCCCAGTTGCTTCAGGCAAGTGAGTGCCCAGACCTCTTCACAGATCATTGACAATATAATGAGCATGGAAACCTGGACAAAATTCATGATTTTAAGTCCTCTTATTGAAAATAAAAAAGGCTCACATTCTGATCTTTTAAAAAAGCTGAAAGCTCAGGGTTTTGCCCGGGTAAGAATAAATAATGACATTCAGTCCCTGGAGCCTGTTCCAGTTCTGGATAAAAATAAGCGTCACAGCATTGAACTGGTGGTAGACAGGCTGGTGCTCAAACCGGAAATTCGCAAGAGGTTATCGGATTCCGTAGAGCTGGCCTTGAGCTTTGGGAATGGAATGCTGGTGATATCAGTTGTCAATGGGGGGGATGTTTTCTTCAGTACTGAGGCGGTTTGTCAAACATGCAAAATATCGCTGCCCAGACCAAGTCCTCAGCTTTTTTCATTCAACAGTCCTCAGGGTGCCTGTAGAGAGTGTTCAGGAATTGGCAGTGTTGATTATTTTGAGCCTGAACTTATTGCCCCGAATAAGGGCTTGAGCCTCAGTCAAGGCGCGGTTATTCCATGGAAAAATCCAAAAGTATTGGCAAGATACTTGAATGATTTGAGAAGACTTGGACAAAAATTCGGATTCAATGAGGAAACCAGGCTTTCAGAGTATAAGCCTGAAGCTTTGGAAGCATTGTTTCAAGGGGACAGGGACATGGGTTTTGAAGGAGTCCTGGCCCTTCTTGAACAGGGATACGGTTTTGGCCATATCTGGAGGGATGAATTGTCCAGATTCAGGCAGTCCCGTCCCTGTCCGGCCTGCAAGGGAGCAAGGCTGAGACCGGAAGCATTGTCTGTATACGTGAAGGACTTGAATATCTGGGAATTTACCAGCCTGTCCATTGTCAGGGCACTGGAATGGCTGGAGTCCCATGAGTTCAACGAGTTAAGACAAAAAATCGCTGGTCCCCTGATTCTGGAACTGAGCCACAGGTTGAGATTTCTTGTAAATGTTGGCCTAGATTATATCAGTCTTTCCAGAAACATGTCTACTCTTTCAGGTGGAGAAGCACAGAGAATAAGGCTGGCCGGGCAATTAGGGACAGGACTGGTCGGGGTCACCTATGTTCTTGATGAGCCCAGCATAGGACTGCATCCAAAGGATAACAGCAGACTCATAAATACATTGCGGCAACTCCAGGAAAGGGGCAATACGGTTCTTGTGGTGGAACATGACGAGGCCACAATAAAGTCTGCTGATCATGTTCTGGAACTTGGCCCCGGGTCAGGCGCACTGGGGGGCGAAATAGTGTTTCAGGGAGAAGTGGATGATCTGTTAAAATCAGAGAACTCCCTGACAGGAAAATATCTACGGAGGGAACTCACAATCTCCAGGCCGGAAAAAAGGCGTGGGGCAAATAAATACATAGTGTTAAATGGGGTAAGGACAAATAATCTTAAAGATATAGATTTCAAGATGCCCCTGAATAGTCTGGTTGTGGTGACCGGGGTCTCAGGTTCAGGAAAAAGCTCGCTGGTTGTGGACTCACTTTACAAACACCTGGCCTTGGCCAGGGGGTTCAAGGTTGACAACCCCGGTGTGATCAGGGGCATTGAAGGGGCCGAGGTTGTGGAGAAGATCATTTCCATTGACCAGTCTCCAATAGGGAGAACCCCAAGGTCCAATCCAGCCACTTATACCAAGGTTTTTGACGAAATCAGAAAGATTTTCGCACAGACCGTTGAGTCAAAAAAGCGTGGCTACAAACCGGGAAGGTTCAGTTTCAATGTTCGCGGCGGACGCTGTGAGTCCTGCCGAGGGGATGGACAGATTCAGGTTGAGATGCACTTTTTGCCGGATGTATACGTAACATGTGAAGTCTGCGATGGTAAAAGATATAATAGGGAAACCCTTGATGTTGAATACAAGGGTTTGAACATTTCCCAGGTTCTGGATATGTCTGTTTGTCAGGCCAGGAAGTTTTTTTCCAGCTACTCCATGCTTGATAGAAAGCTTGGCATCCTGGAAGAGGTTGGTCTGGGCTATTTGAGGCTTGGACAGCCAGCCACGACACTGTCAGGAGGAGAAGCTCAAAGGATTAAGATCTCCAGAGAGCTGAGCAAGAAAAGTCTTCCGGGTGCCTTATATATCCTGGATGAGCCCACCACAGGCCTGCACACCCATGAGGTAGGAAAGCTCATCCAGGTCTTGAATAAGCTGGTGGACCGAGGAGCCAGTATTGTTGTTATTGAACACAATCTTGATGTGGTGTCAGCAGCTGATTTTGTTGTTGATCTTGGGCCGGGCGGCGGAGAAAACGGCGGTAAAATTGTGGCCATGGGAACTCCAGAAGAGATTGTGGAAAACCCAGAATCCATAACCGGAAAATATTTGAGATTGATTTAAAGTAATGGCCCAGGCCCTTTGAAGCAGGTAACATTGGACACTTTTTCCATATCTCTTGTTTTGTCCTGGCCGAAGTCAGTTTTTTTCAGAAAGCAGGAAAAAACGAGCCAAATTGGGCTAATATTCTTAAACTGCCCGATAAACCTGTCATTGCAAGGGTGTCTGGAAGGATGACAATCCCATTTCATCTGTCATAGATTGCTTAATTTTCCCCGCAATGACAGGTGGAAACCGCTCCACTCAGGAAAAGATAAATCTTAAATCAATCATGACCAAACAAGAATATCGCGAAAAGATGTCCACTCTCAGATACGGGCTTAAACAGGCTGAAGTAACTGTCAGGAGTCAGAAAGTGACGGAAAAATTTTTCAGCCTTCCCGGATCAGAGGATTATTCTCACTATTTGGTATATCTGCCCATAAATAACGAGGTTGATACCAGGCTTCTTTTATCCAGGCTGTTCAGCCTGGATAAAAATGTTTATGTTCCCAGATGCCATAGCCATATTCAGGGACGAATGGACTATTTCCGCATCAGTAATTTTTCTGATTTAAGGCAGGGCTACTGCGGAATTTATGAACCATGCCCTGAGTCATCAGCTCTTTTTTTGAATCAGGCCGAGGCTATGTGCATTCTCCCAGGACTGGCCTTTGACCGAAAGGGATTCAGGCTAGGGTATGGGCGGGGTTATTTTGACCGTTATCTTAAATTTCTTGATGGGCCCATGCCTGTACTTACTGGTTTTGCTTATGATTTTCAGATTGTTGACTTTTTGCCTGTTGATGAATGGGATATTCCTGTGCATATGGTTATTACGGATAAGGAAATAATTTTTGCCGAACAACAGGGACTTGCTTGAAACGCTTGCCCAATTTTTCATGGTAAGGGGCTTTTGTTGAATTTTCTGCACTTCCGGTTTCCAGACACCGATAAGGTAAAATGCGCCTTTGGGACTAGGCTTGGTGGGATAAGCCAGGGAGCTTTTCATTCAAATAATATTTCATTTGAAGTTGGAGACGTCAGGGAAAATGTGTTCACAAACCGTGAGGCAGCTAGAAAGGAACTGGGCTTTAACAGATTCATCGAGCTCAAACAGGTTCATGGCAATGTTATCCATTTTGAAATGGAGGGGGATTATTCAGCAGGATCTGAAGTTGAAGGTGACGGTGTCTTAACATCATCTCCGGGAGCGGCTTTGATGATCAAGACCGCTGACTGCCAGCCTGTTTTTTTGGCCCATGAGTCAGGAAGATACATATGCGGCCTGCACATTGGCTGGCGGGGAAACAGAGCTGATTTTCCAGGAAGCGGAGTCAGGATATTTTGTGATTATTACAATATTATGCCAAAGGATGTTCAGGCTGTTAGGGGTCCAAGTCTGGGGCCATGCTGCGCAAAGTTTCATGTTTTTGAAGAGCATTGGAGTCAGAGACATGCATCCTACTATAATAAAAAACTCATGACCATGGATTTATGGTCCCTGACACAGGATCAGCTCTGTCAGGCCGGAATCCTCTGTGAAAATATTTTTTCCATTGATTTATGTACCAGATGTTCTTCTGATTTATTCTTCTCCTACCGTGGGGTGAAAAAATGCGGTCGTCAGGGAAGTTATGTATTTCTAAGGACATGATTTTTCAAATGCCAACAGGACGAAATCTAATCGGTTAAATGGGTGAAAAAGCTTTGTTCGGGTATATGAACTGGATTTGCTAGTCAGAGCCAATATCGTAATTTTTCAGCTTGCGGTAAAGATAGCTTCGTTCCAGGCCAATGGCTTCGGCCAGTCTGGAAATATTGCCTTCATATTCCTTAAGCTTGGCTTCAAGAAACCAGGCCTCAAACTTTGATCTGGCTTGTTTAAAATCTGTGGGAAATTCCTCCTCGTTTTTGATGAACCTTTCATCTATCTCCACATCCATGTTTCCATTGAGAATTTCCCTGGGCAAGTGAGCAGGAGTGACCTTAATTCCCTGATAAAGTATATACAGTCTTTCCACAAAATTTTTCAACTCACGGACATTGCCCGGCCAGGAATAGTTCATGAGTATTTTTATAGTATCATCGGAAAAAATCAAAGGCTTGAAATTATGCTCCTGACTCAGCTGCTCAAGAAACTCTTCCAGCAGGATGGGAATATCCTCTTTTCTTTCCCGCAAAGGAGGCAGGTTCAGAGGGAAAACGTTCAGGCGGTAGTAAAGATCCTCCCGGAAGTTCCCCTTTCTGATCTCCTGGTGCAGGTTCTTGTTGGTAGCAGCAATAACCCTGACATTGACGCTGATTGTTTTGTGTCCGCCCACGCGTTCAAAGGTCTGCTCCTGCAGAATCCTCAGGATTTTGGCCTGGGTCTTGAGGCTCATATCCCCGATTTCATCCAGAAACAAAGTCCCTCCGTCTGCCAGTTCGAATTTGCCCTGCCTGGGGCCCGTGGCCCCGGTGAATGAGCCCTTTTCATGACCAAAGAGCTCGGACTCGATGAGCTCTTCAGGTATGGCCGCGCAATTGACCGCCACCAGGGTCTGGTCTGCTCTCTTGCTTCTGAGGTGGATGGAGCGGGCGACGATTTCCTTGCCTGTTCCATTTTCCCCGGTGATGAGGACCCAAGCCTCGGTAGGAGCCACTTGTTCAATTATCTGTCTCAGTTCATTTATGGCTTTGGATTTACCGGAAATGTCACGAACAGACAGACTCTTAGTACTCAAACGGAGATTCCTGTTTTCCCTTCTTAATTTGGAGAACTCAAGGGCTTTTTGAGATGTGATGAGAACTTTTTCCAGGGAAAGGGGTTTTTCTATGAAATCAAAGGCACCTTTCTTAATGGCCTGGACAGCGGTCTGGATATTGCCGTGACCGGATATCATGATGACCGGTATGTCGGGAAATTTGTCCTGGAGTCTGGTGAGAACCTGGATTCCGTCCATGCCAGGCAGCCAGATGTCCAGGAGGACAAGATCAACGGATCGACTTATGGCTGCCAGACCATTTTCTCCGCTTTCAGCGTCCACTACATCATAACCTTCGTCCTCAAGAATTCCTCGAAGAGACAGGCGAATGTCATCTTCGTCATCAATTATCATTACTCTGGCTGCAGTTCTGGTCATTGTGCTATATGGTAATCTGGTTTTTAGGGTTAGTTGCAAGGTAAAAGCGCAAGACTTTTTCAAAGTGCATCATTTGGATTTTTATAAAAATCAGTGCTGAATAAGTACCTTGTTACGTAATTTTTGTGGCTTGATCAAGGAAATTGGTAAAAGTCTTCCGGCGTATTTTTATCTTGTGCTGATTGAATAAAAACTTTGATTAATAAATGTGTTTTTTTTATGGTTTACGAATACACTGTGACTTAAAGGTTCAGACCGGCTGACTCCAGGTTTGAAAAGTTGGTCAAAGCGTTGCGGGTCACCTCATTGTCTCGCCCTTGGAGCGATCAAGGTCACAGTCTTAAAACCAAAGTTTAACGGAGGTTAGTTTGGATATTTCAGTCAGGTCCAGATTTCAGGAGCATGACGCCTGTGCGATCATAGCCTTTATTGATAAGCGGGGCAAGGATACTCATGCCAATATTATCCGGACCATAGAAGCCCTGAAAAAAATGGCCCATCGTTCAGGAGATATAAATGATGAGGGAGACGGCTGCGGAATCATGATTGATATCCCCCGGGAACTTTGGAGCCGAAGATTGCATGACGCGGGCTTATCTCCACATTTGGCTGATTCCAGCGGTTTTTTCGTGGGTCACTTTATCCTTCCGCATGCATTCAGGGCCAACGCCCAGGAGATTTTTAAAACAGTAAACCGGTTATTTGATCAGCACAGTCTGGATATTGTTCTGGATCTTAAACAGAATACCAATGACGAAGAATTGGGGCCCATGGCCAGGTCTGAAACTCCTTTTTTCTGGCAGGTTTCCGGTCTTGTCCGCCAGAATGTAAGGATTTCTCCAGGGGAACTGCTGTTTAACGCGCAAATGGAAATCGAGTCTCAGCTGCCAGAGCTGCATATTGCTTCACTTTCTCTGCAGAGCGTGGTGTATAAAGTGCGAGGTGTTCCTGAACTTCTGCAGAGGGTTTATCCCGACCTCAGAGATCCTCTTGCAGGTTCAAGGATCTGTCTTGGTCACAGCCGATATTCAACCAATACCCTTCCTACAGTGGAAAGGGCTCAGCCTTTTTCCCTTCTGGCCCATAACGGAGAAATAAACCCCATTGAACGCCTTCGCTGTGCCTCCCGCAATCTTGTAATAGAGCCGGTGCCGGGAGGAAGTGACTCCCAGGATCTTAACCGGGTAGTTGAAGGTCTTATAAATAAGCATGGATTTGATCCATTGGAAGCCTTTGCCATGGTTTTTCCGGCTGTTCATAGTGAAGTGCGTCAATATCCGGATGACTTGCGGAAAGTCTATGACTTTTATCGCTGGTTTTTTCCTCCTTCAGCTCAGGGACCCGCGGCCATCATTGCCCGGCACGGCGACGTATGCATAGGAAGCGTGGACGCCCTCGGACTGCGTCCTCTGTGGATTGGAGAAAGTGACTATAATTACTATCTGTCTTCTGAAAAAGGAGTAGTTGATCTCGAAGATACTGCTGCTGATCCAAAACCTCTTGCTCCAGGAGAAAAAGTCGCAATTCTTTCAGTACAGGGAAGAAGGGCCGTGGTCTTTGATTATCAGTCCTATCAGCGTCAACTGGTGAGGCTTGCACAGACCGGTAAAGGCCTGCTGAAACAGATTGAGGCTTTTTATCGAGAAATCCCCAAGCATAAAGGAGAAAAAATCCGCCTGGAAAGCATCCTGGACAATGCCCGGAATCGATTGTCTCCGGGAGAACTGGTCAGGGATAATTATCTGGCGGCTCTGGGGTGGCTCAAGTATGACGTGGACATACGTAAAAAAACCGCGACATTGGGCAGCGCAGTTATCGGCTCCATGGGCTATCAGGGACCTCTGGCCTGTTTCAATATAGACGGGTTGCCAAATATTTCTGAATATTTCAAAGAGAATGTGGCTGTGGTGACCAATCCAGCTATTGACCGGGAAAGAGAAGCTGATCATTTTACCACTCGGTGTATACTTGGAGACCGTCCTGATTCCCGGTTCAGACGGTCTTCCCGTTGCGTTGGACTTGAACTGCGAACTCCTCTTCTCCTTGGAGGGTGTCTGGATGACCGGGTCTGCCCTTCGGCCCTCAAAGGACTGGCCGAGGAATTTGGCACACAAACCATCGACGATGTGCTTAATTTTTTCACAGCCCAGGGCCTCGACCTGAGAAGAGTGGGGCTGCTCGACGCTACCTTTGATCCAGAAACCGGTCTTGAAAAAAGGCTTGCTGAGCTTTGTCTGGAGTTGTGTGCAGCAATAGAGCAGGGCACGGTGCTCGTTGTTCTGGATGATTTCCTGAGTTTTTCCAATGAAAAAGTATTTATTGATCCAATATTGTCATTAGCCTTTGTTGCAAACTACCTGGAAGAAAATGGTCTAAGGCGACGCTGCTCCATAATAGTCAGGTCAGGTGCTGTGCGCAATCTGCATGATATCATGTGTCTGCTGGGACTTGGGGCTGACGCTATAAATCCCTACATGATCTGGCGCATGGCCAGGGAGCATTCCTCAGAGTCCCGTCCTCCTGAAACAGTCATTCGCACCACCATGGATGTTCTGCAGAAAGGCATGGAAAAGGTCATGTCCACCATGGGCATACATGAGCTTTGCGGATATGGAAGGATATTTTCTACCATTGGTTTGTCCGAGGAACTGAGTAGTATTTTCAGATGTCCAAATTTCTGTGGTTCTCATAATGCAGGGCTGACCTTTGCCGGTCTGGAAGAAACTGCGAAAAAACGTCTGGTTAAGGCTGGGTCAAAAGGGGCGGGGTTGTGGAAAACTCCATCCAGAAACACCAGGGTCGGCCGGGGGTTGCGCAAAGCGGCCACTGGAGTCGCAGGCTTCAGGGAAATGTCCCAGGAGATCAAGTCCATTGAAACGGAAAGTCCCATTGCCTTCAGGCATGCCCTTGATTTTTGCCCTTTGCCGGGATCACAGGCTGTAGCTATGGGAGATGTGGATATTTCCGCGGGCACCCATTCCATGCCTTTGATCATTCCGGCCATGAGTTTCGGATCTCAGGGAGAAAACTCTTTTAGAACCTATGCTGAAGCAGCCAGGATTTTGAATATTTTGTGCATAAATGGTGAAGGTGGAGAAATTCCTGACATGCTTGGGAAGTACAGGCATAACCGGGGACAGCAGATCGCTTCGGGTCGTTTTGGCGTTCACATGGCCTTTCTCAATTCAGTTGATTTTCTGGAAATCAAGATTGGACAAGGGGCCAAGCCTGGTGAAGGAGGGCATCTTCCCGGACAAAAAGTTACGGAAATGGTTGCCATGGCCAGGCATTGCAAGCCGGGAATAGCCCTTATTTCACCCTCAAATAACCATGATATTTATTCAATTGAGGACCTTGCCCAGATTATCACTGAATTAAAGACAGCAAATCCCATAGCCCGTGTTTCAGTAAAGATTCCTGTTACAAGTGGCGTGGGCACCATTGCCGTGGGGGTTGCCAAGGCTGGTGCGGATATCGTCAATATATCCGGATTTGACGGAGGGACAGGAGCGGCAAGGGAGCATAGCAAGAAATACGTAGGCCTGCCGGCGGAAATAGGTGTCAGTCATGCCCACAGGGCTCTGGTGGAGTCCGGCCTGCGTTTTGGAATGGAAATCTGGTGTGATGGCGGTATGAGAAGCGGGACTGATGTCCTGAAGATGATTCTTTTAGGGGCTGACCGGGTGGGATTGGGCACAGCAGCCCTGATGGGAATTGGATGTATCAGTTGTCAGCGCTGCCACCTTGATACATGTCCCCGTGGAATATCCACCCAGGTTAAAACCAGGAGCGAGGCAGATAAACGCGGGATTAAGGGTTTTGAGCCGATTCAGAGCGCCGCTGAGACTGGAAATCTTGTCCGCCTGCTGACCTGCATTGGAGAGGAGATTCGCTTCATCATGGCAGAGATTGGAATTACCAGGATCAAGGATGCTGTGGGAAGGACCGATTTATTAAAACAGATCTCCTTTCACAAGGATGTTTTTCTGGATGAAATTCTTGCTCCACCATCTGTATGCGGAACTTCAGGGCCGGCCGGATCAACGCGTATGGCAAGAAAACCACTTAATTATCTGACAAAACTGGTGTCGGATATATCACTGGACGAGTTTGTTGATGAGGAAACAAGAGAGGTTCGCTATACTGATCAATATGTTAGAAGCGTTGATCGGGCCATGGGAACCTATCTGGCAGGGGCAGTAGTTCGCCGGTTTGGAGACTCTGGCGGACGCGGTTTCAGGCTGAGGCTTGATTCATCAGTGCCTGGAAACGGGCTTTGCGCCTTTAATATTCAAGGAATCGAAATTATTGTGGATGGGGGAGCCCAGGATGGGACAGGCAAAAGCAGTTTCGGTGGAACATGCGCGATATTTAAAGGCGCCAACCTGATGGGAAGAAGGATAGATGGCTCCACTGGCAAGAGTTTCGCATATGGAGCCATATCCGGAATGCTCATGGTTCAGAATTTTGCTGATTCCAGGGCCTGCATCAGAATGTCCGGGGCAGACGCGGTCTTTGGAGCCCGGATTACATCCAGGGTGGGCGATGAATACGGCAATCTGGCTGCCAGGTCTCACTTGAAGGGCTTTGCTTTTGAATACATGACTGGAGGGAGGGCTGTGGTCCTTGGAGATCCCGGCCCCTGGATTTGTTCAGGAATGACTGGTGGGGTTATTTATCTGTGTCTTTATCCAGAATTTGATTTTACTTTGAAATCCATTGAACGCCGCCTGGCTGTGGGCGCGGATGTCGCCATCATGGAGGTGGATTCAGATGGCCTGATTGAAATCAGCCAACTTCTTTCCGCTTACATATCCGGACTCAGGTCAACCTTCCAGGCAGGTGAGGCGCAGGAAGTGGAAGCTCTTATGAATGAAGCGGATAAACGTTTTGTAATGATTGTGCCCGCGCATAGAAACCCGCCTGAGGCTGAGTAGCCGGCATTTGACTTTTCATGGGCTTATCAATAACTTTTTTTACTGATTACCATAAGGAGACAAGCATTTTGGCAAAAACATTAGCTCAGAAAATTCTGCAAAGACACAGCCTGGATGAAGTCGGGACTGCGGGACAGATTGTTTGCTGTAAAACAAGCATGGTCCTGGCCAATGACATTACCGCTCCCCTGGCTATTGATTCCTTCAGGAAAATGGGTGCCGGAAAGGTTTTTGACAGACAAAAGGTGGCTCTGGTGTGCGACCATTTTACTCCCAACAAGGATATTGATTCCGCGGAACAGGTCAAAAAGGTCCGGGAATTTGCCAGGGAAATGGGCATAGTGCATTATTATGAAGGAGGAAATGTTGGCGTGGAACACGCCCTGTTGCCTGAACTGGGCATGGTTGGACCTGGAGATATTGTTGTGGGCGCGGACAGCCATACCTGCACTTATGGCGGACTGGGGGCCTTTGCCACCGGCATGGGCAGTACTGATATCGCCGCTGCAATGGCCCTTGGAGAGACATGGTTCAAGGTTCCAGAAACTATAAAGGTCAATATTATTGGCAATCTGGATAAATATACTACACCCAAGGACCTCATTTTATATCTAATTGGTATAATCGGAGTGGATGGGGCTCTTTACCGGGCGCTTGAATTTACTGGCTCAATAGTTGATGAAATGGAAATTGAGGGCAGGATGACCATGGCCAATATGGCCATTGAAGCGGGAGGGAAAGCTGGATTGTTTCCTGCTGATGACAAAACCGTGGCTTATTGCCTCGAAAAGGGGTTTGAAAACCCTGAAAAGATTTTTTCAGATGATGGAGCATTATACTGCCGTGAAGTAAAAATTGATGTCACTGGAATGAGTCCGCAGGTTGCCTGCCCCCATCTGCCGGACAACGTGAAGGCGGTTGATGAACTGGAACGGGTAAAGGTGGACCAGGTTGTTCTTGGTTCATGCACCAACGGACGGATAACAGATCTTCGACAGGCCGCCGAGATTCTAAAGGGTCGTAAAGTAAACAGGGATGTGCGATTCATCGTGCTGCCTGCCACCCCCAAAATATTTGAGCAGGCCCTGGAAGAGGGTTTGATCAATATTTTCATAAAAGCCGGCGCAATAGTCGGCCCCCCTACATGTGGACCTTGTCTGGGCGGACATATGGGCATCCTGGCCTCTGGAGAAAGATGCCTTGCCACTACCAATCGTAACTTCAAGGGACGAATGGGCAGTCTTGACAGCGAAGTTTATCTTGGATCGCCAATGGTGGCCGCGGCCACGGCTATTGCAGGGGAAATAATTCATCCCGGCAAGGTGTAAAAACAACAACTAACCGGAGATATTATGAAATACACGGGAAAAGCTCATAAAGTCGGAGACCATATAGATACAGACGCCATTATTCCCGCCAGGTTCCTGGTGACTTCTGATCCTGTGGAGCTTGGGAAAAAATGTTTTGAAGGCCTTGAGCAGGGATGGGCCAGCAGAATCAATAATGGAGACATACTGGTGGGGGGAAAGAACTTTGGCTGCGGTTCTTCCAGAGAACATGCGCCAATAGCTATTATTGGATCAGGAATGCCCGCGGTCATTGCCCACAGTTTTGCAAGGATTTTTTATCGCAATGGCTTTAATATGGGACTGGTGCTTCTGGAGATAGGGGATGACACTGGAAAGATAAGTGATGGTGACCAGCTGGAGGTTGACGCCAGCACCGGTGAAATCAAAAACCTTACAACAGGCGATATAATCAAAAGTCTCCCTGTTCCTGAGTTTATGGCGGACATTCTGTCTAAGGGCGGTCTTGTCAATTATGTGAGGGGCAAGGTTGCATAGATTTGCGCATGAATCAGGCGCTTTTTATATTGAAAGGAATAAAACATGAAAATGAAAATATGCGTGTTGCCGGGAGATGGAATCGGAGTGGAGATCATGGCCCAGGCGGAAAAGATCCTGGGAAGAATAACTGAGGTTTTCGGACATGAGATTGAGATTGATTACGGGCTTATAGGTGGAGCAGCCATAGATGAAAAGGGAAGTCCCCTGCCCACGGATACCATAGAAATCTGTCGGAATAGGGACGCAATTCTCCTTGGTGCTGTGGGAGGACCAAAGTGGGATGAGATAGACAAGTCTATTCGTCCTGAAAAGGGGCTTCTCGGAATCAGAAAGGAGTTTGATCTTTTCGCCAACCTGCGTCCCGCCATATTGTTTCCTGAACTTAAAGACGCGTCTCTTCTAAGACCGGACATCGTTGATAAAGGGATCGATTTGCTGGTTATCAGGGAGTTGACCAGTGGTATCTATTTTGGAGAACCAAGGGGTGAAGAAATCAGAAACGGCCAGAGAGTGGCCTTCAATACGATGATTTATTCAGAGGATGAGATCAGGCGGGTGGCAAAGGTAGCTTTTGAGGCCGCCCGTAAAAGAGCCTACAGGGTCTGTTCAGTGGACAAGGCAAATGTTCTGGATGTTTCCCAATTATGGAGGGAAGTGGTCATAGATACTGCAAAAGTTTATCCTGATGTCCAGCTGAATCATCTCTACGTTGATAACGCAGCCATGCAGCTGGTCCGGGACCCTTCTCAGTTTGACGTGATTCTTACTTCCAACCTTTTTGGGGACATTCTTTCGGATGAGGCCGCGGTTATTACCGGGTCACTGGGGATGCTGCCATCGGCTTCCATGGGTCAGAAAAAACCGGACCTTTATGAGCCCATTCATGGTTCTGCCCCTGACATTGCAGGCAGGGATCTGGCCAATCCTCTGGCCACGATTCTTTCAGTGGCCATGATGTTCAAATATACCTTTTCTCTGGACAAAGAAGCAAGGGCTGTTGAAGAAGCTGTTCAAAAGGTCCTGGCGCAGAATTTTCGGACCGGAGACATCATGTCTCCCGGCATGATACGGGTGGGATGCAATGAAATGGGAGAACTGGTGGTCAGGGAGATTGGTTGACTATCAACCGTTTTCCATCATCTGCCTGATTCTGCAGACTCCGCAGGTTTCTTTTGAAGTTGGATACCCGCATTTTACACAGGGAGAGGGCTTTACCCCCCTGTTCATGTTCAATCCGGAAAAAGCTTTTTGTCCTCTGTTTAAAAAGCCCTTATAAAAGCTCAGCTTGCTGCCGGGTTGTTTATGCTCCAGTTCATCAAACAATGTTTTGTAAAAGGTGAAACTTGCTCCTTTGCTGTATGGACAGGGTGAGAATCCGTAATCTATCCCGGCGATAAAACAAAGGTTTGCAGTTTCAAATTCACTGAGCCTGTAAAGGGGTTTAACCTTGCGCACAAATCCATTTTCATCAGGAAGCAGTGGCCCCTGGTCTCCAAGATAGGCTTCGTCCCACCGGAACACATTTGAAAAAAGTCTGGCAACCTCATCATCCAGGTTGTGTCCTGTGGCCAGAACGGTAAAATTGTTATCCAGGGCAAACTTGTTGAAATAATACCTTTTGATCTTCCCGCATATGGAACATACTGGCCTTTTGATCTTTTTATTGATCTCAGGAATAGGAAGCCCGAGTTTATCCAGCTCCAGAATAAAAAGTTTTATATTATTGAACGTGCAGAATCTTTCAGCATGATCCCTGGCTATTGGCGAAGACTGGGGTATGGCCAGATCAATATGAAGTCCTGCGATATCATATCCAAGTTTTTGAAGCTGCCAGGCCAGGGCGAGAGAATCCTTGCCTCCACTCAGAGCTATGATTATTCTGTCTGCAAAGGTAAACAGTCTCTTATCTTTGATGGCTTTCTGAACCTGTCTTTGAAAAAACAAGAGAAAGCAGGGGGAGCAAAATCCGGCATTGTGGCTGGGCAGGGAGACAATAGCAGTTTCTTTACATCTGGTACATTTCATATCATCCTCTTGAAGCCACCAGGCGGACAATAATATGGTCATCCTGATAAATTCGCCGGTCAGGAGTGAGGAGTTGATTTTCCCGGATGACAAGGGCTTGACTTGCCTTAAGCCCTAATTTGTTTAAGAGACCCATTACCGTAGAAACGTTGGAAATATTTTTTGTTCTGTTTTCTGGTTGTATAATGATTTGCATGTACTTGCTCTTTGCTGTCATATGGTTTATTATTTTAATTATTAGACGGACATATGCCGGATCATACTCCACAAGGAGAAGTTATGAGCAAAAAAATCATGGTTGTTGATGATGAACTTCATATAAGAATGCTTTATCAGGAAGAGCTTGAAGCTCTTGGATATGATGTTGTCACATCTGACGGGAGCAATGAAATTGTTCCCATTCTCGATAAGGAAAAGCCGGACCTGATTGTGCTGGACATTAAGCTTGGCCATGATAAATCAGGCCTTGATCTCCTTCAGGAGATCCGCTCTCAGGATCAAAACATTCCAGTGATTCTCTGTACCGCGTATGACAGCTTTCAGCATGACCTCAAGTCTATAGCCGCAGATCATTACGTGGTAAAATCCGTTGACCTGTCTGAACTGGTGGGCAAGGTCAAGAAAATTCTGGGTTAGATCGCGGCGGGAGCTTTATATCTGTTAATCAAAGTGATAACCTGCCAGGTTTGAGGTTGGGTTATGCTTTTAGGTTCCCCGTTTCTCAAATATCCCGTGGGAACAGGGAACTTTTCTTACTGTTGACCCCTGTTCCTTATCCCCAAAAAACTATCTTCCCCGCTGATATTTATTAACTGCCCGGTTATGTTCCTGCAAATTTTTGCTGAAGTGGTGTGATCCATCATTTCTGGATACAAAATAAAGATAGTGGTGATCCTCAGGGAAAAGCGCTGCTTTTATGGAAGCAAAGCCTGGTGAACAGATGGGGGTTGGCGGCAGTCCATGGTGCCTGTAGGTATTATATGGGTTATCAGGGTCATCCAGATGAGAGCGTCTGAGCCTGCCTTCAAACTCCTGCCCCAGGCCGTAAATTATTGTTGGATCACATTGCATGAGCATGTTTTTCCTTATCCGGTTATGAAAAACACCGGAAATGATTTTTCTTTCAGCCCTGACTCCGGTTTCTTTTTCAATAAGGGAAGCAAGTTTGACCATCCTGTATATTTCATCAAATTCCATATCTTTCCACAAGTCACTCGTGGAATCCCAGAACTGGCTGATCATTATGGATATTAATCTTTTTGCTCCCACATCCCTTGTGGGAGAGAGAAAATAAGTCTCGGGATATAAAAAGCCTTCCGCGTTTGGAGCGAAAACAGAATGTTGGGACAGGAAATCCTGATCATGGATAAGCTCTTTAAACTGATCATAATCAGCCAGACCTTCCTCTTCCAGTATCCCTGCGACCTGCCACCAGGCAAGTCCTTCCGGGATCTGGAGTATATACAGGTCCTCCCTGCCAGTGGTCAGATGTTCAAGCATTCTGATCATATTCCAGGAAGAATCAACTTTAAATTGACCCGCTTTAATCTCCCTGGCCTGCCCAGTAATTCTGCCCAGAAAGTAAAAAACGGTTTCATTTTTGACCAAACCTTTGGAATAAAGCTGGGATGCAGTAGTTTTGAAGTTTTGTCCGGAATGTATCCTGACCGATACTTCCTGGATTTCCTTGCTGTTGGGGCTGGACACTATATGATAGAAATAACCGGTACCAGCAATAAATAATAACAAAATGAGGGTAAAGAAGATTAAAAGCACTTTTTTCATCAGTTCCCTCTCTGAATCAAAAAAGCCTCAAGAATGATCACGGCTGCCAGCTGATCCAGGCCATGTTTGCCCTTATGAGCTCTGACACCCTGTTTTTTCATTATATCTCTCGCCTCAAAGGATGTTAAGGCCTCATTAACAGTATAAACAGGAAGATCAACGCGTCTTTCCAGGCTTTTTCCAAAATTCAGCACCTGCCTGCTGGTCAGGTTTGCTTCTTTTTCAGATCTCAGGGGTATCCCCAGGACAATGGCATCAATTTTTTCCTCACGGATTATATTCAGAAGTTCATTAAACATGGCCTGTCTGGAGGTGCGGACAATAGTTTTTAAAGGAAAAGCCAGATTACCCGAAGGGCCGCTGACAGCAAGACCCATTCGCTTTATTCCGAAATCTATGCCCAGGTAGCGCATTTATTGGAACATCCTGCACTCTGCATCAGGGTTATACCTTTATAGAACCAGCTGGCCATGCCTTCAATGATCTGAAGCAGGCACAATCAGCAAATTGCCTTCCTTTTTACCTTTGCCAATTCTCTTGAGAAGGTCGTTCTTCCATTTTTCACCCAGCTTGATTCTGGCCAGATATTCCAGTGTATGCATGACCTCAAGACTGCTTTTTAACTCCAGAAGGCTTCTGGATATGCCGATCTTACAGGATGGGCAACCAACCAGTAATGGAGATTCATGAGAAAATCCCTTCAGTTGTTCTGAAAGGATTTCCTGCTTTCTGGACCGAATCAGGTTATATATTTCCGGAGAAGTCATGGCACCCAGACCGGATTCTCCGCAACAGCCCGGGCTGATTTCAATTTCGACCCCCAGGAATACCTTGAGTTTTTCAGCATAAATCTCGCCTGCCTTAAGCAGATTTACCCCGGTCCATTCCGCGTGGCAGGATGGGTGGTAAATAATTTTCCCCCCGGCAACATTTTGTTCCGCGGGCATTAGTTCCAGAAGGTACTGAACAACATCCATGCGTCCCAGCTCATCCTTAGAAGATCTTAAGCGATATTCACCTATCCCTTCTCGACAGGTGCCACATGAAGTCAGCACGTATTCCGGTATAATTGCTTGATTTTGAGCGGAATCCAGGAGTTGTTGCAGGATTTTTTTGTTTTCTGCCTGAATTTTTTCAAAGCTTTTGGCACAGCCGCTGGCCAGCAAGGGATATCCGCAGCAAAGGTGCTTTGAGGGCAGGACCACGTTTTTGCCTGACTCAAGGATAAGGGCGAGAGCAGCCATTCCAATTTCCCGGTAGAAAAGACCAGCTCCGCAGCCCGGGAAATACAGCACTGCTTGGGACGAACTTTTTTCTTTGGGTGAAAATATATTGTGTCTGTTCAGATGCAGAGTTTCAGGCAGGTTGCGGAACCCTATGCCTGGTGACTTATCCCTGAACAGAGGACTGGACATCTTTTTTCGCCAAAAGGATGGCACAACACCCAGAGCGGTGTTCTGTATCCTTTGTCCAATGCCGGCTATTTTGGCCGCCCTGGGAATCATTGTCTGTGGATCCCTGCTTAAATACTTCAGCAGTCGGTTTTTCACCGGGTGGCCTGAAGCCTTGTTAATATCCAGATAGGACCGCATTTCCAGAGCGGCTCCCGCGTTATGTATCTTCACAGGGCAGGCCTGGGTGCATTTTCCGCATGCAGTACAATGTTCCATTATTCTTCTTAAATGGCCCATTACTTCCTGATCCGGATCACCCTGGAGGATCTGAGTGTAGTATAAAGCTTCAATAAGAGCGCCCATGGTAATATTCTTGTTTCTTGGATGAAATAAAAGTCCTTTCTGGGGCAGATACATTGGACAGGTCTGCTTGCACTTGCCGCAGCGTGAACATGTCTGGATGCTCTTTAAAAGGCTGATAAGGCGATTTTTTTCCTCCAGGCTGCTCTTGCTTAAATCTTCAATGAGCTGGTTGAAGGAAAAAGTATATGGGTTGACCGGAAGATTCTTTTGGGTGAGTTTTTGTGGATTAAAAACATTTTTTGGATCGATCCTTTTCTTGTATTCTTTTAAAGCCGAGATCTTTTCATCTGATAAAAACTCGATTTTGGTAATGCCTATTCCATGCTCACCTGATACCTGTCCATTTAGTTTGAGAACTCTGTCAAAAACCTTGCCCGCGGCCTCTTCAGCCAGGTTCATCATTTCCGGATCATTGGAGTTTACCGGGATATTTACATGACAATTCCCATCTCCCGCATGCATATGGTTGGCTATGATTATTCTGGTATTATTGAGTTCATCCAGGATTTCTTCCAGGCTTTCCTTCAGTTCAGGGTAACGTCCCTTAAGATCCTGGAAAAAGAAACCTATTTGAACATGGAAAATTTCCTCGGGCAGGTCATCCTTGGATATTTTATTTTTGAGTACGCCCATGGCCACGTCAAGTTCCATATGGATGAAGTCGTCATCCATATCTATTCCAGCAAGATCAAGAACTTTATTTAAAGCCTTGCGATAAGCAAGAGCCAGATAGTAAAGGTTGAGGTTTTCAATGAAATCAGAGAACTGCGGAATTACATCCAGGGGTATAACAATATCCTCATTGATTTTAAAACCGCTTGTTCTTCTGGTAATGGCTGAAAGCTTATGTCGGTCCTCCCAGAACAGTTCCGCCTCTTTATCGTCCCTGGCAACAAACACGTCCACCTGGTCGTAGGGGGACACAATATCGACTATCCTTTCAACGGACTGATTCAAGGCCTGCCCGTCATTGGAGTCAAGCTGCACTATAAGTACTGAAATAGGTTCGCCTTCGTATTGTTCTGATTTCTTGCGGTACTCTATGGCCTGAACATACTTTGCACCAAACTCTTCCAGAGCGGATATTTTGACCAGATCACCCGACTTTCTTATTTCATCGCGAAGCCCTACAATATCCTTGATAACCAGCATTGCGTTGTGCATGGAATGGCCGTAAAATTCCAGGCAGAGCACTCTGGACATGGCCATCATTGGGTAAAGGGTAAAGCAGGCCTCAGTGATTACCCCGTCTACTCCCTCTTTCTGGATGCCTGGCAAGCCGCCCAGATATTTATTGGTCACGTCCTTGCCCAGTCCGGGAGTCCTAATATCCATGCCGCCAAGGACGATCCTTTCCTTTGGGTTGCCCTTATGGTCAAGTATTTCAAATTCAACGTCTTCATCCATGAGTATCTTGTGACCGGGATGATTGACTCGCCTGACTTCAATGATTTCTCCATTGGCCATAACCATTTTATAGCTGTAAATGTTGTCAATGGTTGTACCGTATTCAAAGGCGAATGGACCCCCCGCATTTTCAGACACATTTCCACCCAGTGAAGAAGCAGCCTTTGAAGCAGGATCAACGGTGAACAAGAGTTTTTCTTTGGCTGCAGCCTTGATGGCGTCAAGGGTGATTACCCCTGATTGGGAACAAAGCAAGAGGTTTTTCCTGTCTATGCCAAGAATTTTTTTCATCCTGCTCATGCTCAGGATCACGCAGCGTCTTATGGCTGGTATTGCCCCGCCGGTGAGACCGGATCCTCCTCCCCTGGGAACAATGGCAAAGCCCATTTCATTGGCCAGTTTGACAATGGCTTGAATCTGAGGAGTGCTTTCAGGGAACAGAACCATCATGGGCAGTTCCATGCGCAAGTCAGTAGCATCAGTAGAGCACTCTATAATGGTATTTGGAGTGGTGACAATATTTTCCCGGGGCAGATGTCTGCATAAATTTTTTATTACCTGTCCCTTGAATTCCTGATCATCCTGAAATGCCTGCCAGTACTTTTCAAGACTGGAGGAAATGTCCTGGAAGTATTGAGGAGAAAGGGCGGATCTTTCAGCGTTCAGCCTGGACCAGACACTTTTCTGAATCAGGTCTGGATTGATAAAGGGGTTATAGCGGATTATAAACAATTCTCCAGCCAGGCTCAAAGCCAGGTTGCGAACCGATTCTGGCCATGATTTGAAATTTTCAGGGCTCATGTCCAGGACCCGCCGGATAAGTTTTTCTGCGGGTAATGAAATATGAGGCTTTCTATCGGACATTATTTTTTCCTTTTACTTGAGTTGAACTTTATAATATAAATATATACCAGACAAAAAGCAAGAAACGATCTTTATGATATTTTTTGCAAAAAAAATTTAGTTATGATAAAAAATTTAAGATTATTTGAAAAAATCGCTCAGTTCAGGTAAAGTTCGTGATAACATCATGGAATAACTGTGATTTAAATTGTCATTGGTTTGAGGAACATGCTGACCTGGAAATATCTGACGGTCAGTCTAAATTGACTTGTAAAAAAAGATGACAGACGGACACTTTTAACTGATAATCCATCAGCATTAAAAAACCTGCTGGACAACGATTGAATCCTAATATACCAAAGAATACTTTATTGGTATAGTTTTATGATAAATAATAAAAACCGGAGTTATTATGAAATTATCTACCACAATTCGATATGGGACAAGACTTATGCTGGACATGGCAGAGCAGGGGGGAAAAGGTCCTGTTCGAATTAGGACCATTGCCAAACGACAGGGTATTTCAGAAAAATATCTGGAAAAAATTGTAAGGCTGCTGCGAAAAGGAGGTCTAGTGGATGGACTCAGAGGACCTGGAGGGGGATATGTTCTTTCTCTTCCTCCTGAAAAGATTACTCTCGCGGACATCCTAGAAGCGGTTCAGGGAAAGGTTGAGCTCTGCCCATGTCTTGACGAGCCAGAGGCCTGTGAAAAACATTTAAGCTGTAAGACCAGAAAAGTCTGGAATGAAATCAATCAGATTATCTGGATCAAACTTAAGGGCATTACTCTGCTTGATCTCAGGGATTCAGTCTGTCCCAGTGAGGAAGAAATGGAATCAGCAAATAATTTGGGTCAATTCAAATAATATTTTCACCTAACCAGTAAGTTCTGTGGATAGCTTTTTTAAACCTCTAATATTGAGGAAATCTTTTTGCAGCCGGCAAAAAGACTGTGTCAGGATAAGAAGTTTCATAATTGAGCAGAGCAATGTCTGGGAATATTTATCAAAATTTCAGTTAAGCTTCAGTATTACAAGGCCCCACTGACAAGTCCCATGGCTATGAAAAAAAGCAGACTGCCAACAATAACCTGAACTGATCTCAGAGTAATTTTTTTCAGCATCATTCTGCCCAGAACTGCCCCAATAAAGGCGGCAAGAGTTGCGAATATGATCAGGTTCATGTTTTCCCGGATCTCAGGGCTCCACAGAAGTCCTGAGTAGGCAGTGATTCTGGAAACATCCACCATAACAGCTATTACAACCCCTGTTCCCACAAAGGCCTCTTTGCTAAGGCCGGACTTGATAAGAAACGCGCTGCGAAATGCCCCCTGATGACCGGAAAGACCTCCAAAAAATCCACTCAACAGTCCTCCCAGGGGAAGATACCTGGGGTTAAAAGATAATTTTTTCATGGGCGTCATGAGTTCAAGTAATGCGAACCCGGCCATGAGCAGTCCTATGACCAGTTTAATGGGATAGACGCTGAATTCTTTTTCAAACATGGTATATGCTATTATTGGCGGCATGTCTGCCAGTCTGATCAAAAGCAGTGCCCCTGCAAAGCTGGTAAAAACGGCAGGCAGTCCAAAGGCCATTACAGTTCGCAGGTTTGCTTTGCTGCCCATTAGACCCAGTTTAAAAACATTATTAGCCAGGTGAACAACAGCAGTCATGGCTACTGCAGCCTGAACCGGGAAAAAAATTGCAAAAGCAGGCAGTAGAAGAGTCCCAAGACCGAATCCAGAAAAAAGAGTCAGACCTGAGGCAGCCATTGCTGCAAAGCATATCAGTATGTATTCCATTCTCCGTGTCCTGGTTTAGCGCCCTATAGATGGTGCCCTTAATGCGTGTCAGTCAGAGACACGTAACAAACCAAAAATAAGTGATAATTGAAAAAAGTTGTCCTGACCGGAAAAAAGCATTATAAACGTTAAAAAAGGTTTAAAATCATTTTTCAGGAAGGTGCAATTATGAAGAAAAGTAAAGATATTTCAAGTAATATTTACAGTAAATCCTGTTCCATAAGCCGCAGAGATTTTTTAAAGAAGCAGGGCCAGGCAGCCATTTTCGCTGCTGCAGCGGCAAAGGCTGGCATAATCTTTCCCAGGGAGACTTTTTCCAGCCAGGTGCCTTATATCGCCGTTGCCAAGGGAGGGCCTGTTGAAGCCACAAGGGCTGCAGTTGAAATTTTGGGAGGCATGGAAGCTTTTGTGAAATCCGGGCAAAAGGTGGTGATAAAGCCCAACATGAGTTTTGCACATCCTCCGGAAAGGGCCACCAATACACATCCGGATGTGATCCGGACTCTGTCTGAGATGTGTATTGACGCCGGAGCATCATCAGTAATGGTCCTGGACAACCCCCTGCAGGGAGCCGAACTTTGCATTGAGCGATCAGGCATTGAGGAAGCATGCAGAAATGTTCCTCGAACATCCGTGCGCACCATGAGCTCCAGGCGTTTTTTTGATAAGGTCAGTCTTGACCAGGGTCAAAGCTTTAAGGAAACTGATGTCATGCGTGATGTACTTGAAGCCGACGTTCTAATTGCCTCGCCTGTGGCCAAGTCTCATTCAGCCACAGGAGTGAGTCTGTCCATGAAGGGAATGATGGGGTTGATCAGGGACAGAGGCATCATGCATCGCAGGTTCAATCTTAGCTCAGCTATTGTTGATCTCTGTACTTTTTTGAAGGCTGATCTTGCAGTTATCGATGCCACAAGGGTTCTGGCCAGCCATGGACCCTTTGGTCCCGGAGAGATCATCAAGGCGGACAGGGTAATTGCCTCTGCTGACATGGTAGCGGCCGACGCCATGACCATTGACATGTTTCCCTGGTATGGACGGGACATCATGCCCAGGAATGTGGCTCACGTGCTTGAGGCCCATGAAAGGGGCCTCGGCAGAATGGACCTGGAAAACCTTATTGTCAAAACGGTTGCAGCCTGATGAATTTCAGGACCATAGTTCAGACCATAAACCTTTGTTTTTTCCTTTTTCTGCTATGGCTTGCAGCGTTTCCACTTGTGGAGTGGATTCCGGTTGATTTTTTTCAGAGACTTGATCCATTGGTTTTTCTGGGGACTTTTATCAGTACCAGGGAGTGGGTCTGGGCCCTTGTTCCGGGTTTGGCCATACTTGGACTGACCCTGATTCTGGGCAGGTTTTTCTGCGCTTATATCTGCCCCATGGGGATTACCATTGATCTTTCAGACAGGGTTTTCAGACCGGGCAAAAGAAATGTACAAGGGTTAACTTCTGAACAAAACTCAAGATTCAGGAAAATAAAATACTTTATTCTGATTTTTATCCTGGGTACGGCCATGCTTGGCGTTTCTTCAGTTTTTCTGGCTTCGCCTCTGTCTCTGATCACCAGGCTTTACGGCCTGGTATTATATCCGGCTCTTGTCCTGGTTGGAGATACTGTTCTTGATTTATTTCTGCCCTTAAACCTGATGCTGGGGCTTGAATCAATGGCCTATGCGGAGCTCCAGTCTTACCGGTTTGCAACTCAATGGTTTATCGCATTTTTCTTCATTGCTGTCTTTGCACTGGTTTATTACTCACCCAGATTCTGGTGCAGGTATCTTTGCCCTTCTGGAGCCCTTATGGCTCTGACAGGAAAGTATCCTCTGATACGCAGAAAAGTATCTACAGATTGTACAGACTGCGGCATTTGTCAAAAACAATGTCCAATGCAAGCCATTGATGATGATCCAGTGAAGACTTTTCATCAGGAATGCGTTGTTTGTGAGAACTGCGTTCGGGTTTGTCCGGAAAAGGCAGTATCATTCGGGCTGGCTCATGCGGGGAGTACTGCAAAAACCGTTGAGTTCATTCCTGCCCGCAGAGAGCTTATAGCCTCAGCTTTGAGCGGTGCTGGAGCGGCCATCCTGGTTCATACCGGTATTGACAGGGTAAAAAGTGATTTTGTGCCCGGGAATATCATACCGGAAACTCTCATCAGGCCACCCGGAGCTCTATTGGAAGAGGATTTTCAGGCCAGGTGCATTGGTTGCGGATTGTGCATGAAATCATGTCCCACCAATACCCTGCAGCCGACCTGGTTTGAGGCTGGTCTTGGCGGTATGTTCAGTCCAAAGGTTTTTCCCCGGAGAGGCCCATGTGATCCCCTGTGCAATGTCTGCGGCCGGGTTTGTCCCACAGAAGCCCTGAGGTCCCTCACTCTGGCGGAAAAAATGTGGGCCAAGATAGGCACTTCCCATGTAGTTAAACACAAGTGCCTGGCCTGGGAATGGCAAAGAGAATGTCTGGTGTGCTTTGAAGTCTGTCCGTACGCGGCTATAGAACTCAAACGTGTGCCGGACATATCTGCTCCGGTTCCCTTTATTGATTCTCATAAATGCAGCGGATGCGGGGCCTGTGAATATCACTGCCCTGTGCAGGGAAGTTCAGCCATAGTGGTGAGTCCAACGGAGGCATTGAGAATGAACAGGGGGTCCTACATTGAAAAGGGGAGGGCCATCGGGCTTGAGCTTGATGCTGATCCGGACAGGGAAAGAAAGCCTCCTGACCATCTTTTTGATCCTGATGATCCAGGCGACCTTCCCCCCGGGTTCAGCTTTTAGGTCCTGGAACTTTTATTGGGGAATTCAGCAATCTTCATTTTTTGTCAATTGGCTTTACAAATGCTCTGGATTTTTGAAGCACGGGTAAGGTTAGATTTGAGAATATGAACATTTATGATCCCCTAGGCCTTTAATTGTCTCTTTCGCCTTCATTTTTTCCGGGTCGGAAATAAACCAGTCCGAATATCAGCCAGCCAAGGGTCATGACAGAAACAAAGATGAGCACTGGAAAAGGTCCAAACTGGTAAATGAGGGGCAGGGAAGCAGCCGTGAAAAGACCGCCTCCAACAACCGGCTCAAAAAGCAACTGTTTGTAGCCGAAGCTTTCCATGGCCCCGGTCCTGTTGTCAGGATCAACTATGCGCATGAGCAGAAGCCCGATCACGGTCATGCCCATGCATTGACCAAAATTGCCAATGCCTCTGGCAAACCAGTCTTTTGGAAACATGATGGGAGCCAGGACAAGAAACCCCATTAAATTCCAGGCTATTCCAGCCGCAGCCAGGATTGTAAAGGGAATGATGTTCTGGCCTATGGCCTTGAGGGAAAGGGTGGCCAGAGCGGCCACAATAAGTATATCCAGGGCCGCGCCTGAAACGCGGTTGATTAGTTTGCGCTCAATGTACTTTGAATAATCCACTTGATCCAGAAATATCTGAAGCAGCACCCCGCCGATCATGGCCAGGGGAAAGAGGGGAACATGACGCATTAGTTCAAACTCCCTGTCTCCCAAGGCCAGATTTTCCACAAACATCAGTCCCTGATGCATAACCCAGCCAAGGCCAATGGCCAGGCCGATAAGGGCCAGATGCAGAGATAAGGGTTCAGTCATGGCACTGAATTTGTCTGTATCCTGGGACTGAATTTCGCGTTCATCATGTTCAGCCATTTCTTCCATGTCTTCATGGCTTGTTTTGCCGGGAGGATCAATTCGACCTGAGCGAACACCCCAGTTTATAAGCACAATGCCCAGCAACGTGCCCATGACCACTCCAACTGTGGCCAGGGCCAGGGCAAGGTCGGCACCGTCGGCAAAACCCAGCTCCCTGAAAGTATCGGCCAGTCCAGCGGCAGTGCCGTGCCCGCCTTCAAAGCTGATCTCTATGAGAGCGCCGGACAGTGGACTGAGATTCCAGACCGGGGAAAAAAGGAGCAAAGCCAGCGAAATGCCCAGCACGTATTGCCCCCAGGCCAGGGTCTGACCGTGGGCGACCATGGGCCCTGCCTTGTGCCAGATAGTTTTTATTGAAGGGATGGTTTTGCCGATGAAAAGCGCCGCGAAAACAGCACTGATCAAAAGACCTGGAAGGCCTGACCAGACCTGCAGGATCTGTTCAGGGAAAAGGCCGTGTTTAATCCAATGCTCTTCCTTAATGAACATGCCCGCAATATTTCCCAGAACCTGCCCGCCCAGAAGCAGCCCCAGAAATCCTGCTATAATGGAGGCAGGGATAAAAAGCTTCTGAAATATTCTGTACTTGCGGCGGATAATTTTTCCGGCCAAAAGAAGGATGCCGATGATAATCAGGGAATAAAAAATTTGTTCAAGAGTCATGATTAGTTTTAAGCAATATGAATCGTTTTAATAAATTATTGGTAAACAAGGGCTGGTTCTTATCAGGAAAGAGTTTTTCCGGATATTGAACCATTCATCCTGCGCAGGTTTATCAGTTAATAACCGGGATAAGATATCTGTCAACCGGGGCATAATTGTCAGTAAGTACTGGAAGGTCATGTTCAAAATCACCCGTCCACAGGTTTTGAAGCATACTGTTCAGCTCTGGGTGGTTATTTTTCATGGCTACTGCAGATTCAGACTTGGAGGCGGCAATAACGATATTCTGGCTTTTTTCAGGGTCTGCATGTCCGTCCACCAGGAAGGCGAACACCTGGGGAAAAACTTCCTGAAATGTTTTGAACTGGGCCTGGAAAAACCGGCTGTTCAAACCCTTGACCGAAGAAATAATATTCATCACCACTACACCGTTATCATTGAGAATACCATGCATTCTCCTTACCGCTTCAACTGTGGTCATCTGAAAGGGTATGTAATATGATCCGCTGAACACGTCGGCAATCAGGGCGTCGTATTTCATGTCGCAGTTGTTCAGATAAGTTCTGGCGTCCATATGGATGATGTTCAGTCTGTGGTCATGTTCCAGGAAAAAATGTTCCCTGGCCAGCCTGGTAAATATGGGATCTATTTCCACCACATCAATTCCGGCATGGGGCAGGACCTTGAGAAAATGTCTGGGATAGGAGTAGGCCCCTCCTCCGAGCATCAGGGCTTTTTCAATATCAGGGTTGAAATGTTTGATCAGTCTGAAGTATTTGGTGTATTCAAGAACCAGTTCGGTTGGGTCGTCAACAAACATGGCTGATTGATATCTGGCAGGACTGGTGCTGACCACCCTGATCATGCGTCCCGTGTCCTGGTCGTGTCCCTGATAAACCTGAATTCGGTTATACCTGGAATCAATATCATAGAAACCGTGCTGTTCAGAGAAGCTTCTCCATGAACTGACAGCGGCTATGCCCAAAAAGCCCAGCACGATCAGCGAGATTTTTGCCGGTACTCCAGGCCTGACAGCTGCCATAAGGGAAAGAAGTCCCATAATGATGGCCAGGAAAAACAGAATGCTGGTGCTTGCGAAAAATGCCACCAGAACAAATCCGGAGAGGAAGGTTCCCAGGATGCTGCCTATGGTGGACAGGGCATACATTCGACCTACAGCGGTTCCTGATGTTTCAAGGTTTTTGATCCTCATTTTTATGGCGTAAGGGGTGATCATGCCCAGACCCAGGCTTGGAGGACCGAAAAGGATGGTTGTGGCCAGAACAACGTTGAGATAAATCCCGGTCTGACCCTGAGAAAGAAAGGTCAGTACTGGATTTTGTATGGCAACACAAAGGGCGATTAAAAAGCCGGAACCCAGTATGATTATTGAAAGTCGGCCCATGGTTGGTCCCTGGTCCGCATATCTGCCCCCGAAGTAGTATCCAAGGCTCAGGCTTGCCAGAACGATTCCGATAAGACCTGTCCAGACAATGATTGATGTTCCGAGGTATGGGGCCATAATCCTGGCTCCCACAAGTTCGAGAATCATAACCACAGCGCCTGAACAGAAAACTATGAGTTCCAAAGTGTATTTTTTCAAAATGTATCACCTGCATTGAGGTTTCAGGTTAACAGGTCATTAAAAAAGAACTTTTCAACAAACCGTTAAAGGTTGCCGTGCAACAGCGTTTGTTTTATTGACTTTAATTCTTGAACGTTGAATATTGAGCTTTGAACTTTCACGTTAACATAAATTTTTTGTTCTGTACTTGCAAACCTGAAATATCATCATGTTTAATATGGCGAAAACCCTAGATCTGTGGCAGGCTGGTAATGTGGTAAGGGTTAACGGAACTGGATATTTTTCCCCGGAGGAAAACAAGAGATGAGTGGAGATTCATTTGGCCGAGTCTTCAGAGTGACAACCTTTGGAGAATCCCATGGACCAGGTCTGGGCGGGGTTGTTGAGGGTTGTCCAGCCGGAATATCTTTGTCAGAGGATATCATTCAGAAGGAACTGGACAGGCGCAAGCCTGGTCAGGGTCCGACATCCACCAAAAGAAAAGAATCGGACAGGGTTAAAATTCTTTCAGGAGTTTTTGACGGCAGGACCACTGGCACTGCCATAGGCTTATATATTGCCAATGAAGATCAGCGCTCCCGGGACTATTCCCAAATCAGGGATATTTACAGACCAGGGCATGGCGACATGACCTATGACGCCAAGTATGGTTTCAGGGATTACCGGGGTGGGGGCAGGTCCTCGGGCCGGGAAACGGTTTCCAGAGTGGCTGCCGGGGCCATTGCCAAGGTTTTTCTGCAATCCGCGGGCGTTGATGTTCTGGCCTATACCATAGAACTTGGAGGTATCCGGGCGGATTTCAGATCAAGACAGGAAGTTTTTAATAATGCTTTTGCCTGTCCTGACCCTGAAATCGTTCCCATCTGGGAGAGACTTGTAAAAGAATGTAAAAAAGACGGTGACTCCCTTGGTGGGGTTGTAGAGGTTGTGGCTTACAATGTTCCTGCTGGACTGGGCGAACCTGTTTTTGACAAGCTTGACGCAAGGCTTGCTTACGCCCTTATGGGGGTTGGAGCGGTCAAAGGTGTGGAAATCGGCCGCGGCTTTGAAGCGGCAAGGCTTACAGGCAGCCGGAACAATGACGCTCTGGCCAGACAAGGATTCACGTCCAATAACGCGGGAGGCATTCTGGCCGGCATTTCAACAGGTCAGCCCCTGATTGCCAGGGCCGCCATCAAGCCTATTCCATCCATAGCCAAAACCCAGAAGACCATTACCAATAAGGGCCTTGAAACGGAAATCAGCATTGGCGGAAGACACGACATCAGCGCCATTCCCAGAATAGTTCCGGTTCTGGAGGCCATGTTCATGCTGGTACTGGCGGACATGTATCTGCTGCACAGATCCAGAAAGGATATATTTATTCAAACTTAAGGAGAAAATTAATCGTGCGTAAAACTGTTTACTATATTGAAGGAGACGGAATAGGCCCCGAGGTCTGGAAGGCAGCCAGACCTGTACTGGAAAAAGCCCTGGAAATTGCCTATGCCGGGGAGAAAGAACTGGAATGGATAGAGCTTTTGGCCGGTGAAAAGGCGTTTAATGAGACTGGGCGGTATCTTCCCCAGTTCACCCTTGATACTCTGAGCAGGGCTTCTCTGGCCATTAAAGGTCCTCTGGCCACGCCGGTGAGCGGAGGCTTCAGAAGCCTTAATGTCACCCTGAGACAGACCCTTGATCTTTACGCCTGCATCAGGCCAGTCAGATATTTTCAGGGTATAGAGTCTCCCCTTAAAAGGCCCGATCTGGTGGACATGGTGGTTTTCAGGGAAAATACCGAGGATGTTTACGCGGGCATTGAATGGTCGGCAAACTCCCCTGAAGCCAGAAGACTGATTGCTTTTTTACGGGATGAGTTGATGGTTGATGTCGCAGAAAACGCGGCCATTGGCCTTAAGCCGGTGACCGAAAAGGGCTGTAAAAGACTGGTCAGAAAGGCTGTCCAGTATGCAGTAGATCAGAACAGAACCAGCGTGACCCTGGTCCATAAGGGCAATATCATGAAGTTCACCGAGGGGGCCTTCAGGACATGGGGTTATGAACTGGCAAAAGATGAATTCGCCGCCTCCACCATTGCTGAGGATCAGGCAGGCAGCGGAAGCAAAGTAGTAATCAAAGACCGCATCGCTGATGCCATGTTTCAGGAGGTGCTGATAAGGCCTGATCAATACAGCGTTATCGCCACGACGAATCTTAACGGCGATTATCTGTCCGACGCCCTGGCCGCTCAGGTTGGCGGACTCGGCCTGGCCCCGGGCGTAAACATGAGCGATGACCTGGCTTTTTTTGAGCCCACTCACGGTACAGCACCCACCATAGCCGGCAAGGATATGGCCAATCCCGGAAGTCTTATTCTGTCTGGAGCAATGCTTCTGGAGCACGCGGGATGGGAAAAGGCGGCCAGGCTGATACACCAGGCCGTGGAAAAGGTTATTCAAAGCAAAAAAGTCACTGTTGACCTGGCTTCTCAGATTCAGGGAGCAACTCAGGTTGGATGCGGGGAGTTTGGAGAGCTTGTGGGCATCAATTTACAGGGTCAGTGTTAAGTGGTCGGACCTGGGTCAACGCATTGACTAATCAGACGCACCCAGGCCATGCAGCAGTAACTCAAGGAATTTCACCAAAGCGTGTTTGAGAATCAGCGCGACAAAACCAAAAATAAAGATTGGCGATTATTTATGTAAAACCTTCTTAATCCAGCCAGAGGAGGCCTTATGATCAGCATCAACAACATCATGTGCGCGGTTGATTTTTCAGAAGTCAGCCCAAAGGTCGCATCTTATACTCAGCTTTTAGCCAGGTCCTTTAACGCTTCAGTGCGGGTTGTATATGCCACCCCGGGTCTTTCTGAGTATGTTGCATACCATGTCCCGTCCACGCCAGTTGATAGACTTGAAAAAATTGTGGATGAGATTGCTTTGCAGGCAGAAAAACAAATAGAATTGTTTATACAGGAAAACTTCAGCAATATCAGCGTAACCGGCAAGGTTTTAAGGGGATTTGCCCCGGAGCAGATTGTTAAATTCGCCAGCGATGAAAATATTGACCTTATTGTCATTGGTACTCACGGTCACAGGGGCATCAGCAGGGTTTTATTCGGCTCTGTGGCTGACAGGGTTGTTAAAACAGCTCCTGTTCCGGTGATGACCATCAGGCCTTAAAAGGTTGAACCTGGCGCTTCCACCGGGGAGATTATTAAGTCCTGCTCAGTGGCTGTAAGTCTTGGCAATACCATGGCCGCGGCCGAAACAGCCAGGGTGGTTGGTTACCTCGTGGAGACGGGAAAAGTTGAAAAACAACAAGAATAATTCTGAAATGCTTTGCTCCAGAAGATTTTTTCTGGGTTCCATCTCAGCCGTCATTGCCGGCCTGGCTCTTGGACCCTTGAATTCATCAAACATAATGGCATCACCCGGGGGTAACGAAGCCCCTGTTATTGGCCTGGCCCTGGGTTCCGGAGGAGCAAGCGGTCTGGCTCATATCCCCATGTTGGAGGTCTTTGACCAGTTGAAAATAAAACCCGCCATCATTGCGGGCTCCAGCATAGGTTCCATTATTGGCGCGTTGTACGCCTCTGGTCTTTCCGGAATGGAGATCAGGGATATTGTCAGTGATTTTTCAGGCTCCGACATGGAGAGTTTAAAAGCCCTGATTCATGGACATTCTGGACTCAAGATCCTGGATCTGTTGAAATTCGATCTTGATTCCGGCGGACTTGTGGACAGTCAGGGCTTTCTAAATTTCTTGAAGCAGAAGATTAGTTTTTCTACATTTGAGGATCTGCCTATCGCCTTTAAGGTGGTGGCCGCGGACTACTGGAAACGAGAGCAGGTGGTCTTTGAAACAGGTGAAATTATTCCGGCGATTAAGGCAAGCATGGCAGTTCCTGGATTGTTCGCGCCTGTCACCCATGAAGGCAGGCTGCTGGTTGATGGAGGGACGGTCAATCCTTTGCCTTACGATTTGCTGGAAGGAAAATGCGATATTGTCGTGGCCATTGATGTTTCAGGTGCCAAAACCATCAATGAGGCTGACAAACCTGGTTTTACTGATTTAATCTTTAATACATTCGAGATTATGCAGCAGGCCATTATTCAACAGAAATTGAAGCATCAGAATCCCGATATTTATATCAAGCCTGAAATCAAAGATATACGCCTGCTTCATTTTTACCGGTCCAGGGAAATATTTGAACAGGCTGCTCCAGCGGCAGAATTGCTCAAGAAACAACTTGCCGCGTATATAAGTTAGCAACCCTTGAGGGCTTGCTCTTATCCTTTGGGAAAATATTCTTTTTTACCATAAGAAAAAGCAGGAATAGACCTTCCGGGATAATTATCTGCTCCATGTCATTATGGATATTATAATTTCTGAAAACAGGGGATCAGCTTCTGGCCAATTTTAGTGATTTGAAAGAATGAACTGACTTACGTTCATTCCGGTTCTTACTTGGTAACGTATCTCTTGGGGTTGATATTGTATTTTTTTACCTTGTAATTGATGATCCGGTAACTGACCCGGAGGTCTCTGGCAGCTTTGAGCATATTGCCGTTCGTTTTTTTCAGGGTATCAATGATCAATTCCTGTTCAAATTTGGATACTGTATCCACAAAGGGCAATTCATTATCTGTGGCTGTGCTTTCAGCTGTTTGCAGGGTGGGCGGCAGATGGTATGTCCTGATCACATCTTCGTTGCACATGAGTGCGGCCCTTTCTATGCAGTTCTTGAGTTCACGGACATTACCAGGCCAGTCATACTGGATCAGCAGATCCATGGCAGGGGTGGACACCCTTTTAATGTTTTTTTCATATTCCCTGTTACATACTTCCAGAAAATGTTCCACCAGAGGAAGGATATCCTGCCTGCGTTCCCTGAGGCCTGGGATAAAAATGGGAAAGACATTGAGGCGATAGTAGAGATCTTCACGGAATCTGCTCTGTTCAATGAGTTTTTCCAGTGGCTGATGCGTGGCGCAGATCAGCCGGACATTGACTTTTGTTGCACTTTCACTGCCCAGGCGTTGAATCTCTCCTTCCTGAGTAGCCCTCAATAGTTTGGCCTGGGCTTCCTGACTCAGTTCACCTATTTCATCAAGAAATAAAGTTCCCTGGTGGGCCGACTCGAACCGACCCTTTTTTTTGCCAACTGCTCCGGTAAAAGCACCTCTTTCATATCCGAACAGTTCACTTTCCAGAAGCTCTGAGGGGAGGGCGGCACAATTGAGCTTGATAAAGGGCTTGTTCTTTCTGGGGCTTAGATTGCGAATGGCGTCAGCCAGAAGTTCCTTTCCGGTTCCTGATTCTCCCCTTAAGAGAACAGTTGCCTTGCTGGGTGCCACCTGCATGATCTGACTCATTATTGTGGCCATGATTTTTGAGGTGGCAATGAGCTTGTTTTGAGCCAGGTCCTGGTAACTGATATTCTGGTCTGGAGCCAAAATTTCAGGGAACTCCTTTTTTCTACCCATTTCCTCCTGCAGAAAGGAAGTCTGCCTGGCGATTATTATTCCCAGAATCTGTAAAAAACGGCAATCGTCCTCCAACTGGGAAATATTTTTCAAATCCATTTCAGCGTTGAGAACTCCAAGAATTTCCAGTTCATTGTCCGGGCTGTTTCTTTTCACTGGAACTGAAATAAAGGAAAGAGCGGCTAATTCCTCAGGAGAACGGTCAAAGGCAAGGTTCAAAAAATTGGGATCATCTTTCATGACCGGAACAATGATGGGCGCTTTTTCTTTGACCACAAGGCCGGTGATGCCCTGACCCGGACTATACGAGTACTTTGGAGTTTTTTTATGGCCGTGGGATATGCTGTAGTCAATGGTCTGACTCTTGGGATCAAATATAGCCAGAGACATCCGCTTGAAGTTCATTTCCCTGGCCGTGGTCTTGAGTAGATTATCCAGGCCTTTGTGAAGAGGACCCTGCCATCCGAGCTCCATAAGTATCTTTTCCAGGATGGTCAGGTAATCGGATTCTTTCATTTGTGTTTACCTAACAAGGCGTTGAAAAGCTCCCAATTGCTGCGTCATCCGGCACCCAATTGAGTTAGTGCTGTTCTGGCTGTTGTCATCATTGGCAGCTCAATTGGGTGCCGGACACTTGGAATTTTTAAACGTCACTCGCTTTGCGTGATCCAATAGGGATTTTTTAACACCGCTAAACCGGCTGATTTACAAATTCAGCGCCAAGCCGGGCTGCCTCAAGGTTGACATCAACCAGACCGGGCTTGATCCTTTTTTTTATGGAATCCAGCAGCACCTGAAGACCAAAAGGGAGAAGTTCCATGGAAAAGAAAGCTCCCATGAGCACAGTGTTGGCTGTCTGAACAACGCCAGTTTTTCTTGCCAGGGAGACGCAGGGAATGAACCTGGCCTTTGGCGAGCATTTGATGGTTTCGGATTTGATATGATCCATGAATGGGTAAGCCTCTTTTCCGGTTGTGACTGAAACGGGGGGCATAGGGTCTTCACTGCTTAAGACCAGTCCTCCTTTTTTAAGAAAAGAAAGGGCTCTCATGGTTTCCATGGGTTCAAAACCCAGAATGACATCAGCTTCACCCTGAGAGATTTTGGGACTGAAATAGCCGCCCATGAGAACAAAGGAGTGAACAACCCCCCCTCTTTGGGCCATGCCGTGGATTTCTCCTGCGTTGACCTGGATATTCTGTTCCAGGGCTGTTTCCGCCAGAAGTTTGGTCGCGGTCAGAGTCCCCTGTCCTCCGACACCTGTAAAGAATACGCGTAATGGTTTCATGTATCAGCTCCTGGACCCAGGTTTGATTTCATCACATATCTGGACGCAGACCATGCATCCGGCACAGGTGTCAGGATTGATCCTGACTTCTTCACCATCCAGATAAAAAGCCGGACAGGCCAGTGTGTTTAGACATTCCAGAGTTGCCGGTCCTGACTCCTTGACTACGGCGACTTTATTTCTTTTAACGCCCATGATTCTTTTGGCGTAAAGTGGACATGGTTCTTCAGCTATAAGTACCCTGACTCCTCTCATGTTTTTCAGTTCCTCAAGGGCCTCCAGAACCGCCTTTTGGTTGAGAGCCTTGACTTTACGGATATTCTCAACTCCGCTGGCTCTGACCAGGGGTTCGATTTCAATATTACCGGGCTTAAGCCCGTACAGAGACTGGTCAACTCCTGGATGAGGCTGATGGCCGGTCATAGCAGTAGTTCTGTTGTCCAGGATGACCAGAATGAGGTCATATTTATTGTAAACCGCGTTGATCAGACCGGTTATTCCTGAATGAAAAAAAGTGGAATCCCCAATGAAAGCCACAACCGGGCTGTCCACAACCCTGGACATGCCGCATCCCCCTGAAACTGACGACCCCATGCAGAAAAGAAAGTCCGCGGTTTTTAAAGGAGGAAGAATGCCGAGGGTGTAACAGCCAATATCAGAGGAATAAATGGCCTCATTGCCAAAAACCTTGCGCACATTCAGGTAAACCGATCTGTGGGAACAGCCGGCGCAGAGGTTGGGAGGACGATTGGGCAGGCCTGAAACATCAGGAGAGCATTGTTCTTCTTCCTTGAAATCGAGACCGAGGGCGTCCATTAAAGCCTTTTCAACGCAAAGGGTGGAATATTCGTCCCATAGAGGCAGGATATCACCTTTTCCCACTACTTCTGTAGTCAATCCGTTTTTCTGGCACAGGACGCGGATATCATTTTCCAGAACCGGCTCCAGTTCTTCGAGAATAATCACCTTGTCCAGACCGGACAGAAAATTTTTAACCAGATTCCCGGGAAGAGGATGAGTGACGCCAAGCTCAAGAACCTTCACTTCTATTTCTGGACGGGATTTTAAAACATCCTTGAGGTATGATCTGGAAACACCGGAAGCTATCACCCCGACTTTGCCCTGACCCCATGACTTGTTCCAGGGCGAGTCCTCAATTTCAAGGCGGATCTTTTGCAGGATGGCGGTCAAGGCCCTGTGCCTCACCCTTGCCACTGCAGGGATAGGCACAAAACGCCCGGGATTTTTCTTGAATTCACCCCTGGTTTTGGCCGGTTTCATCTGTCCGAACTCAACAGGACCGCGCATATGGTTGACTCTGGTCGTGGTTCTAAGCATAACCGGCTGTTCCCATTTGGCGGACAGTTCCATGGCTTCTCTGGTCATGTCCTTGCACTCCTGGGCTGTTGAAGGTTCAAAACAGGGCAGTCCGGCAAGGCGCGAATAGTACCTGTTGTCCTGCTCATTTTGGCTGGAGTGGCATCCCGGATCATCGGCTGAAAGGATTACCAGTCCTCCGGGAGTACCGATGTAAGCCAGAGTCATCATAGGGTCAGCCGCGACATTCACGCCCACATGTTTCATGGTAACCAGAGCGGGGACTCCTCCCAGAGCCGCGGCTCCCGCCGTTTCCATGGCCACCTTTTCATTGGGGGCGTATTCAAAATAGTACTCGCTTTTAGAAGAGAGGCGAAAAAATGTATCCGGCACTTCTGAGGAGGGAGTGCCTGGATAACAGGAAATAAAGCCAACCCCTGCTTCCAGAGCTCCTCTGACAATGGCTTCATTTCCCAGAAGCAGTTCCTTTATTCCGGAATTTGGGTCTAACAGGTTCATAAATCTATTCCTTTATGAGTTTGATAATTTCTGGCGAAGAGTTTCAATTTTATATTCAATAAAACCAATATCCGTAGCCTGGGCTCCCTCTTTGAGACGTTCGTAAGCGTCCAGGGCGGATGCGTAATCTCCAGCTCTTTCAGCATTAAATGACAATAAATTAAGGTATTGGACCTTAAACTCATCAGGGATTGCTGCTGATTCTTCCTGCAGAGTCCTTAAGGCCTGACCATGCTCTTCCATAAGCTCATAAGCCTTTGCCTTTCCCAGCAGAGCAACAGGGCGCATATCCCGGTCAAAACTGCTCAATTTTCCAAAACTGTCCGCGGCCCTTTCATATTCTCCCATGTCCATGCTGGCTCTGGCCATTTCCATAAGGATTGCTCCTTTCAGACGATTGGGCGCATTGTCCAGAAATGTTTCAAGCTCTGCTACTCTGGCTTTGGGATTATCCTGGGCCATGATTGCCTGCATTTGGGAATTCGCCTGGTTTATCTTTCTTTCCTGCCAGAAAGAATTAAGTGAGTACGCAGCTGCGATGAACAAAACCAAACCCACAACCAGAAAAATTATTTTTATGTTATCCTGGATTTTCTGCAGAAAAGGATGGGCTGAATCATCAGCTTCACTCATTATCCTTTCCAGGAATCCTTTTTTATCTGATTCACTCATATTTTCTCCAAAAACTGCCCGGAAAACCAGGTCGTGTATGTTTTAGCGACGGATCTGCCATAAAAAAGTCAAATAGAATAAATCTGTTCGCAAATCAAGCATTTTTACAAAAATGTGATTAAGACAAGTCAGTTATTTTGCCGCTTTTTTTGCGGAAATGTTTTGGGCCAGATCCAGCATGCCACGGGCTGCCGGGCTTTCAGGATGCGTTTTAACGTAAATGTATCCCTCGTCTCCTGAACGGACAATTTCCGGGTCAATGGGGATGCTACCCAGAAATTCTACGCCCATTTCCGAGGCCAGTTCTCTTCCTCCGCCAGTATTGAATATATCCAGGTGTTCGTGGCATTTGGGACAGGAATAGCCGCTCATATTCTCCAGTATGCCGAGTATTGGCGTATCCATCTCCCTGCAAAAGCTGATTGAGCGGCGGACGTCGTCAACGGCAACAGCCTGGGGTGTGGTGACAATAATGGCCCGGGCCTGGCCATCCAGAAGCTGAAGAGCGGACAGGGGTTCGTCTCCTGTTCCAGGAGGGCAGTCAATGAGAAGGTAATCCAGATCGCCCCAGGCCACGTCCTGCAGAAACTGGCGAATAAGCCCCATTTTAACCGGGCCGCGCCATATTACAGCTTCCCTGTTATCCGGCAGGAGAAAACCAAGGGACATAACCCACAGATTTCTGCCCCAGGGCACCGGCTCGATATATTCCTTCTCTATATGGGGTTTTTCACTGGAAAGGCTCAACAGTCTGGGAATGCTGGGACCATGCACATCTATATCCAGAAGTCCGACCTGGAAGCCGTTCATGGCCAGCGCGGCCGCGAGGTTGGCTGAGACCGTGCTTTTGCCCACACCGCCCTTGCCGCTCATGACCACCAGCTTGTTTTTAATTTTTCCCATTTTCTGTTTCAGTTTCTCATCCTTGTCTTCTTTCTTCTTGTCTGAAGAGCAGGAACATGATGAAGCCATTTTAAGTTCTTCCATCTGGATCCTCCGAATTAAACCCCGCACCACCTTGAAAATTCAATACAATCACGAGCATTGCAGCTTTCAGCCCAAGGAGATGTGCGGGGTTCAAAGTAAATATGACCTAATTTGAACGATTTTATCTGTCATTGCGAGCAACGCGAAGCAATCTCTAGCAGTTCCAGGAAAAATCAATCGATTTAGGTATGAGTTAAAAAATCTATAGAAGTCTGTAGTGATCAGCCTTTCTTTTTGTGCCTGACCTCTTTCCTCAGCCAGTCATACCACGAGTCCATTCCATCCCGTGTTTTGGCGGAAACAGGGTATATCACCATATCAGAGTTTAAGCTCCTGGCAAAGTTTGAAGCCTTTTCCATGCTGAAATCCACATAGGGCAGGAGATCGGTTTTGTTCAAAAGCATGACCCTGGATTCGGCAAAGATTAAAGGATACTTTTCAGGTTTATCGTCGCCTTCCACCACGCTCAGGATGGTTACTTTATGATCTTCGCCAACGCTGAACTCTGCCGGGCAGACCAGATTGCCAACGTTTTCAACAAAAAGGACATCAACATTGTCCAGCTCCATCTGTCCTGTTGCTTCCAGCACCATTGAGCCGTCAAGATGGCATCCGCCTTCAGTGTTGATCTGTATGACCTGAGCTCCTGTTGCGGCTATTCTTTCAGCATCATTGCTTGTCTGAAGATCGCCTTCGATTACCGCCATGTTAAACTCATCTTTAAGGTCTGTGAGGGTTTTTTCAAGAAGGGTGGTTTTTCCGGCACCTGGAGAACTCATGAGGTTCAGCACCAGGATTTTTTTTTCTCTGAAAAATCCTTTAAGCTGTTCTGAAATGCGGTCGTTTGCTTCCAGAATTTTTCTTATCACTTTAATCTGCATGTTTTGCTCCGCTTAAAAGTTAGGAGATAATAACCCCTATTCGGCTTCAAGTTCATCAATGAACAGTTCCTTGCCCGAGATTATTTCGTGCCCGAATTCAGCATCGCAGTAAGGGCATGTCATTATCAAGAGATCATCTTCAGGGGAAAATTCCTTTTTGCATTCCCTGCATCTGGCAACCAGCGGAATTTCCTCTATTTCCAGCTTCGCTCCTTTTATGGGTGTGTCCATTGTCATGACCTGGAAGGCGGTTTGCAGTGCTTCAGGGACTATTGCCGATATCCGTCCGTACTTAACCCTGACTCTGATAAGCCTGGTTACTTCATGCTTAAGCATTTCCTGTTCAATAATACCCACTAGACTTTGGGCAATGGACATTTCGTGCATGATCTTCTGGTTTGGGGTTATAAGACAGGGGCTATAGATTAAGGTTATAGCTGCTGATGAAGTCCCTGATTCTTTTCTGTGACTCTTGCATCCTGATTTTCAGAGAACGTCTGTATTCAGCCAGGTCAACGCTTGATCTGGCAACTCCGGAAGTCATGGCCGCCTCAGCTACGGCTGTGGATTCCCATTCAATGATCCTGGGATCAAGAGGCTTGGGAATTACATAGTCAGGGCCGAATTTCATTTCTTTCAAACCATAGGCTTCAAGCATCTCATCTATAACTGGCTCCTTAGCCAGATCTGCCAGAGCCCAGGCAGCCGCTACTTTCATTTCTTCGTTGATTTTGCGGGCGTTAACATCCAGGGCTCCTCTGAATATAAATGGAAATCCGGAAACATTATTGACCTGGTTGGGGAAATCTGATCGTCCGGTTCCAATAATACATTCAGGGCTGGCTTCCTTGGCGTCATGATATGTTATTTCAGGATGAGGGTTGGCCATGGCAAAGATAATGGGAGTTTCAGCCATTGTTTTAACCATGTCCTGGGTCAGCATCCCTTTAACTGAAAGGCCGATAAATACATCGGCCCCTTTGATTGTTTCCACAAGTGCACCGTAGTTTTTGGGCTGGGCGAATTCCATCTTATATCTGTTGAGGTCCTTTCTGTCCCTGTGCAGGAGCCCTTTGGAATCGTACATGAAGATATTCTCAACAGGCAGTCCGAGGTTTACATAAAACTTGCAGCAGGCTATGGAAGCTGCTCCTGCCCCGGATACAACCATTTTTAGATTCTCGATTTTCTTGCCTGTAATCTCAAGGGCGTTTAACAGCCCTGCGCCGGAAATAATGGCGGTTCCGTGCTGATCATCATGGAAGACCGGTATATCCATTTTCTCGATCAGCGTTTCCTCAATATGGAAACATTCCGGGGCCTTGATGTCTTCCAGGTTGATCCCTCCGAAAGTGGGCTCAAGCATTTTTACAAATTCGATGATTTTTTCAGGATCTTTCTGGTTGATGTTCAGATCATAGACATCAATATCGGCAAAGGCCTTGAAAAGAACTCCTTTGCCTTCCATAACCGGCTTTCCGGCCAGGGCACCGATGTTTCCCAGGCCAAGAACGGCTGTTCCATTGGAAATAACCGCAACCAGGTTGGCCCTGTTGGTGTAGTCAAAGACCTTGGCCGGGTTTGAGGCAATTTCCAGGCAGGCTTCTGCCACACCCGGACTATAGGCCATGGAAAGATGTTTCTGATTGGCGCATGGTTTTACGGGCACAACTTCAAGTTTGCCCTTCCTGCCCATGCTGTGATATTCAAGGGCTTCTTCTCTGGTAAACAGTGCCATTATTTATCCTCCAAAATTATTTTAAAATATTGATTCTGTTTTTTTTCGGTTTTGGCAAAAGCCGGTCTAGTTCATAGGCCAGATAACTTTGCTTTTCAAGCAAATATTTTGAGGAAAAATTGGACTCTTTTGAAAGCTTCCCAATATTTGAGGACTTTATCAATTCTTTGGGTCAGTTCCGAGTGGAAATGGGTCTGGAAAGGATGAATAAAGGCCTTGTCCTTATTGGATATCACCCGGGATCATTGCCTTCTGTCCAGATTGTGGGGACCAACGGTAAAGGTTCCACCGCCTGTTTTTTGGAAATTCTGGCCAGATTCCACGGGCTCAAGACCGGCCTTTATACCTCACCGCACTTTGTGAGCGTAAAAGAGAGGATCAGGGTCAACAATGAATATTTATCCGATGAAACCTGGCTGGATGCAGCCAATGATGTGCTTGCCGGCTGCCGTGGGCTCCACCTTACCTACTTCGAATTCCTGACTCTTATGTCTGTCTTGATTTTTCAGAGGGAAAAGGTGGATCTGGCCATCATGGAGGCTGGACTTGGGGGCAGATATGACGCCACATCAGCTCTTCATACCCGGATCAATGTATTTACTCCGGTTGGGCATGATCACACTCATGTTTTGGGTAATACACTGGAAGAAATTTCCGCGGACAAATCCATGGCCATGAAAAAGGGACCGGTGGTCATAGCCCGACAGTCTCCGGCTGTCATGGATGTCTTAATGAGCAGAGCGGATAAAATCGGTGCGAATGTCTGCCTGGTCCGGGATAATTTTGATTTTTCCGGGGACTGTTTCAGACTCAGAACTTCCCCGGAAATAGTTATAAAAAGCAGTGAGATTGGGCTGAAGGGTTTTTTTCAGCTTGAAAACGCTGCTGTTTCTTTACTCGTCTGGAAAGTTTTCACTCAAAAAATGAAGAAGACATTTGATCCGGATTGTTGCGTGCTGGCTTTGAAAAGTGCTTTCTGGCCGGGCAGGATGCATTTTGCCGTGCAGGATCCCATGGTGATACTGGACGGAGCCCACAACCCACAGGGTATGGAAGCCCTTTCAAGAGCTCTTGAAGAAATGGCGATAAAGCCCGAAACAATTGTTTTTTCATGCCTTAAAGATAAAAATGTGGGGCAGTTGATTGAGATTATTCAAGGTTTAAAAGCGCGAAATTTATTTATTCCCGACATAAAGGCAAATCCCAGGACAATGCCCAAAGAAGAGCTGGTTTTGTTGTTTAAACAAAAAGCCAGTCCACTGCACAACTTGAAAGAGTTTCTTGATGCATTAATAAAAAATGATGCTCCGGTTCTGGTGTGCGGCTCATTATATCTTTTGGCGGACATTTACACTGTTTTTCCCCATTGGCTCAAGCGTTGACTTATCAGGGTCCAGTGCTTAACATCTGCCAGGTCAACTTAGACAGTCCATAAAAGTTGCAGGAAAAAGAAAAGAGACGCTTCCAGACAAGCTGAAATAAAAAACAACTCGTTTATTCAGGAGGTTTTGTTGACCAATTTATACAGACTGCTGCCCTCGGTTGATTCACTTCTCAGTGACTTATCAAGCGATGTCAACTATCAGGCTATGCCCAGGGCATTTATCCGGGACCTTATCAATGATTTTCTTGTTCTTTGCAGAGAGGAGATTAGATCCGGGGCGATTACCACTGAAAATGACTTGAACCCGACCAGATTCAGGGCAAAGCTTGGAGCCTACCTTAAAACTCATTCCAGACCCCATTTCAGAAGGGTGATCAATGCCACTGGGGTAGTCATTCACACTAACCTGGGTAGATCAATCCTGAACAAAAAGGCGGCTGAAGCGGTTTGGGAGGCCTGTCTGCACTATTCTAATCTGGAATTTTCCCTGGATACGGGAAAGAGGGGGAGCAGATACAGTCACGTGGAAGAACTCCTGTGCCGGATTACCGGGGCTGAAGCGGGACTGGTGGTCAATAACAACGCCTCGGCTGTATTGATAATCCTGGATACACTGGCCAAGGGCAAGGAAGTTATTGTTTCCAGAGGACAACTGGTAGAAATCGGGGGATCTTTCAGGATACCGGATGTCATGGCCAAGTCTGGTGCTCATTTAAAGGAAGTGGGGGCAACAAACCGGACCCATATTCATGACTATGAAGGTGCCATAGGTCCTGATACAGGGGCCTTGCTCAAGGTGCATACCTCCAACTTCAGAATAATCGGGTTTCACAGGGAAGTCAGCCTCAAGGAACTGGTGGAGATTGGAAACAGGCAGGGCATCCCAGTGATTGAAGACATGGGTAGTGGAAATTTTTTTGATTTTGATGCCCATGGCTATCATTTCATGCCTGAACCCACTGTTCAGCGGGTGGTCAAAGACGGAGTTTCTGTTGTATCCTTCAGCGGCGATAAGCTTCTTGGAGGGCCCCAGGCCGGGATAATCGTGGGAAAAAGGGAGTATATCAGCCAGATTAAAAAGAATCCCATGAACAGGGCCATTCGTATTGATAAAATGACCCTGGCCGCCCTTGAATCCACTTTAAGACTTTATCTTGATTCAGAACTGGCCATGCGGGAAGTGCCAACCCTGCGCATGATTACCATGAAAGCGGAAGATCTGAAAAAAGCTGCCGGCAAACTTAAAAGTCTGATTAAAAGAAATGTAAAGTCAGCAGTCAAGCTGGACATTTTTCAGTCCCAGTCCAGGGTGGGAGGTGGTGCTTTTCCTGAGCAGGACCTGCCTACATATCTGGTTGGTATCAAGTCGGAACAGATGAATAGCGAAGAACTTAAAGACAGGCTGTTAAAAACCGACCCTCCATTGATTGGCAGGATTGAGAATGAAGTTTTCTGCCTCGATCCAAGGACAGTAAGCAGTGAAGAATTCAGCATGGTTTGTGACGCTTTGAGCCAAGCCATGGAAACTTGAAACAGGAAATAAAGCATGGCCATATTAGAAGGTGAATTCAAGGGGCTGGTGCCAAAAAAAGTTCTGGTCACAGGAGGAGCGGGATTCATTGGCTCATACCTTTGTGAAAAGCTGGTGCAAATGGGCAATGATGTAATCTGTTGTGATAATTATTTTACGGGGCAGAAGGATCATATCCGCGGTCTGCTTGACAGGCCTAATTTTGAGCTATTACGCCATGACATAACCTTTCCGCTGTATGTTGAAGTGGATGAGATATATAACCTGGCCTGTCCGGCTTCCCCAATTCATTATCAGTTTGATCCGGTTCAGACTACCAAGACCTGTGTGCACGGTGCTATTAATATGCTTGGTCTGGCTAAAAGGGTCAAGGCCAGGATATTTCAGGCCTCCACCAGTGAAGTCTACGGTGATCCAGAGGTTCACCCCCAGAAGGAAGACTACTGGGGATGGGTTAATCCCATCGGGCCAAGGTCCTGTTATGATGAAGGGAAAAGGTGTGCTGAAACTTTGTTTTTTGATTATCAAAGACAACATGATCTTGAAATAAAGGTCGGCCGCATTTTTAATACTTACGGCCCCAGAATGCATCCCAACGACGGCCGGGTGGTGAGTAACTTCATTATGCAGGCCTTGAGCAGCAAGCCCATAACCGTTTACGGAAATGGCGAACAGACCAGATCTTTCTGTTACGTTGACGATCTCATTGAAGGGTGTCTCAAGTTTATGGATTCGTCAAAGGAGTTTGCCGGGCCTGTGAATCTGGGCAACCCGGATGAAATTACAATATATGAACTTGCTGAAAAGATAATACAAATGACCAATTCCGGCTCCCAGATAGTTTTCAAGCCCCTTCCCCAGAATGACCCCAGGCGCAGAAGGCCGGATATTACCCTTGCCAGGGAGAAACTTGGCTGGGAACCCAGAATTGGTCTGGATAAGGGGCTGAAAAAGACAATTGACTATTTTGAAGAATTAATTCGCGAACGGAGAGTATATGGAATTTGAGCTGAAAAATTGCTGGTATATCTATAAAAGCAAGAAAAATAAAGCAGCTATGGATAAACTGGCGGCTGAATATGTTGATTTTTTAAGTCTGTGCAAAACTGAAAGGCAGACAATTGACTGGCTTGTGAGTCGTGCTGCTGCAAAGGGTTTTGAACAGGGTTTCACTCAGGATAAATTTTTAAAAGTCCACAAGGGCAAGAGTTTGATTATGGCCAGAAGGGGCAGAACGGCCATTTCTCAAGGCCTCAGGATTTTGGGAGCCCACGCTGACACCCCAAGACTTGATCTAAAACAGAGGCCTCTTTATGAGGAATGTCAGGTCAGCCTTGCCAAGACCCACTACTATGGAGGAATTCGCAAACACCAGTGGTTTGCCAGACCTTTGGCTTTGCATGGGGTCGTTGTCAAGACTGATGGAACAAAAGTGCATATCCGGATTGGAGAAGATCTGAATGATCCGGTGTTTACTGTGGCGGATCTTTTGCCTCATCTGGCATATAAGCAGATTGAGAAAAAATTGTCCGAGGCCTTTGAAGCGGAGAAGCTCAATGTTGTTCTGGGGCATGTGCCTCTTGCCGCCCCGGCTGAAAAGGACAAAAGCCCTGTAAAGCTGAGCGTTCTGAATATATTGCAAAAGCGGTTCGGAATTGTTGAAGAAGATCTTTACAGTGCTGAGATTCAGGCTGTTCCGGCTGGTCCGGCAAGATACGTGGGTCTTGATCAGGGCCTTATCGGCGGATATGGCCACGATGATCGTGTGTGCACTTTTGCCGGATTTGAAGCGTTTTTAAGACAGAATAGTCCGGAAAACACACAGGTGCTTATTATCTGGGATAAGGAAGAGATAGGCTCAGAGGGTTCCAGTGGTGCGAAATCATTGTTTCTTGAATATTCTCTCGAGGATATGATAGATGCCTGGGAGCCCGGAACAAAACTTAGAACTGTTTTTGAAAACACCAGGGCAATTTCAGCGGATGTGCACGCTGCGATGGATCCGGATTATCAGGATGTACATGAGAAACTCAATGCCTCACTCCTTGGACATGGCCCGGTATTCTGCAAATTCACAGGTCACCGGGGCAAGGTGGGTGCCAATGACGCTCATGCTGAATACGTGGGCTGGCTCAGAGGCATTCTTAATTCGGCGAAAATTCCCTGGCAAATGGCTGAAACTGGCAAGGTTGACATGGGCGGCGGCGGAACTGTGGCCAAGTTTCTGGCGGTTTATGGAATGGATGTCATTGATTTTGGACCGGGAGTTTTGGGCATGCACAGTCCCTTTGAGATATGCAGTAAGGCTGATATTTACGCTTCTTTTCTCGCCTATGACCAGTTTTTCAGGAATTAGTCAAACAGGAAGCGGCCAGTTATCGAGATTTTGACGGATTGAAAAAGCATACTCCATCTAAAGGCATGTTTTGCCTCAGATTTCGCAGATTCACGCTGATGAAGAAAATAAATCCTCTTGATCTGTGCAGATCAGAGCGATCAGCGTTAACGTCTCTTATTGTTTTAAGAATAAGACAAAAGTGTCCATTGTCCCTGTCATTGCGAGAACCCGATGAGTGTGCGGCAATCTCGCTTTATCTGCATGGGACTGCTTGCTTCGCCCGTAATGACAGATAAAAATCGCTCGGTTCAAGTAATGGTTAACATTGTCTTAAGGAGATGAAATGCCGGTAATTATGGGTACGGCCGGGCATATTGATCATGGGAAAACCACCCTGATCAAAGCCCTGACAGGGATTGAATGTGACCGGCTTGTTGAGGAGAAGAAACGCGGAATAACCATTGAACTGGGATTTGCCTTTCTTGATCTGGAAAAGGATTTCAGACTGGGCATAATTGATGTTCCCGGTCATGAGAAGTTTGTGAAAAACATGGTTTCCGGGGCTTCGGGCATAGATTTTGTCATGCTGGTAATCGCCGCTGACGAAGGGGTTATGCCCCAGACCAGGGAACACCTGGATATCTGTTCCCTTCTGGGGATCGAAAATGGACTGGTGGCCCTGACCAAAACAGACATGGTTGATGAGGAATGGCTGGAGCTGGTTAATGATGACGTGGGAGAATATCTTCAGAATACTTTTCTGGCCGACGCACCCATAATTTCGGTCTCAGCCCATTCAGGCAAGGGAATTGATCTTCTCAAATCCCACCTTAAAGAGATTGCTTCATCTTTTAAGCCTCATCGCCGGTCCGACCTTTTCAGACTGCCCATTGACAGGATTTTTACCATGCGCGGACATGGAACGGTTATTACCGGGACTACTGTCTCAGGCAGGATTTCTGTTGGGGAGGATGTCATGATTTATCCTCTGGAAATTACTTCCAAGGTCAGATCTCTCCAGGTTCATGGGGAACAGAGGCAAAACAGCCAGGCCGGCATGCGCACCGCGGTGAATCTGCATGGACTGGAAAAAGAAGATCTGGAAAGAGGTTTTGTTCTGGGAAGGCCGGGGACCCTTTTTCCCAGCCAGGTCTGGGATCTAAAGCTCAATTATCTTGGCTCAGCCCCAAGGCCCCTTAAACATAGAACCCAGGTCCATTTTCATCATGGTTCAAAAGAGGTTCTGGCCAGGATCTATCTTCTGGAACGGGATAAGGTTGAACCGGGAGATAAATGCGTTTGTCAAATCAGGTTTGAAGATCCAATGGCCGGAGTTTACGGCGACCGGTGTGTGCTGCGTTCTTTTTCACCACTCAGGACTATTGCCGGGGGCCGGATAATAAATCCTCTTGGGGGTAAGATAAAACGCTTTTCTCCGGAAGTGCAGGTTTTGGAGAAACTTGCCAGGGCGCAGGCCGAGGATGTGATTCTGGTTCAGCTTGAGCTGGCCGGAAGCAAGGGCCTTACCCTGCCTCAACTGGTGATAATGACTGACATGGAAAGCAAAGAACTGGAAAAAAAGCTGCAGATCATGGGCGGCAAGCAGGAAGTTTTTCTATTTGACAAGGATAAAAGGTCCTATGTCAGCGGAGATATGGTCAGCAATCTGGAGCTGCAGATGATTGGTCAGCTGGAGGCTTTTCACTTTAAACATCCCATCAGAGAAGGGCTTTCCAGGGGGGAACTTTCCGGCAAATGGGCCAGAGACATTCCTGAGCGCCTGTTCTTTTTTGTTCTGGACAGATTGATCCGTCAGGAAAAAATAGTTTCAGACCAGGAATTTCTAAAGCTTCCCGGACACAAGATATCTCTGGCTGCTGATCAGGAGGAACTCAAGAAAAAAATTCTGAATGCATATGACCGCGCAGGGATTCAGCCTCCAACCGTGAAAAAGCTTCTGGAAGATCTTGATCTGGAGATGAAAGAGGTTTCTCCTGTGTTGCGTCTGTTGCAGAGTCAGGGCAACCTGATAAAAATTAATGAGGATTTTTATTTTTCCAGAATCGCCGTTGAAAAACTCAAGGAAAAGATCGTGTTATTTTTTAAAACCAATGAAGAAATGGGGCCTGTGGAATTCAAGGATATGACGGGACTGTCCCGCAAGTTTGCCATTCCTTTGCTTGAGTTCATGGATAAAGAGAAGCTGACCATCAGGGTGGGGGACAAGCGAAAGTTCCGGGGACGGGGTTGACCTGTACTCTGCCGTTCTCCTTTGGCCTCATTCGCTAGTTTTCAAGACACAGATGATCATAGCAGATTGCAAAAGTAAAAAATTCATTGCGCTCAGCCGAATCATGTTCATAGGGGTTTGTATGATGCTTAAGCCCAAAGGACTTAATCCTTGATATAAACTTTCATGTCCGGCGGCTGGGTTAAATGCTTTTTAACAGTACAGGCATCCACCGCCCGGATCAATGCGTCATGATATTTTTCTGGAAATCCTTCAGGCAATTGTATTTCAAAATCCATTCCGGTGATCCTTCTTTCTTTTTTGTCCCATGTATAAACCATTTTCAATCCCAATCCACGGGTGCTTATTTTTCTTCTGGTACAGAAAGAAAGGGCGTAATACCCGGCGCATGTTGCCAGTGAGGCCAGAAAAAGCTGGAAAGGATTCGGGGCCGAGTCCTGACCTCCATCCTTGACCGGCTGGTCTGTGCTGATATCCCATTTGTCCACACTGGCCTGTATTTTCAATCCTCCAGCGAATTCAACATTAATTTCATCACTCATTGTTTTATCTCCTTAATTTAACAGAACCATGCCTGAAACCCTCTCCACAAGCAGACCCTGCGGCCTGACCAGGCCCGGCATTTCTTTTCCTGGTTCCAGTGATGTTATTACTGTTCTCCCGATTACCCATCTTCCCTGCTCTTTCTGAAAGGGGCGCCATGTTCTAAGTCCCCAGATGGTGTGGTATACAACAACCTCTCCTGACGCCGGGTTCTGTCCAATGTAGAGCATTACATGTCCAGGCATATAAAGTATTGTCATAAGGGGTCTGCCCTGAGCCGCAATGAGCTCCTTTTTTTCCGCGGCTGAAAGACCGTCCAAGGGAATAAACAGGCCTGCCTCTGCCTGAGCCCTTGAATTTCTCGGCAGGAAAAGACCGAAGCCAGAGAAAATGTCCTTAATCAACGCAGAGCAGTCCCGATTTTCATAGAGTCCCCCCCAACCGTAATTCTGCCCCATCAAGGAGTTCAATATCTCAGCAAAATTATCCCGGGTGGGGGCAAAGGGCATCTGGCGACAATCTTTTTTAGACACAAGGGCCGGCATTGCTTTGGCGTGTCCCAGGTGGTTGCGGCCAGGAACAAGGACTTGCCAGAACTCCTCATGTTCCTGGACCGAAGTCAGAGGAAGGGCCATGCCCACCCGGCCGGAAACTAGAAACTCTCCTTTATGATTAATCACGACCGCGTCATCAGCAGTAAAACCGGCCAGAGCGTTTGTTTGATAAACTCTGGCAAAATCATCATCCACCATGGCAAATTCATGTCGTCTGATCCAGCCTGCCGCAAAACCGGTTTCAGCCAGAACCCATTCTCCGTCAGTGCTTTCATGGGTGATAAGGAGAGGGGTTCCAGCAGGTATCAATGTGTTCTGCATATAATCAAAAGGAAAGCCCTCGCCTGGGCGCGAAGGATTGTAAAATACAGGTCTGTGCGTTGGCAATACCCTCATGGACGCGTGTATTACTGATATCCCGGGATGGTGAAGCAAGGGATATTCGGAAGGATTGGATTTATTCCGCATCTCATTGATCCATCCTGAAGAAAGAGGGAGATTGTTTTCTCCGTAAATATCTACTGATCTATACCAATCAAGTCCTCGAAATATTTCCTGGCGGGTAAACATTGCTTTTTGCCGATTCCAGGGCATAAAAAAACGGGTCAGGAAATCCTCATACAATTCAGCCTGCCTGCAGGGGCTGATGATTTCCCGCGAGCATTGGTCAAGGTAATGCCTTACGTTCTGCGGTAACACCTCTATATCCTTGACAATTCCAGGCTGCCTCGGAGCGCAGCCCACTGCGAGAATGCACAAAAAGAGGCAGCATATTGCCTTGATATATACTGGGCATGTTTTCATAATATTTTTCCGCTTGAACATTATGTCTGGACCTGTATGAATAAGGTCTGTTTTCCCGGGATATGGCCGGGCAGGGTAAATCAATGATGATAAGGATGTTTGCCCAGTATTGTATGGCCGCGGTAGATCTGTTCCATAAGAACGACTGTTGCCAGTTCATGAGGCAGAGTCATGGGTCCAAGGCTCATCAACAGGTCAGCCCGTGACTTTACTCTGTCCGATAACCCATAGGCGCCGCCTATTATGAAGCAGGGGAATCGGCCCGGGTCTTCCTGCCATCTTTCAAGCCTGGAGGAAAAATCTTCTGAACAAAATGCTTTTCCATCCCGGTCCAGAACGATGACCTGATCTTTTGGAACCACCCTTTCAAGGATCAGGCCGGCTTCTTTTTCAAGTCGCAGGGGGATACTGTCTTCCCTGATGTCCCTGACAATAAGCACCTCAACCTGGCAGTAATATTCTATCTTTTTCAGATAGAAACTGAAAGCTTCCTTAGCAAACCCTTTCCTGATTCTGCCGACCGTTATGATTTTCAAACCTCGCACTATTACCCGCTCTTTTTGATGGCCTTTTGCACAAAATCAGGAATGCGGGCCAGATCTGGGCAGATGATCATGCCGGATTCATGCATGGCCGTCAGTTTGGTTCTGATTCCTTCACCATGCTCATCAAGGATAGCTCCTGCATGACCAAGTCTTTTGCCGGGAGGAGCTGTCTGTCCGGCAATAAAGCCAAACACCGGTCTGCCAAAATCTGTTTCTTTGAGTTTTTTGCCCAGGTCTTCCTCGGAACTACCGCCGATCTCTCCAAGAATGACCAGGGCCCGGCATGAATCGTCATGATAAAGGAACTGGCAGATGTCGCTAAAATCCTGTCCAATATACGGATCACCCCCAATACCTGCGCACAGAGACTGACCGATTCCCGACGCGCTCAGCCTGTGAACGCATTCATAGGTTAAGGTCCCACTTCTGGAGAGAACCGCCACAGGTCCAGGCATGAAAATGGAGCCTGGCATGATCCCTATTTTGGTTTGACCAGGGACAATCAATCCAGGAGTATTGGGCCCAATAAGCCTGGACCCGGAACTTTTGATCATGGGCAGGATTTTGATCATTTCCTGCTGCGGAATGCCTTCGGTAATGCACACAATCCATGGTATAGAGCAGGAAACCGCTTCCAGGATGGCGTCCACAGCAAACCTGGCCGGCACAAAAATGATGGAAGCGCCTATTTCATGATTCCTGCACGCAGAGTCAACGGTATTGTAAACCGGAACTCCCAGAACATCTGTTCCTCCCTTGAAGGGAGTGACTCCAGCAACAATCCTGGTCCCGTAGTCCAGCATTTCCTTTGCGTGCTGCTGTCCTTCCCGTCCGGTGATTCCCTGGACCAGCACCCCGGTATTCTTATCAATGGGAAAAGGATGATGTTCTTTGATTATCTTCGGGACAACCGGCTCAACAGTGGAACTGAACTCAATTTGTTCAAACTCTTGGGAGCTTTGAGGATCAGGACTTAATTGTTTAAGAGTATCCACAGCCCTGGACAGGTCCTGGACCGGATAAATATTATCGAAATTCAGGGACTGGATAATTTTTGCGGCTTCAATGGATTTAAAACCTGAAAAGCGGACAATTATGGGTTTGACAGGAGGCTTGTCCTTCAAGGCAGTGGCCATGGCCCTGGCTACTTTTTCGCAGGACAGTATTCCTCCAAAAATATTTATAAAGATTATTTTTGCGGAATGATCATTGAAAATAATTTCCAGGGCCTTATCCATTCTTTCCTGGTCAGCCCCTCCCCCAAGGTCCAGAAAGTTGGCCACACTCAGTCCAGAAAAATTCAACAGGTCCATGGTGGCCATAGCCAGGCCGGCACCATTGACCATGAGTCCCACGGATCCATTTAATTTATGATAGCTTAAACCGGCTTTTCTGGCGGCATTTTCCTCTGATCCATGGTGCTCAGGGGTATAAAATTTCTCAAGTTCAGGGTTGATGTCCACATAGTTGTCATCAATTTCCACCTTTCCGTCCAGGGCCATGAACTTGCCCTGGTCCGTCACTGCCAGAGGGTTTATTTCGGCCAAAAGCAGGTGGTTCTTGATAACAATCCTGAATAATTTATTGATTAACCCGGAAAAGGTCCTGAACATTTCTTTTTCAAGGTCAAGGTGAAAGAATGCCTTTCTTATCTGGTGGTCACAAAGGCCAAATAAGGGGTCAATATCCATGACCATGAGGTTGTCGCCTGCTGATGATTCGATATCCACTCCACCTTCTTTTCCTATGGTCAGGGCGAACTTTCTGGTCCTGCGAACCAGGGAAAGGGAAACATAGATTTCCCTTTTGACGGCCGCTGCAGGTTCCACGCGGATAAAGGGTACTTTTTCTCCCTTGATGGTCAGGTTGAGGATTACACGGGCAGCGTTTTTCAGCTCTTCATGATTATCAACCACTCTTACTCCACCTGCCTTTCCCCGGCCTCCGGTCAGGACCTGGGCCTTGACTGCCAAAGGAAAAGCAAAGGTGGGTGAATATCTGTCAATTTGATCCAGGCTCACGAGGTCGCCTTGAGGAACAGGAATATCAGCATTGGAAAAAAGTATTTTGCTCTGGTGTTCGTTAAGCTTCATTAGTTATCCTTGCATGTGCGTGATGGAATAAGTAAGGCTGTATAAGGCTTCCATTTGATTCAGGAATAAGTTGCCGTTGAAACGGTTATTGTGCTCAGTCAGCAGATAAAGTCCGGGGAAAGACGCCGCTGTTGAGTAATCAGTTATCAGTTATCTGAAAAAACCAAATAACAAATAACCATTAACAGATAACAGGCTGAATAGGTTTGATTTTTTGTTCCATGGCAATCAACATTTTCTGTAACATGCAGTATCTTATGAAAAATATACTAAAAACACTGTTCTTCCAGGTCCAGGAGGTCAAAGTAGACTTCCCTGCGTCTGGCAAGGGTGAACTTAGTGCCGTCAACAATCACTTCAGCTCCCCTGGGTCTGGAATTGTACTGGGAAGACATGGTGAATCCGTAAGCCCCTGCAGAAAATACAGCCAGAAGCTCATTTTGGCCAACTTCTCTGATTTTTCTGTCCTGAGCCAGAAAATCGCCTGTTTCACAGATGGGGCCTACAATATCAGCCACGCAATCAGGGCCGTTCTTCTCATGAACACAGGCGATGCGGTGAAAAGAACCGTAAAGGGAAGGACGGACCAGATCATTCATGGCCGCGTCAACAATAATGAAATTTTTGGAAGGAGTTTTTTTTGTATATAATACTCTGGTAACAAGGATTCCGGAGTTTCCAGCTATCACTCTGCCCGGTTCCAGGATCAGGGTCAGGTCAGTCCCCTTAAGTTTTTCCTTGATGGCCTGCCCGAACTCAACAGGATGCGGAGGCTGCTCCTCATCATAAGTTATGCCGAGACCTCCACCCAGGTCCAGGTACCTGATGTCAATACCCAGGTCTGTAAGTTTGGATTGAAATTTCATTATCCGGTCTAAAGCCTCAATAAAAGGGTCAATGCTGGTCAGCTGGGAGCCTATGTGGCAGTCAATGCCCACCGGTTCTATATTGGATAATTGTTTTGCCAGCATATAAGAGTCCATCGCCTGTTCGAGATCAAGGCCGAATTTGTTTTTTTTGAGGCCGGTGGAAATATATGGATGAGTTTTGGGATCTACGTCAGGATTGATGCGCAGGCTGATTCTGGCAGTTGAGTCCATTTCTGCCGCCACCTGGTTGATTTTTTCAAGTTCCTGCCTTGATTCAACGTTAAACATAAGGATGTCCGATAAAATGGCTTCCCGGATTTCATGATCTTTTTTCCCAACGCCGGAGTATACAATTTTCTGGGGATCAACTCCAGCTTTGAGAACCCGGAACAGTTCACCCCCTGAGACGATGTCCATGCCGGATCCCATTTCCGACAGCATCTTCAGAACACAGAGATTGGAATTGGCCTTTACCGAATAGCAGGTCAGGTGATCAATTCCGGCAAAGGCTGAGTCAAAGGCCTCAAAATGGCGCCTGAAAGTTCTGGCTGAGTAAATATAAACAGGGGTATCGAACTCCTTGACCAATTCTTCCACGCTTATGTCTTCAGCGAATAATTGTCCGTTTTTGTACTCGAAATAATGCATATCTGCTCCAAGGTTAAGTTTAAGCAGGCCTTACGCCTTGATTATTTTGAAATAATCACCACACTGGATGTCACATCGCGAATTACTGAATAAACGTTGCCGGCCCTGATTCTTGCCCGGTAGTACTTATCCGGGTTGAGTCCGCATTGCACTATGGTCAGCCGGCTTTCCCGAAGAGTAACTTCCGGAGAACCTGGTTCCATAAATATTGATATTGAAACAATGAACGGGCAGGTTGGGCAAGGTTTTTCAGAAACCTCCAGCTCCAGAATAATTCTGTCCAGATTGCGGTAGTTCCCGGAAATATCAGCATGTATTTGCAGACAGTCATCCAGCATTTGCTGATGGCTGATGGATATGCTGAATTTTTCCCGGGAAGCGTCCGGCTCGGGCCACACTTTTTTACCGCAGCCGGCAATACCAGAAATCAGTATGAGAATAAGCAGCAGTTTTAAATGATTCATTCACGCTCCAGTTCAGCCTTCCATCGGTGAAGGGTGTTCAAGGCCTGTATGGGAGTTATCGAATCCAGATTGATGGATGAAAGTTTATCAGACAAGCTGTTATTCTTCTTAGCATCATATCTTTGATTGTCCTGTTTCACACTGGTTTCAGAGAGTAAAGATCTTCTCTTTTCCACGAGTATTGACTTTTTATCGCGCAGTCTTTCCAGGTCCATGAGAATTTCTCCGGCTCTTTTGACCACCTTTTGCGGGACTCCTGCCAGCCTGGCCACTTCAATGCCGTAACTTTTATCAGCAGGCCCTGGAACAAGACGCCTTAAAAAAACAATATCACCTTTCCATTCTTTGACCGCTATATTAAAGTTTTTAAGACAGCTGATTTTCTGCTCCAGGGATGTCAATTCGTGGTAATGGGTAGCAAAAATTGTCCTTATGCCGTCGTATTTACCTGTTAATTCTTCCACTACAGCCCAGGCAAGAGCCAGCCCGTCAAAAGTACTGGTTCCGCGTCCTATTTCATCAAGGATAATGAGACTTTTTCTGGTGGCCTGTCGCAGGATGCGCGCGGTTTCAGTCATTTCCACCATGAAAGTGCTCTGCCCCTGGGCCAGGTTGTCTGAAGCTCCAACCCTGGAAAAAATTCGGTCACAGATTCCAATAACAGCTTTTACAGCTGGAACAAAGGATCCCATCTGAGCCAGGATGCAGATTATGGCCGTCTGCCTTAGAACTGTTGATTTACCGGCCATATTGGGGCCTGTTATAAGGAGCATCCTGGAATTATCACCGATTTCCAGATCGTTGGGCACATAGCTGGACCTTCCCTGAATGGCCTCAATGGATGGATGTCTTCCCTGCTTTATCTTTATGGGCAGGTCTCTGGAAAGTTCAGGTTTTATCCATTGGAATTGTCTTGCAGTCTCGGCCAGGCCCTGCCAGAAATCAAGCCTTGCCAGAACCGCGGACATGGCTTTGAGTCTTTGATTATACCCGGCAACAAGATGACGGACCTTCATAAAAAGGTCGTATTCCCGGGCCTTTCTTTTTTCCGAGGCAGTGAGCAGGCTTTCTTCAAGCTCTTTTAATCGGGATGTAACGTATCTTTCGCTGGAAACCAGAGTCTGACGACGTTCAAAATGATCAGGAACCTGAACGCCGGCTGCTTTTGACAATTCAAAATAATATCCAAAAACCCGGTTGTAACCGATTTTGAGTTTGGGAAGGCTGTTATCAGTCCTCTCTTTTTCAAGGAGTTGTTTCAGCTTGTCCTGGCCATGGTCGGTGAGTTCTATTAGTTCATCGAGTTCCCGGTCATAACCGGACTTGAATATTCCGCCTTCAGTGATGAGGTGGGGAGGGTTTTCTTTAATGGCTTCCCCCAGGGCAAAGCACAGTTCTTCAAGGTCATCCCATTCACGCATTAAACATTCAAGCATAAAAGGGTGGCTGTCTTCGTTTTCCAGAAGGATCCTGATTCTTGGCAGGATCTGGAGAGATTTGCCCAAAGAGGCAAAGTCTTTGGGGCCGCAACGGTTAAGGGCGATTCTTGTTGATAGACGCTCAAGATCATAGGCCTTTTTCAGCTCTGCGCGCAGTTTGCTTCTGGTTTCGTCTTTAATCAGAAAAAAATGTGTCATTTCCTGGTGTTCCAGGATGGTTGTCAAATCTTTCCAGGGCTGCTGCAGGCGTTTTTCCTGGTATCTGCCTCCCATGGGGCTGATTGTCTGATCCAGGGCGTGAATCAGGGTTCCTGGACCCTTTTGTCCTCCAAGGGTTCTGAATATTTCCAGGTTTCTGATGGTGACCTCGTCAAGCTGAAGAAAGTCAGTCGAGATTAACGGTTTAAAAGGTGACATATGTCCAAGGTCACCTTTGTGAGTCTGGATCAGATACATAAGTACAGCTCCGCAGACCCGGATCAGTTCGGGTTTGTCTGCCAGGTCAAGAACTTCCAGGGACGAAACTTTCTGATCCTTTAAAATGAGTTCAGAGCTTGAGCGTTGATCAAAATATGAGGCCTGGGGAACAAAATTGAATTTTGTTTTCATAACCGCATGCTTGGAAGGAATCGAAAAATTTTCCGGGGCCAGTATTTCAGAAGGGTTGAGTTTATAGAGCCATTGCCAGATGTCATCCAGGGTTTTTAGCTCGAGACCGGACCATTCCCCGGTTGAAAAGTCAGCCCAGCATATGGAGCCGCGATTTTTGGCCTCATTCCAGAAAAGCGCGGCCAGATAATTATGTTCCTTGGCTGAAAGGCTGCTTTCCTCGACTATTGTGCCTGGAGTCAGTATTCTTGTGACAGCGCGCTTAACCAGTCCTCTGGCAGATTTTGGGTCTTCCACCTGGTCGCAGATGGCGACCTTGAAGCCCTTTTTCAGGAGTTGTTTCAAATAATCATTACAGGAATGATGAGGGACTCCGCACATGGGAATTTTGACTTCAGAATTAGGATTCCTGGTAGTCAGGGCTATCTGCAGTTCTTTGGCTGCAATTTCAGCGTCTTCAAAAAACAGTTCATAAAAGTCCCCCATGCGGAAAAACAGCAGGGCTTCAGGATTTTCCTGCTTTATGTTCAGATACTGCTCAAGCATTGGAGTCAGCTTGAGGTTGGGGGGTAAATTAACTTTTTTCAGAGTGGAAGACATTTAGGTTGCTTGATCCAGGGGATTGATTACTCATTGAGAAGGGTTCGAAATGAGATTGAATGCCAGCTGTAGCATCTGGGGCACAGGAAAAAAATCTGCTCTCTTTTCAGGCCGCATTTTTTGCAGACAAATCTTTTGACCATTCTGGCCTTGCGTGTAAAAAAAATCAGCTGGGTCTTGAAGGACTGGGTCATGACCTGTTCGTGCTGGGAAATATCAAGTATTTCCAGCCTGGCAGGCCAGAATTCCTGGTCCATGACCAGGGTTTTCTCCAGCCATTCCCTGGTCCTTGAAATCTGGCCTGACTGCTTAAGAAAAATAGAACAATAATAACAGAAAATCAGGTTCTGATCAAAACTGCTCAGGGTGTCAACAATTACATTGGAGCAGTTTTCATCAATGAAACATTGCTGGGTTCCTGGGGAGTTTTTGATAATGAACTGATACAGTCCTTCCAGAAGGACAAAACCGAGCCCTTCAGCTACCATCTGCAGGCCGGTTTTCAGGCTGGACTGCAGACTTTTCCACTGGGCCATTTCAAAATCCCGACAGATAATTTCCAGCCAGGCTTCTGCAGATCCGGGATAAACCTTGATAGCCTTTTGAGTGAGCTTGTATGACTGGCTTTTGTTTGGCTCTTTCTGCGCTTCTTTCACCATATAATGAGCCTGAGCCAGGGGCTGTCCAAGGAGAGAATAATACTTGGCCGCCTTTTCAAAATCATTATTGTCTGCGTAAAGCCTGGCCAGCTCTTTTAGAACAGCAGGATCATCTCCGGTTATCTTGTAGGCCTGTTCCAGGGCGGCGTGCGCTCTGTCCAGTATCCCGGCTCTTTTGAAATCTACGCCCAGTTCAAACCAGGCCCTGGCCTTGAAATGTTCATCAAGCTGTGGCCTTGCTATCAAATTGGTCCTGATCTGGATGGCTCGTTCAATTTCTCCCTGGGAACGAAACAGGTTGCCAAGAGCCAGATATATTTCAACAGCATCAGGATTGTTTCTGACCACCCGGCTCAGTTCGCCTATTGCGGCAAAGGTATCCTGAGATGGGGGAAGAAATCCTTCACTGGAATGAAGAAGAGAGGACTTCTCTTCCTGTTTTCGTTGTCTGAGGCTGTGCAGCCAGTGGAACATATTGTTTACCCTCTTATCAGGGTATGGCTTTTCAGTATTCTTTTAACATTTTGCTAAAGACAAGGAATTAAGTACGCGGTTTCTGGTTTTCAGATGAATCCACTGCATATCCGCTGTCTTCTAAGGGCATATTGCGAAGAGAATTTACTTCCTCTTCCAGATCTTTGATCTTGGATCTGCCGCGTCTAAGCTCTGCGCCAAGACGGATCTTTTCAGCCAGAAGATAGGCCAGAGAAATAAACCCGCCAGCCACAAAAGCCAGTAACACGATCAAATAGTAAGGTATTTCTTTGCTGTGAAGTTCAAGGCCAAAAATCGAAAGATAAAGCCTGACTGTTGTGGACAAAAGTTCATGGTTCTGAACGAAGAAAAGCATGGAGAAGAAAAACAGAAGGATCAGAGCAGCCACTCTCAAGTATTTCATTGAAGTCTCCTTATATGGTAGAGGTTGAAAATAATGGTTTCAGTTTGTTGTAGGTTGATATTAAATGTTCGGGAATAACCATGGTTTCATTCATTACTGCCATAAACGAGTGATCACCCGTCCATCTGGGTACGATGTGAAAATGAAGATGCTCCTTTATGCCCGCTCCCCCAGCTTGTCCGATATTAAGCCCGATATTAACCCCATGGGGATTGAATGCGGACCTGAGTATGCGGGTGCACTCCTTAATCCAGGTCATCATTTCAGCAGCTTCGTATTCCTGGAGTTCTGTCAGGCACTGGACATGTCTGAAAGGTGTGACCATAAGATGGGCATAACTATAAGGGAATTTATTCATAATTACAAAACTGTATTTTGCTCTATGTAAAATCAGGCGTTCCTCGTCTTCTTGGGAGCTCTGAGTCATACAGAAAACACACTCATCAGGCTTGGGGCCCAGTATATAATCAATTCGCCACGGAGCCCATAATGTTTTCATAATTGTCTTCCGGCAAATTACTGAAAAATATTACAAAATCTGACTCAAAAACTTTTTGGTCCGGGGATGTTCAGGACTTTGAAAAAAGTGTTCCGGAGTCCCTGTTTCCACTATTTTGCCCTCGTCCATAAACACTACCCAGTCGGCGACCTGCCTGGCAAAACCCATTTCATGGGTTACCACAACCATGGTCATCCCTTCCAGGGCCAGATTAACCATAACATCAAGCACCTCGCCGATCATTTCCGGATCAAGGGCAGATGTTGGTTCGTCAAAAAGCATTATTTTGGGATTCATTGCCAGAGCCCGGGCAATGGCCACTCTTTGCTGTTGTCCCCCTGAAAGCTGAGAAGGGTAGGCAGTGGCTTTTTCCTTGATTCCGACTTTTTCAAGAAGACGCATGGCGTTTTCCCTGGCTTGAACCGGCGGAACCTTTTTAAGCTTGATGGGAGCCATGGTCAAATTCTGGAGCACGGATTTGTGAGGAAAAAGATTGAAATTCTGGAAAACCATGCCCAGCTCCATGCGGACTTTGTTGATATTGCAGTGCCTATCTGTGATGTCCTGTCCGTCAATGACTATCTTTCCCCTGTCCACTCCCTCCAGTCTGTTTATGGCCCGCAAAAGAGTGCTCTTACCGGATCCGCTTGGTCCGATGATAACCATCTTTTCCTTTTTTCTAACCTTCAGGGAAACATTGCTCAGAGCCTCAATATCTCCGAAAAATTTATATATGTTTTCGATGGTGATGATTGTCTCGTCACTTTTGGTCATAAGGCTTTACCTTATCCTCCATGATGCTAACGATTTTTGACAGAATAAGGGTTATCATCAGGTACAAAAGGGCGACCATGGTATAGGTCTCAAAGTAGGCAAAGGTCTGAGTGGCAAATTCCCGTCCTCGTCTCAAAAGATCGGAAACCGCCAGGATGGATACCAGGGATGTATCCTTTAAAAGAGCTATAAATTCGTTGCCTACAGGCGGCAGAATAGTCCGCATTGCCTGCGGGATGATAACGTAAAACATGGTCTGGGACTTACTGAACCCCAGGGATCGGGCTGCCTCGGTCTGTCCTTTGTCAATGGACTGGATGCCGGCCCGGAACACTTCTCCCATATAAGCGCCATAACAGACAGTCATGGCTGTAACAGCTGCTGTAAAAGGGTGAATCCTGAAAAAAGTGCCCAGGGCATAGTATATGTAAAATAGCTGCACCAGAAGAGGAATCCCTCTGATGACTTCAACATAAACAGATGCAATGAGGTTGATGGCCCGGTTTTTGGATAGCCTGCCCAGACCGGTAAAAAGGCCGACAATCAGCGATAAGGCGATGGAAAGAAAGGTTACCTGAAAGGTTATGAGGATTCCATCAGGGACGAATTTGATAATTCTCAGATAGGGATCAGGTTTGAATATGACCAGGGATACAATAGCGATAACAGTGCCAATGAGGGTTACCCGCCAGGCATTGAACAGACCGGGGTCCCTTCGGGTTGGGATGGCTGCTCCGTCTGTGACATCAATTTTGATATTTTTGTCTCTCATGCTGTTATGGGGTGTTCCGGGTCTAGCATGCCGGAAGCACTGCTCATCCTTGCTTCAGAGTTCAGATTGCTGGAAAAAAGACTCATGCATCGCCCTTACATAATCCCTGGTTAGATACCTGAGTTGAGCGATTTTTATCTGACATTGCGAGGGTGGGAAGTAATTTCAAACAGTTACAGGAAAAATCGCTAAATTCAGGTGATATTCTGCTTTTGACATATGATTTCCGGAGATGAAAAATGATTGTTTTTACCCTTTGGGTTTATATGCAGGGCTGGTCAGGGGATATGTCTGCATATCCCCTGACCAGCCCTGGTGAGAAAGATTTCAGAGGCTGGACAAAACATGTTTAATTATCCAGCCGATGTTTTTCTATAGTCCAAACCACCTTCCCTTGATTTCTTCTTCAATGCCTTTGTCTTTAACGGCCTGGATGCCCTTGTTAACGAGATCCAGAATCTCCTGGTTGCCCTTATTAACTGCGATGCCGTAGTATTCAGGTTCGTCGGATTCGATAACTGATACCAGATGCAGCCTTTCAGCGAATCTTGGCTCGTTCAGGGCGTATTGTGCAGCTACGGGATCATCGCACACAACTCCATCAATCCTTCCATTATAAAGATCCTGCATGGCCAGTCCGATTTCATCATAGGACCGGGCATTGACGCCCGCGACTTTTTGAATGGCAAAATAACCTGTGGTTCCGATCTGGGCGCCCACGCTTTTGCCCTTGAGGTCTTCAAGGGTTTTGGCCGGGCTGTCTTTGGATACTACCAGGCCCTGTTTGACCTCATAGTATGGAATACTGAAATCCATGGCCTTTTTGCGTTCTTCAGTTATGCTTACAGAGGAACAGATAGCGTCATAATTACCAGCGGCAAGCCCGGCAAATATACCGTCCCAGGCGGTGTTTCTGAAAACAGGGGTAAAGCCGGCCTCTTTTCCCACAGCAGTCATATAGTCAATGGAGTACCCGACTATTTGTCTGTTTTCATCAATCATCTCCATGGGCGGCCAGGTGGCGTCAACGGCAAACACGATTTCTTTGGCCATGGCCGGTTTTGCAAACAGCAGCAGGACCAGCACCAGAAAAGTGAATTTTCTAAACATTTTTAAGCCTCCTGAAAATAAAGTTAAGATAAATGATAATTAATAACGGAAAACGATGATATTTTAATGAGATTCTCAGGTCAAGAAAGTAAATGGACGCACAAGGATTATTTGCCCTAAAGGGCTGATGCCTGTCCCGGCCGCATTGACAGCAGTTCAGTATCCGGAGCCTGCAATGTCAGCTCATTTCTGAATCTGTCGGTATTTTGTTCAAGCACGGGAAAAGAGCCCCAGTGCATGGGAACGACCTTTTTGCACTTAAGCAGCTTGCAGGCCATGGCCGCCTGCCTGGGGTCCATGGTGAATACTCCGCCGATGGGCAGAATAGCCAGGTCTATTGGGAAAAGCTCACCCCATAGTTCCATGGTGGCAAATATGCCGGTATCCCCGGCGTGGTAAAGACAGTACCCGTCTTCAAGGGTAATGATGAATCCCACGCATGAGCCCTGATCTGAGGAATGATGGGCCTGGGTCATGGTGATTTTTGTTCCCTTGAATTCAACCGTGCCTCCAATATTAAAGCCGATTCCGTTAAGAATATTTTTCTGATTTACTCCCATTGATCTGCATTTAGCGGCCACCTCAACAATGGCTCCGAGACCGGCCCCTGTTTTATTGCATATCTCAACCGCCTGACCCAAGTGATCGGCATGATCATGGGTAACCAGAATCAGATCGGCTTTTGTGATTGAATCTGACCCGGATTTGGCAGATGGATTACCTTCAAACCACGGATCAATCAGGATATTTAGTTTTGGGGTGACAATCTCAAAGTTGGCATGACCATGCCAGATAAGTTGTTTGGACATGTTTTCCTCCTTATTGGTGGTTTTTCTAAACCGGTGAGCAAGCTCGGTCCAGTGGCTGATTGCACTTTTTAAGGGACACCTTGCCAGCGTTTAAACAAATTATTTTCAATATTCAATGAGTCCATTATTCTCCCCACCACATGTCTTATCAGGTCGTCTTTGCTTTCTGGTAAATGATAGAATCCGGGGCAGGGCGGAAGGATGACAGCCCCGCTGTCATGAGCCCTGAGCATGTTTTCCAGGTGAATCCTGTTGTAAGGAGTTTCTCTGGGAACCAGCACCAGGGGACGCTGTTCTTTGAGAGTAACGTCTGCTGCCCGGTGAATTAGGTTATTACCGAATCCGTTGGCAATGGCTGAAAGGCTGGCCATTGAGCATGGACAGACAATCATTCCTGAGTGAAAAAAAGATCCGCTGGAAATGGGCGCGTCCATTTGACCCTGGTTGTATAGATGGTCAGCCATGCCCAAAGTGGTTTCAAAGCCGTCAGCTTCATAAGAAAGCACGGTTCTGGCTGCATCTGAGATTACAAGATAGAGTAGACAATCATGTTTTTTTAGCTGCCGGATAAGTTCAAGCCCGTAAGGCATTCCACTGGCTCCTGTCATGGCCAGGACAATTTTTTTCATATATTTTTGCTCCCTTTTGATATGTAATAAATGAACACATTATAAGCCTTAAAAAATCAACCCTAAATGTTTTGGGAATAATCTCAAGACAATTTAACAGTCCATGTCCTGATAATTGCCGGTTCTACTTGCAATTTTGAACAATTAGGATAGGTTTTTCCCAGGTAAAAATTCTCTTCAGGCGGAAAAATATTTGGATATAGGCGTAAATAAAAAATATACAGGCCTCATGCTTTTTCTGGCCCTTGGTTTTTTTATTCTGGGGCTGGGGCTCATTGTTCTTGCCTGGCAGAACCTCAGACAGCAGCAGGAACATGTTTTGGATCAGCTTGAGGTTACTGGCAGGGCCATTATAAGAAGTGTGGAAGCTAATCTTTATCGAGGGATTTTCAGGGGGATGGGGCCGGGGAGATGGACGGACCAGACTGAGTTTGCCGACCTGGCCCGCGATGTCCTTGAGGAACTGGTGGCTGAAGGGGAAGTAGTGTTTCTGGAAATATCCGGCACCAGAGGCAGGTTGTTCATTTCCAGGCATGAGGGAGCCGCGGATATGTTTCTGCCCACTGAAGCAATGATGGAGATGGCACGAACCCAAACCTGGACCGAAACGACCAGATTTCTGGACAAGGATGTGTTTATTATGGGCATCCCGGCAAGGCGCATGGACATGATGAGCAGAACAAGACGCCCAGTTCTGGATGAGTCTGATTATGCGCCTGACAGACAGGGGACCATATTTATTGCTCTGGATATGAGTGATTATCTGGATGTTTATTCTGGGTTCAAGCGGACCATTATTTTTCAGAACATTTTTACACTGGGGGCGATATTATTGTTCTGGCTTCTTATTCTGGCATATCTGCGCAGAAAGGAACAGGGACAGAAATTTATTCAACTGAGAACATTTCATTCGAGGTTGTTGGACAATATGCCCGATGGGTTGTTGAGCGTTGATCAGGATCAGTTGATAACAGCAGCTAATCCGGCTGCGAGGGATATCCTCAGGGCGGGTCCGGAAATCGTGGGTCAGAAGCTCTCAAAGTTAATGCCCTTGAAGCTTGATATATATTCCGGCAGGGACTGGGCCCAGATTGATCTGGACGACAGATCTCTAGAGATACTCTTTCTGCCCATTAGGGAAGAAAAGCAGTCCCTGGTCCTGATCAGGGACAGGACAAGGATGAAGGAACTGGAGAAAGATCTGGAGCATTCCCGTGATCTGGCAACCTTAGGCAGGTTTGCCGCTGGCCTGGCACACGAAATCAGAAACCCTCTCAGTTCCCTCAAGGGGTTTGCCCAGTATTTTCTGCAGAAGTTCCATCCTGATGATCCGGCTCATTCCTATGCCCGGACCATGGTTCTGGAGTCTGATCGCCTGAATAGGGTTGTAACTGACCTGTTGTTTCTGGCCCGACCCAGGCCCATCAGTCCAATTTTAGTAAATTTGAAACAGCTTTTCCAGGAAATAATAAATTTGCTTCAGTCAGACCTGGCAGCCAAAAAATGTGAAATATCCATTGATGTGACTAGAGATTCTGTCCTGGCGGACAGGGATCTTTTGCAACAGGCTCTGATTAATCTGGTGTTGAACAGTCTGAGTGCTGTTGAACACAACAGAGGCCGGATAAACATGTGTTCAAAAATGAGCAGGGGCATGGTTGAGATATTTGTCTCTGACAATGGCCATGGAATGGATATTGATACAAGGGAAAAGGCCATGGAGCCTTTTTTTTCAGCAAGAGACAGGGGTGCCGGTCTCGGGCTGGCCATAGTTCAGCGCATTGTAAGAGATCATAAAGGAAGGGTAATAATTGAATCATCTCCGGAACAGGGAACCATGGTCAGTCTATTATTTCCAGATGCTGCCGATCATTTAAGGAATGGACGCTAATGCAGAATAAACCCAGACTTATGGTTGTTGATGATGAAGCAGGTCACAGGCAGATGGTCAGGGCCGTGATGCAGGATGAAGGATATGAAATTTTTGAAGCTGAAAACGGACGGAAGTGTCTTGTTCAATTACAAAAGAATCCTGTAGATGTAATTCTTTTGGACATGAAAATGCCGGTCCTGGACGGAATGGGAACCCTGGAGCAAATTAAAAAGCGGCAGAATCCTCCTCCGGTGGTCATGGTTACCGCTTTTGGCAGTGTTGGTTCAGCTGTTGAGGCTATGAAGGCGGGGGCATTTGATTATCTTACCAAACCCGCGGATATTGATGAGCTCAAGGTGGTGGTTAAAAAGGCTCATGAATACAGCCTGCTGACCAGGGAAAACACGCAGCTGAAAGACAGGATCAGCAAGCTTCAGAAAAGCGCGCGTATAATCGGCCAGAGCATGGCCATGCGTCAGGTTATGGAATTGGTGGAGCAAGTAGCACCGACAGAGGCCAATGTTCTCATACTCGGAGAGTCAGGCACCGGCAAGGAGCTTATTGCCAGAGCTTTGCACGAGGAAAGCGCCAGAAGCGAAGGTCCGCTTGTTAAAGTTAATTGCGCTGCTCTTCCTGAAGAGCTATTGGAATCAGAACTGTTCGGTTATCGCAAAGGAGCTTTCACAGGGGCTGTGCAGGATAAGCCCGGCAGGTTCCAGCTGGCTGAAAAGGGAACTCTTTTTCTGGACGAGATAGGAGAACTGCCGAAACATCTTCAGGCCAAGATTCTCAGGGCTTTACAGGAAAGGGTCGTGGAGCCTCTGGGTTCGGTCAGGGAACAAAAGGTGGATGTCCGCCTTCTGGCCGCCACCAACAAAGATCTGGATATTGAGGTCAAAAAAGGAGCATTCAGACAGGATTTATACTTTCGTCTCAATGTTCTGGAGATAATGATTCCTCCTTTGAGGGACCGCCTTGAGGATCTTCCCCTGCTGGTCAGTCATTTCATCCGGGTTCTGGGTGATAAAAACAGAAAACAGGTCAGGGGGGTGGACAGAAGTTTTTTAGAAGCCCTGAACAATTATCACTGGCCAGGTAACGTCCGGGAATTGGAAAATGTTGTGGAAAGAGCTATTATCCTGTCCCGCTCCGATGTTCTGGGTGTTTCAGATCTTCCGGCCGCGATTACCGACTCCTTTTCCAGGGACAAAAAGAATCAGTCCCTTGAGGTTCCAGGTGATGACTATTTAAAGGAGAGTGAAAAAGAAGCCCTGATCAGGGCACTGAGAGATAACAAGGGACACCGCGAAAAAACCGCTGCTTCTCTGGGGATAAGCAGGAGATCACTGCAGTATAAATTAAAAAAACACGGGTTGATAAGACCGCATTAAGTTGAAGGATCTTTGCCTTTCAGTGTGTGTTGGGAGCGTAGCAATCTCAGCCAATTATTATGAGATTGCTCCGCTCCAGGACTCGCTCGCAATGGCAGTTTCCGCAGAATCCGGTGTTCCACATGAATCTGTCATTGCGAGGGGAGCGAAGCAATCTCTGAGAGTTGCAGGAAAATCGCTCAGTATAGGTTTACCTGACTATTCTGGGGCAATCCTGACGGAAACTTCTTCCTGATTCAGAGAATCTTTTTCCCCCCCGGGCAGGACCCTGCATTCTGGTCTTGATATTATACTTCTGACTCATTTCTATCTTGTGGTTGAGTTTTCGCTCAAAGACTTCCTGGTTCAACTGAGCCAGCTCCTTTTTGGTCTGTTCAATCTTTGCCGGGTCAGCACCTTCTGTAGCCAGGAGCGCGTTGAGTTCAGCCTGCCTGGCAACCATCTGCTGCTTTCTGGGGTACATCCAGTCTCTGTGTTCCCGGGTTGTTTGCAACAGTTCCTGTTGCTGTTCCTCGGTCAAACTTGAAATTACAGGACAATCCTGGCTTCTCAGTTGGGCCCTTTCCCCGTGGCCAAATTGCTGCAAGCCGCCCCCTCTGGCCATGGCCAGAGAAGCTATGGTCAGTGTTACGACCAGGGCGATTCCAATACTCATAATAACTCTTTTTTTCATAATTACCTCCGTATAAAAAATTTAATATCTGAACTCTTGATCAGCAATCCATGTGCCATAAAAATAAGTTCATAATTATCAATGCATTATAAATTAAGTGCACAGGAGCGGTTTTGTTGACGTGCACTTTTATGCACTTTTGTGCAAGAGAATCAAATAATATACTTGGCCAGGGTAAATTTTTTCACTCTTTTTTAAGAATTCTGCTTGACCCTTTTTGAATCCCGTAATAAAGCCCGGCCATACATTTTAAGTATACGGGGCGTAAAATGCAAAAAAACACTCATTCCAAAGAAAGAAAACAGCCTCCTCAATAAAGAACCACCTCTGCTATCTGATTTAACTTTCCATTATTATTAATCTTTTATTTGAGGTGTAAAAATGCAAGAGTGGATCAAACAGCTCCAAAATATTGTAAATTCTCTGGAAAAACTTGAAAAGTTTATTAATGTTTCCCCTGAGGAAAAAGAAGCAATTACTTCCATGAAGACCAGGTGGGGCACAACTCCCTATTTTGCCTCACTTATGGATCCTGATGATCCTGGCTGTCCCATCCGCATGCAGGTTCTGCCGTCCAGGAAAGAACAGGAAAACTGTTACGGTTTGCAGGATTATCTGATATTCAAGGAAAACAGGGCAGTCGGTGAAAAAAGGCCTGATTGCATAGCCAGGCAGTATCAGGATCGCATAGCTTTCACTGTAACTGATATTTGCGCTAATTATTGCCGTCACTGTTTCCGTAAAGAACTCGTAGTGGATCAGGAGTTGAGCCTTCGCTTTGACTTGAACGAGGGCCTGGAATGGATCCGTGAACATACTGAAATCAGGGACGTGCTTGTAACGGGCGGAGATCCCTTTATTCTGTCAGACGACAAGCTGGACCGGATAATCAATGAATTGCGCCGCATTCCTCATGTTGAGATGATTCGCTTTGGAACGAGAGTTCCTATTGTTCTGCCCCAGAGGATCACTCCTGAACTGATGGAAATTCTGGGGGACTTTCATCGTGTTCCCATCTGGATAAACACACAGTGCAACCATCCCGTGGAAATCACGCAGCAAACCGCAGAGGCGGTGTTCAATCTGCTCAGATGCGGGGTAAATGTCGGCAATCAGGCAGTACTGCTCAAGGGCATAAATGACAATGTGGAGACCTTCAGGCTCTTGCACCAGAAATTGCTTTCTGTTAGGATAAGACCTTACTATGTATTTTATTGTGAGCCAGCTCCTGGCATTGATCATTTCAGGACCCCTGTGGAAAAAGGAGCAGAGCTTATACGCGACGCCCTGCGGGGCCACACTACAGGGCTGGCCCAGCCCATGTATGTGATTGCCACGAATATCGGCAAGGTGCCTTTGATGCCTGATTATTATATTCAGGAAAAGACTGACAAGGAGTATATCTTGAAAAATTACAAGGGACAGACCACAACCCTGCCCGTAATACCGGAATGACCATGCCGTCCCGGCCGGAAATGATCCGTCCGGGACGCAATCAAACAAACCTCAGTCCTGTTCAATAAAATGTTGATCTGCGATAATAAAGACAACGAACCGCCCCCCCCTGAAAGTCAGATATTCAGGCCCTTACAATCTTTTCTCAAAGCAAGAAACAACTGGTTCCGGCGATATATTCTCGGCCAGGCCGGGAATTTATTCATCAATCCCAGGCCTCATCTCAGCAGCAGGGTATTCCCCTGGATTTTTTCAACCAAGTTAGAATTTTTTATGGGAATAATTAGGAGAAGAAAAAAATGCGACTGGATAAGATTGAAAAGCTTATTAAAGAGTCAGACTCCACGGAAATAGCCTTTACCGACCTTAACGGACGCCTGAGGCGATTGCCGGTAAACCCCAAAAATATCAAAGAGATCGTTAATGTCGGCATAGGCTTTGACGGCAGCTCTGTGGCTGGAATAGCTACTGTGGATAAAAGCGACCGCATGCTCATGCCGGTTTTGGATAGTTTGAAAAGAATACGGTTCAAGGATAAAAATACATCCCTTTTTGTCGGTACCATTCATGATGAGCATGGTCAGAGGGCCAACACAGACCCTCGTTTTGTTCTGGAAAAGGTTGTCACTGAAGCCTATGAAGAGTTTGGCTTTCAATTCCTGGCCAGCCCTGAGTACGAATTTTTTCTGTTCAGAAAAGATGAATACTCCACCGATCTGAACACTGACAAGGCCGGATACTTTGATGCCGACCCCAGGGACAGGGGAGAAAACGTTCGCAACCATATCATAGACATCTTCGCGGAATGTGACGTGCCCTTTGAAAAGGCTCATCATGAGGTGAGCCCCTCCCAGCACGAGATTAATTTTGAATGCTCATCTCCTCTGGTTGCATCGGATCGCACCCTTCTCTTCAGTTACGTGACCCATATGGTTGCCTCGGAACATGGTTTTCACGCGAGCTTTATGCCCAAGCCCTTTGATGATCAGAACAGGAACGCCCTGCATATTCATTTGTCCATGCAGGACAAGCAGGGTAAAAACGTTTATTACGATAGAGAAAATGAGCACGGGATCAGTCTTCTGGCCCGCAGATTCATTGCCGGCATCCTCAAATACGCCCGGCAGACCTCAATACTTATGGCCTCAACCTTTAATTCATACAAGGCCTACGTAATTGAGCGTGAAGCTCCGGTGGTGGTTGGGTGGGGTCCCAGAAACAGGACATCCATGGTCAGGATTCCTTACGCCACCTGTCCAGAGGGGACCAGGCTGGAACTGAGAAGTCCGGATCCTGCCGGAAACATCTATCTGCAGATGGCAGCCTTTATCAAGATGGGCATTCAGGGTATCCGGGAAGATCTTGAATGTAACAGCCCCGATGCTGGTAAGGCATATTTTCAATCCCAGGACAAAAAAATCTGGGATGAGCGGTTTTTGCCCAAATCCATGTATGAGGCTCTAGTGGAAGCTGAAAGAAGCACTTTTTTGAAAGAAATGCTTGGCGAACAGCTCTACGATAATCTTATGACCCTGAAAACGGATGAATGGGAAGGACACCGAATTCATGTAACTCAGAGGGAGTTTGACAAGTATCTGCCTATTTAACAGTTTCTTAAATCGTGCGACTTCCCTGTAACTGTTTGAGATTGATTCGCTCCCATCATACTGAAAGGTAAAAATCGATCAAATCAAAAGTTTTTTCAAGGGAGCACCAAGCAGTTTACTATTTTCAGAAACGTAAAACATTGCCGGTGAGCCCGTTCTTCAGTTACCCTTCAATGACCAATATCTTTCATGGTCATATTCCCATGAGCATGTTCAGAACTCTGTTCATGTCCAAAAGGAGCTTTCTGGCGTCTTCAGTACCAGGATCTCCTGGCAAGGCAGAAAGAACCCCAAGTCCCTCGCTTTTTTCATGAAATTCTTTTCTGCTCATTTCAGTAATCACAGCGGTATTGACCATGGCATCCACCCGTGAGATTTCTTTTACTAATTCCAGGGGCTCATAGTCCGGAAGACTTTTATCCACTATAACCAGAGCGGGTTTGATTGACCGGACAAAATCAAGGGCATTCCGGCCGCTTTCAGCCAGAACTGGTTCATGTTTCTTCAGGTCCAGTCCTGAAATAAACCCCGCAAGCTCATTAGACCTTGTGGTTACCAGCAAGATTTTCATTTAAGTCCTCCAGTCCATTCAGCTGAATGGACAGTAGATTGAAAAGTCACCGCCAATTTGATTGCTGTTCAGCACCCACTTGTGAAAAAAATATCCAGATGCCTGAAATTATGAATATCTCAAGTGGGTGCACTAGAGCAATAGAAGGCTTATATCCTTGCTAAGCCTGACCGCCTCCGCAGGTAAATTCAGCCGTGAACCTGGACAGTCTGCCTTCCAGAAAGGCTTTTACCGCTTCAGCCACGTTAGGGGCATGACCGCCAAAAAACACCTCAATGCCCACCTGCTGAAAGCCCATTAAAGGTCTCATGCCCATGCCTCCGGCAATCAGGATATTGACCCCGTATCCGGCCAGGTGATTGACCGGGGCCATGCATCCGCCCTGAACATGGGGTACGTTTGGCAAAGTGCCTACAGCGGAGACTTCCCCGTTTTCCACTTCAACAATTGTGTACAGATCGCAATGTCCAAAGTGCTGGCCAAGTTGTGAGTCCAGTCCTCCCGGGCTGGCAGAGGGCAGGGCGATTTTTGTCTTTTCCATCTGAGTAACTCTCCTTTATATGGTTTTTGTATCAATTAACTGCAATTTTCAATGACCTGCAGAGTTTATGGCCTGTCTGGAGCTCAGGTTCCTCCATTTTTGACATGTCTGACCGTCGACGTCTTCGTTGTTAAACCATGCGTATCAGAGTTTTTCCGGCTCTGCAGGCTTACCTCAACTCCTGATCTGGTAAATTGTCCAGCTGATGGTTTGCCTTACGGAAACGCGACAGGGGGTTCGCAAAAACAGGAACGTGAATCTCAGACTGGCCCATTCTATGGCGAATAGTCCTTGTTTTTAAATTTAAATTGAGGGCATAAACCGCGTCAAAGCAAATCACTGATTTTTTCCCATGTCTGTTTAACCATCAGAGCCATATTGGAATCCCTGATTTCAGTAACAACCTTTTTTTCCACCATGGCCCGGGTAAATATATCATCATGAGGGATATTTCCCACGAGTTCGTGACTGTTCTTCCGGCAGTAATCCTGAATCTTTGATGTCTGTTCCTGGTTCAGGTCGAATTTGTTGACGATTACCGCCACTCTGATTTTAAAATGTGAGCAAAGTTCAGCAACCCTCATCAGATCATGCAGGCCTGAAGGGGTGGGTTCGGTTACAACAACAGCCAGATCAGTTCCAGACAGGGAGCTGATAACTGGGCAGCCTATACCGGGAGCCCCGTCGCAAAGGATAAGGTTTCTGCCTTCCTCTTTTGCCTTGGCCCTGGCCTTCTGTCTGAGAAGGGCCACCAGACGCCCGGAATTTTCAGCACCAGGAAAAAGTTGGGCATGAACCATAGTCCCGAATCTTGTTGAGCTGACGTACCAGTTGCCGCAATATCGCGGCGGGAACTCAACAGCTTCTTCAGGGCAGAAGCTGACGCAGACTTTACAGCCTTCACAGCGGAGTGGCTCAACCAGGTATTTGTCATCTTTAAAGCTGATGGCATCATAGCGGCACATTTCCGCGCAGGTGCCGCATGACTGGCATTTATCCTGATCAATCACAGCCTCGTTTCCAGAGATGAATTTCTCCTGTAAAATAACTTTCGGCGACAAAAGGATATGCAGGTCAGGGGCATCCACATCCAGGTCGCAGATGATCTTTTCCCTGTCCAGATGGGCAAAAGCTCCGGTCAGGGAAGTCTTTCCCGTGCCGCCCTTGCCGCTGATAACTATCAACTCACGCATAAGCGGCCTCCCGGTCATAACCCTGTAATTCCCTGGCCAGATCTGAAAATTTGTGTTCAAGTTCAGGACTGAGTCTGGCCACCACCTGACCCTTTGAATAGGCCTGGGCTATATTCCGGTCGTATGGAATTGAGGCAAGGATGGGAAGTTTTTTTTCATCGCAGAACCGGTAAACACTGCTATCTCCCAGTCCGGCCCTGTTTATGACCACTGCCATGGGTTTGCCCATGGACGAGAAAGACTCCCAGGCCAGCCTGAAATCGTGAAAACCGAAAGGTGTGGGTTCTGTGACCAGGATGATCAAATCACTGTCCATTACCGCGCACACCGCTGGGCAACTCACTCCAGGAGGAGCGTCAATTATAGCGTCGGCCCTTTCTTTTCCCAGGATTTCCATCATTCTTTTTTTAACGATGGTCATTAATGGCGGGCTCATGGCTTCACCCACCCGAAGGCTGCCCATAAGAAAAGATATTTTGCCCAGGGATGATCCCTGGCTGAGGATTCCCAGTTCACGCTGTCCCGGGGATAAGGCTTTTTCAGGACATATGGCCAGACAGCCCCCGCACCCGTGACACATTTCAGTAAAGGTAAGCAGGGTCTCCCCCATTACTTTTATAGCCTGAAATTGACAGAGATCCGAACACATCCGGCAAAGGGTGCATTTTGACTCATCAACCACGGGTGTTTCCAGGTAAATTTTTTCCTGATGACTGATTTCCGGGTTTAAGAATAAATGCAGATTAGGCTCTTCAACGTCCAGATCCACGGCAAGGACAGGTTTTTTCCAGACACAAGCCAGTGAGGCTGAAACCGTGGTCTTCCCGGTACCGCCCTTACCGCTAGCAATTGATACTATCAAATTTGACTTCCTTTTGGGGTCCATTTCCGTGTTAAATTTAATTCCTCGACCAGTATCCTTAGTAATTTTTCTGATGGATCCTTCTATTTATTGGGATGGGAAGCGTAATCCACATGGCCGGATTTATATTTTTCCACAGCCTCCCCCACACTCATGTTGTCCAGGTTCTGGACAACCTTAATGCCAGTCGCCCTCAGGGCTTGGAAAGCCTTGGGGCCTACATAGCCGGTAAGAACAACCTTTGCACCGGAATCGGCAATGACCTGGGCAGCCTGAATTCCCGCGCCATGGGCCATTGCCTGGGACTGGCCATTATCAACGTATTCATGTTCCATGGTCTCCGGATCAACCAGAACAAACCCTCCGGCCCGTCCAAACCTGGGATCAACCATGTCTTTCAGGGTTGGTCCTTCACTTGTAACCGCGATTCTGCTCATTACTTTCTCCACGTCTATTTTTTCAATGTTTCTGGAAGGTCTAAAAGCAGAAACAATGCTTTTGTTCCTGCTTCATTTCTTGATTCCCTGCTTTCCCGCATTAGTGAGTTGCGGGCATGGCCTGCCATGGCGCTATACTCTTCCGCGCATAATTTCTCCACACTGGGGACATTTCATGTTCATGCACGGAACTCCCCTTTCATGGGGAGACTGATGGCCGCATTTAGGACATGTGCACACACCGGCAGAGCCTGAAAATCTCGCACCCTGGACGCCTCCAGCTCTTGGATTCCGGCACTGGCCCGCGCCCTGACCCTTGCCGCCGCCTCCCTGTCCCTGATTTCTGCCTCTCATATCTGTAACCTCCTTGTTATTTTTAACTGAATTGCCAAAACGGCAACAGCAACCAGGCATGGCAAAGTTTTCAATCTTGAAGCTGTCGCCAGTCCAGGCTTTTATAACCTGTTCAATATCGCCCGTGATAAAGGGAAAAACCCTGATTTTCATCCATTCCAGCCTGGTCTGGAGGTGATTTGAAATGGCTCCGCAAACCAGGACGTCCACGTCTTCTCTTGCCAGCCAGATACATCTGTCCAGACCACGCGGCAGGGTTTTGTAAACTTTGTTGATTTTCCCCCCTGGCTCAATATCCAACAGACAAATTTCTCCAGACACGTCAAAAACCGGGGAAACTCTTTTTTTCCAGGTTGAAAAAGCTACTTTCATTAAAATATCCAAATAGAAAATAGTGAATGATCCTGCTGACGCAATACTGTGGAAAAGCACATAGCAATGAACGGGCCAGAATTTAATCAGCCTTTCTTGCCAAGACAACACCTTGAAATACTGATGATTTTTTACGAAGAATGAAGCTGATTCTTTGGATAAAGTCTCATTATTAAAACCATAAAAGGTTTATTCTGTCTTATTTTGTAGACTATAAGAGGAGGGTCAGATATAATGATTTGCTTAAAAGCCCCAGGCCCGGGGCCGGTGACCAAACCTGAAAGCAACTTAGAATGATCCAAAACCTAAAAGATTGCCGCGGTCGAAGACTCCCTCGCAATGACAGATGAGGGCGCAGTCAGTTAATTTCTCTTTATCAGCCTGTTATTGCGAGGGATCGAAGCGACTGAAGCAATGACTATGGAAACAATGTATTATCCTGAATTCACTGCCAATACGTTTTTAGTTGCTTGTAATCCCTGGACCTGATCAAAACCGGCAGTTGAGACAACTCGTTGTTGTTGAACTGAAAAACAACCCAGAAAATTGATTTTTTAAATATTGAACCTGCCATCCTTTTCAGGCAGTTCAATGCCCAGTTCCTTTATCTTGCGAAACAGGGTGCTCTTGTGTATTCTTAGTTCCCTGGCCGCGGCCGAGCGATTAAAATTATTTCTCCTGATGGCTTCTGAAATGGCCCTTGCTTCCAGGTTTTTACGGGCGCTTTTCATGTCCTGGCCGTCAGGCATTCTGGCATCGCGCAGGGTGAATTCCCCGGGCAGGTGTCTGATTCCGATTTCTCCACTGCGACACATTATAAAAGCCCTTTCAATGACATTTTCCAGTTCTCTTATGTTGCCTGGCCAGTCGTGGGCCATAAGAAGAGACAGGGCCTGGTTGTCAATGCCTGTTATTTCCCTGTTTTGTGTCCGGTTGAAGCGTTTGATGAAATTGTCAGTAAGCAGGGGAATATCTTCTTTGCGCTTGCGCAGAGGAGGCATTTCCAGCCTGACGATATTTATACGATAGTAGAGATCCTGGCGGAAGAGGCCTTTTTGCACAAGTTCTTCCAGGTCTTTATTGGTCGCGGTGATGATCCTGGCTTTAACTTTCTCCGAACTGGTGGATCCAAGAGGCTCATAAACTTTTTCCTGCAGCACCCGCAAAAGACGAACCTGCATGGCCTGGCTCACCTCTCCGATTTCATCCAGGAAAATGGTTCCTTTTTCAGCCATGGCAAACCGGCCCGGCTTGTCCTTGACAGCTCCGGTAAAGGCACCGGCCTTGTATCCAAAAAGTTCTGATTCAAGCAGAGTGTCAGGCAAAGCGCCGCAATTAACCGCTATGAATGGACCTTCTGACCATGGGCTCAAAGAATGTATGGTCTTGGCCACAAGCTCCTTGCCAGTGCCGGTCTCACCCAGAATAAGCACAGTACTCGGGCTTTCAGCTACCGCCGGGATGATTTCAAAGATATTCTCCATGAGAGGGCTGCGGCTGACCAGGTCGCCCACGCTGAATCTGCCCTGAAGCTCTTTTCGAAGTCCTTCCACCTCGCTCAGGTCCCTGAAGGTTTCAGCACCTCCGATAATCTTTCCATCTTTGTTTCTTAGAACCGCGGTGGACACGCTTATGGGAATGCGATTGCCCCAGGCGTCAATAATAAAACCGGATCTTCCGATTACGGGCTTGCCGGTTTTAATGGTCTTATGCAGGGCGCATTCCGTCTCGCACATGCTGGAGCGGAACACATCGCAGCATTGTCTGCCTATGGCCTCTTGCCTGGTAATGCCGGTGATGTCTTCAGCGGCCCGGTTGAACGAGGTGATTTTCCAGTCAAGATCCACAGTGAACACCCCGTCTGAAATACTTTCCAGAATGGCCTCTGTGCCGTTGACGATGAATTTATTGGTTTTCATGTCTTGTGGACTCATTTAATGAAGATCTTTCTTGAAATCCCGGCATAACTGTTTTACGAACAGTGGTATAGTCTTTTTAACATGAGATATCCTGATTTTTTTATGCGTCTAACTGAATGAATTATATATATTTTTATATTAACAAATTATTTAAACAAGTTAAAGAAAATTTTGTTCAGAAAGATTTCTGGTTTTTCTGCCGCTCATAATCTTTCTCACACGATCTGGTAACAAAAAAGCAGCATTGCTGCTGCTTTTTTTGTTTCAGTTCTGGTGAGGGATTTTATCTGTCATTGCCAGGCAAGAGAAGCAGTCTCAGTCAGTTGCTATGAGATTGACACGCGCCCTTCATGTTCAAGCAATGAAAGAATTTTCAAACAGTTGCGGGCAAAAAATTGTTCAATACAGGTCTGTTTATATGTTTTGGTCTAAGTATGCTTTTTGAATTCAAACAATAAGCTTTGCCAACCCCACTATCTTCCGCATTATCCCGTTCCCTTGCCTCCACCGCCGCCCATACCTCGGCCGCCCTGGCCAGGGCCTCTGCCCCGGGCTCCTCCCCCTATACCGCGACCGCCTCCGCCTATACCACGGCCTGGTTTGTCTTTACCCTGTCCTTTTTGAGTCCTGGAGTCACCAGGTACTTTACCTGGTTTTGAAGAAGAGGTGAGTCCGGATTGGTAGGATTGAATAGCTTCAGATACAGTATCCGCTTCACAACTGAATATTTCCAGGTTTGAATTTTCCAGGGCCTGGGAAGCTCTGGGCCCGATATTTCCGGTAATAAGGACCAGCGCGCCGGAATCCATGATCATCTGCGCACTTTGTATGCCGGCTCCCTGAGGAAGACTTTGAGAGACGGAATTATCAAGGTACTCAATCTGGTTTGTCTCAGTATCAAAAATTACAAAGCCTGAAGCACGCCCGAAACGGGGTTCAAATGGGCTTTCCAGGCTTTTTCCCATGGCGCTTACAGCGATTTTCATTATTTTCTCCTGTAAGACATTTCGTGTCTTTTAATTGGCTATTATTATATCAACCAGGAGTGTTTTGTTGTGAAAACATCAGCCGTGCCGGCAAACTAACCAGCGCGGTTTTGACAATTCTGGTTAAAATGAGAGTTACCGGTCTGTTTTCCTGGTTTCAATTTCTGAGAGCCGTTTCCTGATATAGTCCAATTCTCTTTCCAGGGACTCTGCCTGGTTTTGCAGAACCTGTTTCTCCACTTCAGGATCAGGGTTCTGGTTATGGCCCATAAAAGCGAGAGGCGCCATATTTCCCCGACCCCTGCTCCACCTTGGTAGGCCAGTGGCAAAAAATAGGTTTCGGCATCCATATCCTCCATATCCAGGTACGCGGTTTCGAAAGCCCCGTCCAAAGACAAATCCTGTTCCACGGCCTCGTCCCAAAGCTGGATTGGTATGACCATGAGTTTCATAACCCGCGCATATTCCAGCCGCGCGTCCGGTCATTGGTCCCTGTCCCAGGGGACCGGTCTGATCACCTCTTGGCATGACTGTACCCTCCTCTTTTTAAAATATTTCGCTGTTTATACCTGGTGTTGCCGGGCTTTTGTATGTGTAGCCGGCTCGGCCAGCATTATTATTCCACAGGCAAAAATAAGGCCAAAATTTATGAAAATACATTATTGATCATAACTATCTGAGACAAATGGATATGTTTTATCAACAACAGCTGGATTGAAATTGCTGTAGTCTCATTAAAGCTACTGTAATGTCTTAGCTTAAGCCCGATAATATTGCCGTATAGACTGGGCGATGATCTGAGCCAGAGCTGAATTAAACTCGCTGCCCGGGCTTTGGAAGGTAAATTACAGACAGTTTATGTTTTCACTCACGGCTTATGAAATGAACTGGTCTGATCACAAGACAGGGCTGGTTCTTACAGGCGGAAGCAGCCGCTGGGAAGTTTGAAATAACATGTCCAACATGGATGGAATGTCATGGCCGGTTGAATTGATTTGACGATTTTCCGAGTCATGGTGTAAAAAAAGGTTAAACTTCTATCTAATCTAAATCAAATGAAAATTACATTACATTCGCATATGGTCGCGGCCATAATGCTGGGGGTGGTATCCCAGATAGCTCAGGTACTGATTCTGCGTGAGCTGCTTATGGTCTTTCACGGCAATGAGCTCTCCATCGGAATTATTCTCTGTGCCTGGCTGGCCTGGGTTGGTGCCGGCAGCTGGGTTGGGTCAAAGATGGTCAATAGACTTGGAAGGCCAATAACGCTTCTTGGACTGAGCGCTCTGAGCATTTTTCTGTCTTTGCCCGGGACCATTTTTCTGGTCCGGATTTTACGCGTTTTCTTCAGCATGCCTTCAGGGGCCTATCTTTCTCTTGAGCAGATGATCATATCAAGTTTTGTGCTCATGGCTCCTGTATGCCTGCTGCTGGGGGCTCAATTCGTATTTTTGTCCAGAATCTGGCGGGAAAAAGACAGCTCCACAGATAGCTCAGGGGCTGCCAAAACATACATGAGCGAAGCAGCAGGCAACATGATTGGTGGGCTCTTATTCACTTTATTCATGGTTCATTTCCTGAATTCTTTTCAGACAGCGCTCATTATATCCGGACTTATGCTGGCTGCGGCCGCGTTTACGTACTCAAAATCAGCTGCTTTGTCCGTGTTGAAAACAAAAAATCTTGCCTTTGTGCTGCTTATCTTAATGCTTGCCAGTGCTCCGGCATTTCTTATCCTGCAAAGGCTGGATGAGCGGGCATGGCAGGTTCAATGGCAACATATGACCCCAGAACATGAGCTTAAAGGAATCTACCAGTCCAAGCATGGAAATATAGCCGTGGTTCAGCGCCATGACCAGTTCAGTTTTTTTCAGAGCGGACATCTCATGTTCAGCACTGCCGGACCAGAGACCATGGTTCCTGGCCTTGAGGAACAGGAGGCGGTGGTGTTTGCTCACTTGTCCATGGTCCAGCATCCAGAGCCGGAAAATGTATTGTTAATCGGAGGTGGACTCAGGGGGGTTCTGGCGGAAATAGCTAAACACCCGGTTAAAAATATTGATTATATAGAACTTGACCCTGTATTGACAAGAGCGGCTATGACCCACGCGTTTCCTGGCACTCTGAAGGCCCTTGACGACCCCAGGGTCAGCCTGATTCACATTGACGCGAGGCTCTATGTTAAACAGGCCGCGCAAAAGAACACTGAAAAATATGACATGGTCATAGTTGATGCTCCTGACCCGGCCACAGCTGTTTTAAACAGGTACTATACCAGGGAGTTTTTCAGGGAAGTCCGGGAGATTATGAACCCGGACGGGGTATTTGTCTCGGGTCTCATGTCCACCTCTGATCTGCGGGGCAGAGCTGTTGCCAACCGCAACGCCGCTGTCTATCACACCATGTCTTCTGTGTATGAAAGGGTTCTTCCCATTGGAGACAGATATCTGTTTTACTTTGCTGCTGATGATCCGGATCAACTGACAGCTGATCCGGGAATCCTTCAAAAACGCTATGAACAGCGCGGGATTGAGGCCCAGGGATTTTCCGGACTGCACTTTTATGTTCTGCTGGAAGAATCTCAATTAAGACGGGTGAACTGGACAGTCCGCAATCACGGCAGAACTCCTTTTTCTCATCTTGAAGGTCCAGCTTCAGGGCCAATTTTTCCTGAGCCGGTTCAAAAACAGGAAAAATACGAAAAATTCCTGCCTCCGGTGAACACAGATTACTTTATCAATTCAGACTTTAAACCCATAGGCTACTTTTACACTCTGATGTTCTGGGATGAAATCACCAGGCTGGGTCAGCGGGACAGCCTGAATTTATTGCTCAGAGTCAAACATTGGTGGGTAATGCCTCTGATCATCCTTCCAATTCTTGTGGCCCTTGGCCTGAGGATATTTCCAAAAAAATCGCGTCACAGAGCTGACATTCATTTTGCAATAGTTTTTACCGCGTTAACTACTGGATTTTCAACCATGGTCCTGCAGGTGGCCCTGCTGTTCTCGTTTCAGAGCATATATGGTTTTATATACGAAACAGTGGGACTTATAATAGCCATGTTCATGGTCGGCCTGGCCATGGGCGCGTTTATGGCCCAGAAACGGGTGAAAGACAGATCAAACATAAACATTCTGGCTCTGTTTCAGTTGATCATGGCCATGACAGCGGGAGCTATGGTTTTTATGCTTCCTCTGGTGGCCGGACTTAAGGCTCCGGCCGTGATCTTTGTTTTGTTTTCAGGGCTGACTTTTACAGCCGGGTTTATAAATGGAATTGACTTTCCTTTGACCACAGCCTGTTATATGGGTCTGGGGAAAGGGGCTGAAAAATCAGCCGGACACATATATTGCGCGGAACTGATAGGAGCATGTCTGGGCGCGATAACGGCCAGCGCTCTGGTGGCACCGGTCATGGGGATATTGGCCTGCTGTTTTTTAGCGGCCCTGGCCAGCGCCACCGCATTCATCGTCTTGATTATTCCCTCGAGGTCTTGTGTTTGTGAGGACTGAAAGTTCGAGGCTGAAGATTCTTTGGTATTGAATTTAATGGGATTGCGCGTTAATCATTGTCAAAGGCCGGAGTATTCAATGAAATCAATATTTATGAAAAAAAGCAAAACAATTACCAGGAAGCAGTTTCTAAAGGCGGGAGCCGCAGGAGTCTGCGGCCTTTGTTTGGCAGGATTGTCTGCCGGGGACGGGTCAGCTCAATCCCGGTCAGCACGGTCCGCGGGCAAGGGATTTGTCAATCCTCAAAAATCGTCATGGTTCCAGGAATTGGGGGATAATAACATAGAATGCAGGCTTTGTCCCAATAAATGCCGTCTTGAGCCCGGCCAGAGGTCAGTTTGCCGGGTCAGGGAAAACATAAATGGTCAGGGCTACACTTTGGCCTATGGTAATCCGGCCTTGATCCAGGAAGACCATGTTGAGCGCAAGCCTTTTTTTCATGTGGTTCCCGGCAGCAGAGCCCTGTCCGTTTCAACCGCGGGATGCAATCTCAAGTGCAGATTCTGTGAAGTCTGGGATATGGCTCTGGTTAAGCCTGAACAGGTCTATGCCTACGATATGTCTCCTGAAAATGTGATTGCCCATGCCCGCGATGCAGGACTGCGCGCGGTCAGCTTTGCCTTTGGTGAGCCAGTGGTGTTTTTCGAATACATGACAGAAATTGCCGGTCTGGCCAGAGATGCTGGAATGCTTAACCTTGTTCACTCAGCAGGCTATATCCGTTCCAGCCCCCTTAAAGAACTTTGCGAATTAATTGACGCGGCCAATATTGACCTCAAGGGTTTTGACCCGGAATTTTACAGAGATTACGTGGGCGGAGATATCAGGGTCGTACTGGATACTCTTGTGGCCCTTAAAGGGTCCGGGGTTCATATTGAACTGACCAGCATTGTCATCCCTACATTAAATGACCAGCCCGCCAGAATCAGAGAGATGTGCCAATGGATCCTCAGGGAACTGGGTGCCGATACTCCTCTGCATTTTTCCAGGTTCTATCCTTTGTACAGGCTTTCAGCATTGCCGCGTACGCCTGTTTCAACCCTGGACATGGCCAGGGAGACAGCCGGGGAAATCGGCCTGAATTATGTTTACGTGGCCAAAGTTACCGGACATGAAGGCGAGAACACCTTCTGTCCTGGTTGTGGCGGAAAAATCATCAGCCGCCTGGGCTTCATCATTGATCAGGTTAAAATCAATGATGGAAGATGCGGGATATGCGGCCATAAGGTGCCAGGGATATGGGTCTGATTTTTGTACTCAAACTGGATCTGGAATAGTCTAAAATCTTTTGAGCAGACTTTCCCCGGGCTCGGCAGACAGGGCTTTCCATAAATTATAGCACATCAGAAGCAGCACAAAGGTAAAGGGCAGCGCGGCAGTTATGGCCATCTGCTGCAGAGCGGCCAGCCCGCCGGAAACAAGAAGAATGGCGGCCACGGAAGACTGGGTTACCCCCCAGATGAGCTTTTTGGAAAGACTGGGATTGGGTGAGCCCTGGCTGGTCATGATGCCCAGCACAAAAGTGGCTGAATCCGCGGAAGTTACAAAAAACACAACCAAAAGCAATATGGCCACATTGGACAGGATGATGGTTCCGGGAAAATGTTCAAAAACCATGAACAGGGCCGTGGACACATCCTCTTGCACGGACAGGCCGATTCCGGCCCCTCTTTCCAGTTCCAGAAACAGAGAGGCCCCGCCAAAAACGCTGAACCAGACAAAGGTCAGCAAAGCAGGGACCAGCAACGCTCCGCTGACAAATTCCCTGATGGTTCTGCCCCTGGATATCCGGGCCACAAATATGCCCACAAAAGGGGACCAGGCTATCCACCACGCCCAGTAGAAAAGAGTCCAGTTTTTATACCAGTCATGGCCCAGAAATGGATTCATTGAAAGGCTCATTTCCAGGACATTGCCCACATAGCCGCCTATGGTATCGGTGAATACATTAAAGATGTACGAGGTTGGTCCAAAAACAAGCATGAACAATAAGAGGATAAAGGCCAGGAAAATATTTGACTTGCTCAAAGTCTGGATTCCTTTGTCCAGTCCCACAGAAGCTGAAATCATAAACAGCAGGGTGGTCACAAAGATGATGGCCAGGGTTGCTGTGTTGGAGGAGGGCAGGCCGTATAAGTGTTCCAGGCCGCTGTTGATCTGCATGGCACCCAGCCCGAGGGATGTGGCAATTCCAAAAATGGTGGCAAAAACAGCCAGGATGTCAATTAAATATCCCCATGATCCGTAAATACGATTTCCCAGCAGGGGATAGAAACAGGAACTGATCAACGGCGGCATGCCTCTCCGGAATGAGAAATAAGCTATACTCAGGCTCATGATAATATATATGGCCCATGGATGCAGTCCCCAATGAAAAAAGCTGTAGCGCATGGCAAAAGTCGCTGCCTGACCTGTTTCCGGGTCAATATGTTCCGGCGGGTCCATAAAGTGGCTCAAAGGCTCGGCAACTCCCCAGAAAATAAGGCCGATCCCCATTCCAGCCGCGAAAAGCATGCTGAACCAGCCGAAGTATGTGTACTCTGGTTTTTCATGGTCTTTTCCCAGCTTTATGCTGCCGAATTTGCTCAGGGCCAGGACCAGGCAAAAGACCAGAAAAAAGAATCCTGAAAGCATGTACGCCCATCCGAAATGGGCGATAATGGCCCGGTGCAGGGCGGTTGAAAAGCTGTCCAAAAGAGCGGGATTGATCACTCCCAGCACAACAAAAGCCGCGACAATAAACAATGAATAAACAAACACCTTGTTCTTGAACACTTGAAACGCTCCGGATAAATTAATCAGCCAGTTATGCGCCAGAAATACGACAGAAGGACAGCAGGCTTGTCTTGAACTTTTATGGGCAACGCTATGATCAAGGAATAAGCAGGACAGAACTTTTGACGCTGGAAGCCACCCTGGAGCAGGTTGAGCCCATGATCCTGGACAGAAAAGGCTCGTTCAGCCTCCCGAGAACTACCAGTTCCGCGTCTGTATCATCTACGGCTTCAATAATATGTCTGGCCGGCGAACCAATACGGGTCAGCTGTCTGATACTATCAAAATCATCTTTGAATTTTTCCTTCAATTCATTCAGCCTTGCCTGAACATTTTCCCTGCGGACCTGTTCGGTATAAGGATCTGCCGCCCTTTCTCCCACATGCAGGATAATAAGCTCAGGTATAAAATCTCCCAGCATCTTCACATAAGGCCAGGCCCTTTGTGCTGCTTCCTGAAAATCCGTGGCAAGGATCACTCTTTTTAAACTTTCGGTTTTAGTTATTACTGGTCTTTGTTTATGCACAAACACCGGCACCTCGGTCAGCCGCAACACGTCATGAGTTGTGCTTCCCATGAGCGTTGAAACCAGAAAGTTCTTTTTACTGGCCGGCAGGTATATCATGCCTGCCTCCTCATCTAAAGCCGTTTTGACGATCTCAGAAGCAACATGACCCGAACACAGCCTGACCCTGGTGTTTATGCCGATTTTATTCAGCTCATCGCTTATATGATAAAGTCTCGATTTTGCCTGATCCTCACTGCCCAGTCCGGGATTAAGCACATGCACAAGGATTATTTCCTTGTCGCTGAGCCTGTTGACAAATGAGGACTTGATCTTGATTTCAGAAATTGATTCACCGAGGTCAACCGGTTGCAGTATCCTATTAAACATTGAGCATCCTTGCTGGTATTTCAGTCAAGAAACATGTCTTCTCTGAGAGGGCCAGGGTTTTATTTCAAAAAGATGGATTTTTTATTGCTGCTTCTCAGGAAATCATGCGCCTGTGTATTTCCAGCTGAGACAGTGATCTTTTGTCCAGGTTCCTGAGCCCGGCCTCAATGGCCCATTCCATGGCCTCGACATATTCCCTGGAGGTGATGGCTCTGGATATCTTGTCGTATTCAAAGGCCATATGTTCCACCCGGTATTGGGACATGATATTGACATAGGTATCAGGGGACAGGTTTCTGACCACCCAGTCCACAAATTCCCTGGTCCCGGCCTTTCTATTGGGCATAACCAGGTGTCTCACCATAAGGCCCTTCAGGACGATGCCCCGGCTGTCGGTAATGAGGTTTCCAACCTGAGCGTACATCTCAATTATGGACTGTTGTGCTTTTTCAGGGTAATCACCCACTCCCTGGATAACGTATTTTGCGGAAATCTCATTATCCATAAATTTCAGGTCAGGCAGATATATATCAACAATTCCATTCAAAAGCTCAATATTCTCAGTCAGCTCGTAACCCCCTGTATTGTAGCACAAGGGTAATCTCAGACCATTTTTCATGGCAATTCTGGTGGCCCTCAGGATATTGGGCATGACATGAGTGGGCGTGACCACATTGATATTATGACAGCCCCTTTTCTGCAGGTTCAGCATCATCTGGGCCAGTTGTTCATCATCTATTTCCCTTCCTCTTCCCTCGTGGGCGATGGGCCAGTTCTGGCAGAATACGCAGCGCAGGTTGCAATTGGAAAAAAAGATGGTTCCTGAGCCGCCCCTTCCCACAAGGGGGAGCTCTTCGCCAAAATGAGGGGAATAACTGTGAACAACCGCCTTTGCCGGGGCATTGCAGAATCCCTTTTCGCCGCGAGTCCTGTTGACTTTGCAGCGATGAGGGCAAAGATCGCATTTTTCCATTTTGTCCATGGCCTGTTCCACCCGCCGGGCAAAAGCGCCCTTCTCTTCGAGCTTCAGATAGGCTGGTTTCCAGGATCCCGGTTCCAGATCATTGTCCGCGGCCTGGGAACAAACCTTGAAAAAAAATGAACCACAGGCCAGGCAAATACCCTTGATAAAATTTCTGCGAGTTGTTGTCATTCTTTACTCCTCTCAGAAAGGATAAAGTGTCTCGCAGGATAGAACCTGTCATACTCAGGAAGCTGACAGGCCTGATCCTGGTAAACGCTCATCTTAAAGGTGATTATAAAACCTGCCACGCGTGATGGCTCAAAAAACAATAAAATCCATATGCGTAACTGTCCACCCCAAAACAGTCATGGATCATGGATAATTTTCTTTTCTCCGGTTTTTTTCTATTCATGCTCCATTCTCATAATCCAGCCTTGTCCTTAAAGCTTAAATTTAAAAGATGCCTGGCCAGTCCTCCCAGATCCTTTGGAGTATAGCCCAGGGCCTCTTTCCAGACCCGGTCCGATTCCATGCACAGGTAAATCTGTCTTGATACCCCGCCTTTTTTCAGTTTACCGGCTATATACTTGAATTGCTCCAACCTGAGCGTAAGAAGCAGTCTTGCCTTGCCATCCAGTCCTGTGATGAATTCATTATATATATAGTCTGAGCCCGGATGGTTGCGGATGATGGTTTTTTTCAGTCCGGGCATGAACCTGAAAGAGCCAAGACTTAAGTAGGCGATATGCTCAGGCCTCAGAAAATCGAGGATCATTTCCACGGCATGAGCGTACCCTTTTTTCCAGCCAGGGTAATGGATAATGGGATCAAAATGAAGACAAACCCTGAACCCTTTGTCCGCGCATGTTCCTGCCGCCTTAAGACGCTCCTCCAGAGTGGACGCTCCCCCTTCTTCCCTTGAAATGATCTCCGGACTGTTCACGGACCATGCCGGCAGGACTTTTCTTGTTGACGGCGCCTTTTCCATCCAGGACAGATCAATGATCTTGGATTTGAGTTCCAGACAGACATTGGGATAATTCCCGAGAAATTGAGCCAGATCAGCTGAATATCCAGTCAAATGTTCCAGAGCAAGGGAGTCGGTGAATTCTCCCGTGCCAACCCTGAACAGCCGGTTTCTGTCCCTGCCCAGCACCATGTCCAGTTCAGTCCACAAATCTTCCTGGTTGGCCCAGATTTTCAAAACCCTGTCCTGAAAATAGGCCTGAAGGATACAATAGCTGCAGTTCAAGGGACAGTTTTCCCCGATATGGATGATCTGGTATCCGCAGCAGCGGTACTTTCTGGTGGCTGGGCAGGGACGAAGGAATCTTCCCCGGTAATGCTTGAGGTAAATTACCAGGCGATTATCCTTTCCGGCAAGCTCCGAGATATTCATTCCAGGTGATAGTGTATGCAACGGAACTCCGGGCATCTTGCGAATGATTTTTCGGGCGAGGGGAGTGGAGGCTGCTTCCTGATCAACAACGATATTTTCAGGCCAAGCCATATGACTGGGCTGGACCGTTGAGCAGTATTTTTTCATGTTATCTGACTGGCCAGTCATCAAAGACACCTGATTTGGAAATCTGTTCCAGTTGGGAAAGGGCTTTTTCCAGGTCTTTCTGGCTGTTGATGGTTGTTGAAATCTGGATTTGCTGTGATTCAAACTCGTCCTTGTGCTCGATTCTCCACCTGGATCCCCGGCTTATGCGCCCGAGCCTCTGGGCAAGGTCATTTTTCAGTTGAGACAGGACAGGATACCTGGACTGAAAAACTTTTTTCAGGATGATTTTGATTTTGTCATTGGGAGAAAGACGGGAATACAGGACCTGTTCAAGCTTAAGCTTTTCAATATACGCGGACAGCGGTGCTTGGTCCATTCTGGACTTTTCAGTCAACCAGGTCAGAAGGTTGAGGCTGTTGCCTCTGGACCAGCTTAGTTCTTTAAAAAAAGGATACAGGATATCTAAATCCTCCGGGGATGTGTGTTCCAGGACCTGAGAGCACTCCAGGCAGATTTTATTTTCAGCCGCAAGCCTGTCCCAGTCCGGGGGAAGGGAAAGCCGGCTCTGCCACAGGCCTTGAATTTTTGATCCAGGGTCAATTCCCAGCAGTTTCCAGATCTGTTCTGAAATGTCACCCAGCCCGGAAAAATAGCGCAGGCATGAGATGATCCTGGCCTGGTCCAGAGTTTGACCCTGGTTGGTTAAAAGATAAATCAGCCCTTTTGACCGGGAGTCAGCTGGAGGTATTTTCAGGGCCAGAACTTTTTCGCCCAAAGCCTTGAGGGCCTTGACGCGTTTGAAACCGGCCACAAGTATTTTTTCAGAAGGGCCGGCCATTATCAAAACCGGTTCTGCCTGGCCTAATTCTCTGATATTCTGGATATAGTCTTCACCTGGCTCTTGAGCCCAGAAAAGGCATGGGTCGGTTAAATTTATATCATCAGGGGCAAGATTCATTATTTGGACAAGATTATTCATGGCTATCTTTTATAATTATCCCGAATGGTTATGGTATTTTAAGGTTCAGGACGCGGCTTGACAACTTTTAATTCATCTTTCAATAGGACATGATCGCCCGGTTGGTGGGACTCTTTCTGACATTTATCTAAATTGAGCGATTTTTACATGTCATTACCAGGAAAGCCGATTAGTTTCAATCATTTACCATGATGTTGCTCTACTCCAAGACTCCCTCGCAATGACAGGTTCAGGTGTAACGCGGGTTTTTGCTGAACCTGTCATTGCGAGCGAAGCGAAGCAAACTTTAAACGTTAAATGAAAAATCGCTGAAATAAAGATCCTTTTACATGACCGGGGTTACCGGCCTATTTAACAGACATCAGAAAAGACTACCCGGACTGTTAATTCCTGTCCAGGATTCCATGTGGTTTCAAATACTGTTTTTTTCAGGGTTTCTCTTCAGGCATCTGTTGATAAAATCAGTATTTCAGGCTATGTTCAAATAATTGGAGGCACGATTCAGCCTGTAGCTTTTGGTTTTTTTAATCTGAACCTTTTGCTTTGCACTCAAAGCTTGGAATTTTCACAATCTCGAAAAATGAATAAAAATCATTAAAGGGGGCAAAATTAATGCTGGATAAGCTGGGAAATCAAAGAACCTACGCCTTGGTTGGACACGGGGGAGCCGGTAAAACTTCTGTCGCTGAGATGGTTCAGTATAATTGCAAAGCCATTCAGCGGCTGGGTAAAATTGAAGAGGGCACCACCAGCCTTGATTTTGAACCCGAGGAAATCAAAAGAAGAGGCAGCGTCCAGCCGGGATTCGCTACTTTCATCTGGGACAGGAACCAGCATTTCCTGGTGGATATACCCGGTGACAATAATTTCATAGGAGATATCAGCTACCTTCTCACGGCTGTGGACGGGGTTGTGTTTGTCATAGACGCTATTGACGGGGCCAAGCCTCTGACCAAAAAAATCTGGTCCGAGGTTAAAAAGCTGAACCTGCCCGCAATATTTTTCATCAACAAAATGGACCGTGAACGGGCCAATTATGAAATGGCATTCCAGAGCCTGGTTGATATCCTGGGCATCAAGCCGGTTCAGCTTTATCTGCCCATAGGCGCTGAGTCGAATTTCAAGGGGGTCGTGGATATCCTGGAAAACAAAGCCTACCTTTTCAGTGAAGACGGCAGGCTGGAGCCGGGGGATATTCCGGCCGACATGGCAGATATGATTGAAGAGATCAGAGAGGCGGCCATAGAAAATATTGCTGAAAGCGATGAAACCCTTATGGAAAAATATCTTGAAGAGGGCAGCCTGACTTCTGAGGAAATGTATCAGGGACTTCGTCTTGGGGTTTTATCCGGAGAGCTTTCACCCGTCAGTGCGGGCGCGGCCCTGGAAAATAAAGGCGGAAACAGGCTTCTTGAGGATATTCAGCGGCTTCTTCCATCTCCGCTGGAGCACCCTGACTGGGAAGGCGAGGATGGAAGTCTGAGAAAGCCTCATCCTGATGAGCCTGTCGCGGCCTTTGTTTTCAAGACAATCACTGATCCCTTTGCTGGTCACTTGAGCGTGATGAGGATCCTGTCCGGAAGACTGAGTCCGGACATGACTCTTTTCAACCCCGTAAAGGATGAAAAGGAAAAACTGGGGCAGCTTCTGTTTCTGGAAGGCAAAAAACAGACTCCGGTCAAGACCGAACTGGGACCGGGCGCTATCGTGGCCGCTCCAAAGCTCAAGAAAACCAGCACTGGCGATACTCTGTGTCAGGAAGGGGGATCCTTTATTCTGAAAAAAGATGATCTTCCGCCGTGTATCTTATCCTACGCTTTGGCTGCCGAGGTCAAAGGAGAGGAGGACAAGGTTTTTTCAGCTATCCAGAGACTTTTGGATGAGGACATCAATCTCACCCTGGCCAGAAATGAAGAAACCGGGGACATGCTTCTGTCCGGCATGGGTCAGCTGCATATTGAAACCGCTGTGGAAAAGGCCAAAAGACGCTACAAGGCCAATATTGTGCTCAAGACTCCCAAGATTCCCTTCCGGGAAACCATCAAAGGCAGGGCTGAGGTTCAGGGAAGATACAAGAAACAGACCGGAGGCAGGGGCCAGTTCGGAGATTGCTGGATCAGGCTTGAGCCCAGACAGAGGGGAGATGGATACGAGTTTGAGGATGCCATTGTTGGGGGCTCAATTCCCAGGCAGTATATTCCCGCCGTGGACAAGGGAATACAGGAGGCCGCGGTCAAGGGAGTGATTGCGGGTTACCCGGTGGTTGACTTCAAGGTTACTCTTTATGACGGATCATATCATACTGTGGATTCTTCTGAAATGGCCTTTAAGATAGCCGGGTCACTGGCCTTTAAAAAGGCTGTTGAACAGTGCAAACCGACCCTTCTTGAGCCCATTGTCCTTGTGCAGGTTTACGTGCCTGACGAGTATATGGGTGATGTGATAGGGGACCTTTCAAGCAAAAGAGGCAAGGTTCTGGGGTCGGATTCAGACAAGGGCATAACCGAGGGCCGAGCCCATGTGCCCATGTCTGAAATCCTGCAGTACGCGCAGGACCTGCGGTCCATGACCGGAGGACAGGGCACCTTTAACATGGAGTTTGACCATTACGAAGAATGTCCAGCTCCCATTGCTGAAAAAATAATCGCGGAAAGCAAACAAGCTAAAGAGGGCTGATATCGGGAAAAATAAGGCTGATTAGTTGGGAATCCCCCGGCACTCACTTTAGACTCACGGTTTAAAGGCTTAAATAAATTTTTCCAATCGATGACATTCAAGCTTTGAATTTCCAGCCTAAAGTGGGTGCCGGGTTTTTTATTGTGTTTTTATAAAGTATAAGCTATAATATAAGATTATTTTAGATATAAGATTTATCCAGTTGATAAATCTGACAATAATCTTTTTAAACTGTAGTTCAGAACTTTTTTCTGTTCCTTGCTGGAGATTTTTGATTATGGATTCAGATGATAATTATGTCAGGCTGACCCCTCTGGGCGGGCTGGGAGCCATTGGCCAGAATTGCATGGTGATGGAGACAAAGGACTGCATGGTGGTCATTGATTGCGGGCTCATGTTTCCTGATGATTCTCATTTAGGGGTGGATGTGGTTATTCCCCGTTTTGATTATATCATCAAAAATAAAAACAAGCTTAAAGGAATCATTCTTACCCACGGGCACGAAGACCATATAGGAGCTCTGCCCTGGCTTCTCCCCTTTGTTGATGTGCCGGTTTACGGCTCAAGGTTCACCCTGGAGCTCTTGGCCAACAAACTGACTGAATTCAATTTAAAGGATTATATCCAGACCCAGGTGATGACTGAGAACCAGACTCTTGAGCTGGGAGATTTCACTTTTAGTTTTTTTCCTGTCTGTCACTCCATTATTGAAGGATTCGGCCTTGGAATAGAAACCCAGGTGGGAAAAATCGTTCATTCAGGGGACTTTAAGCTGGACCGGGAACCTATGGGCGGTCACAGGACGGATATTGCAGCATTCAGGGATTTTTCAAGTTCAGGGGTTTTGCTGCTCATGTCTGACTCCACCAACGTGGAACGCGATGGCTACGCTCTGACAGAAAGGGAGATAATGTCCTCCCTGCGGGAGATTTTCGCGGAGGCCAAAGGAAGGATTTTGATAACTCTTTTTTCCAGTCATATCCAGAGGATGCAGGAAATATTCGATCTGGCAAGAGAGTTCGGGCGCAAGGTGGCTGTAAGCGGTCGAAGCCTGGCAAAAAATATTGAAATGGCCATGGAAGAAGGTTTCCTGCATGTGGATGATGATATTTACTGCTCCCTTGATAAAATGTGTGACAGTGATGATTTCCGGATGGTTTTTCTTGTGACCGGGTCTCAGGGAGAGCCTCTGTCAGCTCTGACCAGGATCGGTCTTGGGGAACACAAGCAGCTGAAGATCAAAAAAGGAGACCTGGTGCTCATGTCGTCCAGGATAATACCGGGCAACACCAAGGCCATCACCAGGGTTATCAATAATCTCTACAGGCTAGGGGCTGAAGTGGTTTATGAAAAGGTCAGGGCCATTCATGCCTCAGGCCATGCCCATCGTGAAGAACTCAGGATAATGCTTGAGACTGTCAGGCCCAAGTTTTTCATTCCTTTGCACGGGGAATACAGGCATCTCTACAAGCACGCGGAACTGGCCAGGGAGTGCGGGGTTGCTCCTGAAAGAAGCATTGTCCTGGAAAATGGCCAACCCATTACTTTTACTCAAAACGAGGTTCGTTTTGAAGAGGAAATAACAGCCGAATCCATCCTGGTTGACGGAAAGGGTGTGGGCGACGTGGGTCAGACCGTGCTCAAGGACAGACAGATTCTCGGCGAAGAAGGATTGGTAATACTTGTCATGGTCATCAGCGCGAAAAACGGGGACCTGCTGATTGGCCCCAGGATACTCTCAAGGGGATTTATTTTTGAACAGCAATACGATCATGTGCTTGAAGACGCCAAATGTCTTATTCTGGATATTTTTGAGGAAACCCCGCCCGGGGCGATCAAAAAGCTTGAGGAAAAATCCCGTTCAACCATGCGCAGGTTTTTCCGCAAAATCCTGGACAGGGATCCCATTGTAATACCTTTGATAATCCAGGTCTGATTGTAACATTCAGTAGTAATTATTGTAAAAGCCGGCTTGTGAAAATTTTCCGCAAGCCGGCTTTTTTGTTGATTTGACAAAAGTCATATTATCATTTATAAAATTATAATAAGACAGATGCGTAATCATGAAGATTGCATTCAATTAATGACAATTTTAACTGAAAAAGCTTGGAAATAAAATTCCAGTAGAGGTTTTTATGTGTGGAATATGTGGAGAAATCAGGTTTGATAACCAGGAAATAAATCCTGATACAGTTTATACAATGTCCATGGAAATGGTTCCAAGGGGTCCGGACGGTCACGGGCTTTCCCTGCAGGGCAAGCAATGCCTGGGTCACCGCAGACTCAAGATCGTGGACCTCAGTGAAAAGTCTAGACAGCCCCTGATTGATCCCGACCTTGGTTACTCATGCGTTTTTAACGGCATGATCTACAACTATAAAGAACTCAGGGAAGAGCTCAGATCTTTTGGTTACAGGTTTTTCTCCAACGGAGATACAGAGGTCCTTGTCAAGGCTTTTCATAAATGGGGGCTCAAATGCGTGGAAAGGTTTATGGGCATGTTTGCTTTTGCCCTGGTGGAGCGTGATTCAGGCAGGGTCATTCTGGGCCGGGACCGTCTCGGGATCAAGCCTCTTTATTACTCCCGGGTGAACGGCGGGCTTATCTTTTCTTCTTCTCTGCAGGCTATTCTGGCCACAAAAAGAGTAGGCAATGATATCGACCCTGCAGCCCTGAATTACTATATGTCCTTTCACGCGGTGGTTCCAGCGCCCCATACCATGATCAAAGATATACGCAAGCTGAGCCCGGCCACTCTCCTCAGCATTGAGCCTGACGGAAATATGAAAGAGATCAAATACTGGCAGCCCGACTACAGGCCGGGACCGGAAGACGCGCAAAGATCCTTCGAGGAGTGGCAGGACATGGTCATGGGTTCTCTTCGCCAGGCGGTAAAAAGAAGAATGGTGGCTTACGTTCCAGTGGGCGTTCTTCTTTCCGGTGGAGTCGATTCCAGCCTGGTAGTTGGTTTGCTGGCAGAAGCCGGGGTGGGGGATATCAAAACCTTTTCCATTGGTTTTGAGAGCGTCAGGGACGAAGCCGG
>PXDF01000061.1 GCA_003566455.1 Desulfonatronovibrio sp.
ATTAAGATACGCCTCCTCATAATTGCTTGATTTCCTTGCCAAAAGAAAAAACTCCTCGTTTCCGGAAAGAAAACCATCAGTTTCAGCATCCGGAAATAAAGAATTTCCGGATGGAAACTAAGTAAATGGATCATGAGAATAAGTCAATTAGCGGGTTGTATCCTGCTTCTTCTCTATGCTGATCCTGGGAGGTATCCACACCAGGCCCATGAATTCGTCCAAATCATGGTTGACCACGTTGAAGACCAGGGCCAGATCCCGCCATTCATAGTTGTTGGCCAGGTGATCCCTGGAATCGGACAGGTTGACGGCCACGGAATAGCTGCCCGGTCCCAGGGCGGCTCTGAAAGCTATGCTGAATACTAATTCAGTATCTGAAGAGACTTCTTCCAGGATCTGGCCGGTATAGTAGGTATTGGTACCGAACACAGGCTGACCCAGATAGTTTTTGATCATGTATCCCAGAACCAGGCGGGGCAGAAATGAATTGACCCTCACCTTGATGAGCAGTTTTACTTCCTCATCCACACCGACGATCTTGACCGGCTCGTTTTTTTTATTGAGCAGACTTATATCAATCACTCCGGCCTGGCCGGTGCCGGATTGCACACCCACCCGGCCGTCCTCTCCGGTAACCAGTTTGATGCTGCGGTTTTCCTCATCCGAGAGCAGGGCATTGTAATAGTCCATGACAGTTTCCGGCTTGTCATCCTTGATGATCCGGCCCTTGTGCATGAGCATGGCCCGGTCGCAAAGGATCTGCACAGAGGATTTGTCATGAGAGACTATGAGCAGGCCAGTGCCCCTGCTGCGATAGTTCCTGATGCGCTCAAAGCTTTTGTGCTGAAAATAGGTGTCGCCTACGGACAGGGCCTCATCAATGATGAGCAGTTCGGGACGGCTGGCCGTGGCCACGGCAAAGGCCAGGCGCATCTGCATTCCGCTGGAATAGGTGCGAACCGGCTGATCAAAAAACTCCCCGATCTCGGCAAAATCCTCGATTTCCGGGAGCATGGACCTTATTTCATGCAGGTGAAAGCCCATAAGTCCTGCAGCATTGAATACGTTCTGCCGCCCGGTCATTTCCTGGTGAAAGCCCATGCCCAGCTCCAGAATGGCGGAGATGCGCCCGTTTAGGTGGATGGCTCCACTGGTGGGACGCAAGGTGCCGGTGATCAGTTTGAGCAGGGTTGACTTGCCCGCTCCGTTCTGACCGACCAGCCCTACTGTCTCCCCCCTGGCCAGATTGAAGGAGATGTCCCTGACCGCCCAGAATTCTTCGGCCGGGCGGCGGGTAAAACCCAGCCAGTTCATGAATCGGTGCCGCTCACGGTGGTAGCGCACAAAAGCCTTGCCCAGGGAATCAACCGCCAGAATGCAGTCACTCATAATACATCCACCATTTCCGGGGAGGCCCTGCGAAAGAGAAAAAAAGCTATGAACACGAGTAAAAAAGCCAGGGCGGCCACCACGGCCAGACCCTTCAAGGGAGGAGCAGCGGAAAAGACCAGCGCGTTCTGGTAGCCGGAGACTATCCAGTACATGGGATTGAACATAAGCAGAGGCTGCAGTTTTTCCGGAAGGATAGCCGGCATATAGACGATGGGCGTAAACCAGAACCCGTACTGCAGGGCCAGCTGGGTTATCTGGCCCACATCGCGGACAAAGACGTTGAGCACCCCCAGCGTCAGGCCCAGCCCCAGGGCCAGAAGCAGGTTGAGCAGAATAAGCACCGGAATCCAGAGCAGGTGCACCCCCGGGAAATGCCCGAGCGCGGCAAAGACAAGCAGCACGGCCAGAAAAAGGAGCAGCGTGTTTAAAAGTGCCGAGCCGGAGACAATAACAGGAAGACAGATGCGGGGAAAGACCAGTTTTTTGAGCAGGCCCGAGTTGTCTATGAAGATGGTCAGACAGCGCCCGACCACTTCGGCGAACAGAGACCAGGCAAGAATCCCCGCGGTCAGGTAAATGGCATAGGCGAAGCGGTGGTCGATCCCGGGCAGCTTGGCTGAAAGGATCGCGGACAGGATCAGGGTATACATGAGTACCTGGGCCAGAGGATTGATGATCATCCACAGCCCGCCCAGCCGGCTGCGGATGAACCGGCTGATCAGTTCGGTGCGGATGGAGGAGAGGATGAACATCCTGTAGTTCCAGATGGAGCTTGCATGGGACATGACACTCACTCTTGATTTTTTCTATTAATTTTTTCGCAGGGGATAATCATTGACAGCAACTGCGCGGCGCTTCTTTCAGGTCAGCCACGGAAGAGCGTCAGAGCAGTCGAGAAAATTATTAATGTTCAACTTGTCTTCCTTTACATGCCAATGTGCTCAAGGCGATTGACAATTTTTTGTGCCGCCTTGTCCCATGTCCAGTTGGCAGCTATATTCCTGGAAGCTGTCAAACCGATTTTTTCAGCCTCTTCCTGGTTATTGAAAATGTGGATCATAAGATGAGCCAGGTGGTCAGGATCGGGGTCCGCCCATGAGAATCCATTATAATAAGGGCATTTGGCTTTGGCCGGAACAGTGCCTCGAATCTGAAGCGGGTATGAATTTTCTGGAGTGATGAATTCAGTATGTGCCCCCCAGTCAGTAGCAATAGAGGGCAGGCCGCAGGCCATAGCTTCCATCAGCGGCATGTCCCAGCCCTCGCCTCGTCCCGCTGAAATATAGCAGTGGGCGGAGCGGTATAACGAACCTAACTGATAAAAGGGAAATTCAATATTGGGCAGGAAGGCTATGCGCCCGCCAGCAGGATTGAGATCCAGTTTTTCCACCTCCGCCTTGATATCCAGGGATGGATCCCTGTTATTCACCTTGGCCAACAGCAGAACCCGCTCTTTTCTAGTGAAGGCCTTGTTAAACGTCTTTAATATAAGTTCAGGCGCTTTTCTTTCCCCCCATTCGAAGTTGGCCAAAAAGACATAATCTCCATGCGGGTTGCCGTAACTTTTTATATTCAAATGAAAGTAGGCAGGATCAACTCCCAGAGGAATTATATGAACAGGAACCTTAAGTCCGCAGTTGATAAAACAGTCTTTGTTGAAGGCCGAAGGAACCCAGACCTCGTCAAGTTTGTTTGCCTGGCGAACCCACTCTTCAGGAAAGCCGTCGACTTCCAGCATCGTGTATCCAACACGGTACCTGCCTTTGGCTTTAAAAAAAACATCACCCTGGCCGTATACGACAGATACGTCAGGATTGCGGGGAATTGCCCGCGACCTGACAACGTTCATCAGGTAATGAGTGGAATCCTTCGGCTCAGCCAGAGGAAAAGGGCTGTCCGGGCCGTATGCATACTCATAGGTGGATCTGACTCTATGCCTGTCCAGAGCTTTAATGAATTCCCTGCAGGACATGGCGTAACCTGTGGGAAAATTCATTATGGACTGCCAGTGAATTGAAAGGGTGTAGCTGTTTTCCAGCTTTTGTTTCCAGTGTCTGATAAATGTCCGCTGTCCCTGCTTGAAGAGTTCACTTCTTTTTCGTGAAATGCCTGCTGTTGATCCATGTTCATCATGGACAATTGTGACATTTCCGCAAAGGATGGTTTTGTATCCGGCTTCCGCAGCTCGCAGGCAGTAGTCGGTATCTTCAAAATATGTGGTGTAATCAGGATGCAGTCCTCCAACGGCACTGATTACCTCTCTTTTAATATAGACAGCAGCGAATACAACACCCTGTACTTCATGGATGCCGGTGTACTGACAAATATCTTTTTCCGTTTTTCCTGAAAAGTTCTGCTGGCCCCAGCAGGTATCAGGCATGATATAGGTGCCGGTGTGAACCAGCCTGCCGTTGGGAAGGACAAGGCGGCACCCGGCAATGCCGCAGGCATGGTCAGAGTGAATACATGTACGCATTTTGTCCAGCCAGTCTGGATCAGTGAATACAAGGTCATTGTTTAACAGTACAATGTCCGAGTCAGGAGAAGCAGCTTCAATGCCGGTATTGTTGCCCCTGACAAAACCTGTGTTTTCAGGCAGCCTTATAATGTCCACCCAGGAAGAATATCCCCTGACAGCTTCAGGTGTTACATCAGTGGAACCGTTGTCCACCAGAATGATTCTGGTATTGTCCAGACGGGTGGATCTGAGAGTATCAAGGGTGACCTTGGTCCTGGCCCAGTTATTCCAGGCTAGAATAATAATTGTAGTATGCGGAAAGCCGTGTTCAGGGGTCATTTTTATCTCTCTGATTGAAACTGGTCCATATTTCTTGCAGAGCAGTTTCAACATTCATGGGCAGATAGGTTTTAGGAATGTTATCCAATGTACCGTCAAGAACAACCTTGTCTATCCTGTAACGGATAAAAGGGGCGTATTCTCCGGCAAGGTTTTCAAAGTGACCGGGTCGTATATGCTGATCGTGAGCACTGATGCGCAGCAGTCTGAATATTTTTCTGAAGATTGAAGAAACAGTATAGCCGATTTTCCAGGTTCTGGAGGAAAGAACATTTTCCCCGTCTTGAATAAGCCTTTGAACAAGGGCAATAAGTTCTTCATTTTCCCTGTAAAGAAGGTCAGGATCTTTTGCCGGGGAGCATGCCTTAAGAACTGGTCTGTTTGACTCTTCCGTATTGTTCATGGTTACTTTACCTGTGAGATGATTGTTTCAGGCTCCAGCTGTCCAGGCGCACAAAAAAAGAAAATCCTAAATATTTAAAAGAACTGGGCCAGGTCAATCGGGTACAGGCCTCATCTTATGTGCCTGGCACTTCCAGTACTTTCATCTTAAATAGTTTAAACCACTTTAACAGCACTTGCTTTATTTTACTAATAAATGATCAGCATCAAACTCTCATCAGCGGGCAGGGCAGACGTGATTATGCGAATAAGAAGCGCAACCCCTGATTAACCGGTTTTTTTAAATACTTCCAGAGTTTCCATGGCTGTTTTTTGCCAGGTGAAAGAGGACGAGTGATCAAGTCCTTTCCGGACCAGAGATCTGGAAAGCTCATCGTCTTCAATGAGGCGGTTCAGATAATCGGCTAGCTGTTGAGGATCGTGGGGATCAGTGAGTATGGCCGCCTCTCCAGCAGTTTCCGGAAGGCAGGAGGCTTTGGAAGTAATGACCGGACAGCCGCAGGCCATGGCTTCCAGGACAGGCAAACCGAAACCTTCATATAGACTGGGATAAACAAAGGCCTTTGCGCCCGAATAGAGGCAGGCCAGATCCTCTTCAGATACATATCCGGGCTGAATGACTCTTTTTAATAGACCTCTGGAGGCAAGTTCATCCTTCCACTTCTTGTCTCCCCAGCCGGACCAGCCTGCCAGGACCAGAGAAATTTTGTGCTTCATCAGGGGCAGGGCGTCAATGATCAGATTTATGTTTTTACGCGGCTCGAGTGTTCCGGTGAATAGAATGTAGTCTTCAGGGATGCCCAGCCTGGAGAGAGCATCTTTGATCTGAGCCCGGGATCTTGTTGAAAAGTGCGGGTCCGGGGCCAGTGATACGGCGGTTACTTTATCCGCGGGCAGCTTAAATTCGTCAATAATTTCGTCTTTGATGAAATTGGAAATGGTGAGGACATGAGCTGCAGCGGGAAGACGGCGCTTAATAAAGAATTCAAAAAACAAGACCCGTTCTCTGGGATGGGTATGGGCATAGCGGCGCAGAGAAAGATCATAAAGCGTATAGACTACAGGTAGATCAGGTACTCTGGCCGGGATAAATCCGGTTTCATGATACAGGTTGTATTTTTGCTTTCTGCAGTTTTTGCGCAAGAAATGTTCATGTGCCAGCCAGTGAGCGCTTCTTATGGCAAAAATGGCTGGATCGGGCAGACGGCGAAATCGGTTGTTTTTAATTATCCAGGATTCATGGCCATTCTGGACGGGCATATCCGGCACTGCCTGACGGCCGGTGTAGTACTCTGCAATAACATCCGGTTCGTTCTCAAGACATGTATATAAGTTGCGGACATATCGAGCTATGCCGGTTAGCAGTCCGCTCAGAGGGATGGCGTTGACCAGTATTTTCATTAATACACCTTTCACTCTTCGATCATCCAGGCCAGAGTTTCATCTATGGAAGGCGGGTCCCATTCACCAAGGAAGGAGCGAAGCTTATCCGGGGCGCCGCATAGAGTTTTGACTTCATGGGAGCGGATATACCTGGGATTGATTATTATTTTGAGTTCATATCCGCTGATGTTTGCGGCCTTGTCCAGAATTTCCCTGAGTGATGTTGCCTTGCCCGAGCATATATTGACTATCTCGCCAGGGGGGGCGTTTTCTAAAAGTCTATGATAAGCCTTGGCCACAAAACGGACATCGGAAAAATCTCTGGATATGTCCAGGTTGCCCATTTCAATGGCAGGCTCTTGCCGTTTAAAATGTTCAACGATTTTGGGGATAACAAAGTCATTGCTCTGACCTGCTCCCGTATAATTGAAGGGACGGGATATGATTATGGGTAACTTATCGAACCATAAGCGGGCCATATATTCCATGGCCAGCTTGCTTACAGCATAATCGTTTAACGGGTCCGGAGGTGTTGTTTCTGATATTACCCCCCCGGCATTTCCATAAATATTGGCGCTGCCTGCCAGAATGATTTTTTCAGGAGCCGCATCGGTTTCAGCCAGTGCCGTCAGCAGATTGCGGGTTCCCATAAGATTTATGCTGTAAAAATCGTTGGGCGCGTTATGCCCGACAAAAGAGATTCCTGCCAGGTGCACCACCCATTGGGGCCGTATTTTTTTTATTGCGTTTATTATGCTGGATGTATTTCGCAGGTCAGCCTGAAAGTAATTGGGGTCCTTGTGTGGGTGCATTCCCAGACCAAATGTTTCATGGCTGGAATTTTTAAGTTCCTGTAAAAGGTACCTGCCTGTAAAACCATGAACACCGGTGATAAGGACTTTTTTGGAATCAGTCATCAGAAGATTATGCTGCCTTTTTTGTTTCTTTCGAGATCAGCCTCAACCATCATGCGACACAATTCTTCCAGTGATGTCTCAGGTTCCCAGCCCAGTTCCTGTTTTGCTCTGGCTGGATTTCCCATGAGAATGTCAACCTCTGCCGGACGGTAGAACTTGGGATTGACTTTGACAAGGGTTTTGCCTGTTAAGGAATCGATGCCCTGCTCATCCTGCTCCCGGCCTTTCCAGTTTATGTGAATGTCAACGGCTTTGGCTGCCATATTGACAAAATCACGCACTGTTTCAGTGCGTCCCGTAGCCAGAACCCAGGTGTCCGGCTCATCGGCCTGAAGCATGCGCCACATGCCCTCGACGTATTCCTCGGCATAGCCCCAGTCGCGTTTGGCTTCCAGGTTACCCAGTTCGAGGCAATCCTGCAGGCCCAGCTTTATGCCGGCCATGGCATTGGAAATCTTGCGAGTGACGAATTCCAGTCCGCGAAGCGGCGACTCATGGTTGAACAGAATCCCGCTGCAGGCGAATATGTTGTAGGCTTCACGGTAATTGATGGTCATCCAGTGGGCGTAAACTTTGGCCGCGCCATAGGGACTGCGGGGGTAGAAGGGAGTGTTTTCATCCTGGGGGAAATTCCTGACCTTGCCGAACATCTCAGAGGTTGAAGCCTGGTAGAAGCGGATACCCGGATTGACAATTCTGATCCCCTCCAAAAGATTCACCGCTCCAATGCCGGTAATTTCAGCCGTGGTCACCGGCTGTTCAAAAGAAACCCAGACAAAGCTCTGGGCAGCCAGGTTATAGACTTCAACCGGCTCGGTTTTATCCAGAAGGCGGATGCAGGCGGACATGTCGGTAAGGTCGAATTCAACCAGGTGCAGCTTTGGATGTTCAAAAATGCCCAGCTCTTTTACGCGCCAGAAATTAACCGAGCTTGCCCGGCGAAATGTCCCGTAAACATTATAGCCTTTGTTTAATAGCAGTCTGGCCAGATAAGCTCCGTCCTGGCCGGTGATTCCGGTGATGAGTGCTGTTTTGGACATGCGTGAAGAAATCCTTGTGAGTTATAAAGTTGACTATAAAAGACTGTTAATAAATACTATGTTCGGTTTTGTAAACTCAAGTAAGTTCTGCGGTGCTTTTTCGCCTTTTACCCTTTTGTCTGAAGGTTCTGATAAAGGCGAAGATATTCCTGTCCCATTTTCTTTGCATTGAAACAGGACTGAAATCTTTTTCTGGCATTTCGGGAAAATTTTGCGACCTCGCTTTTATTCTCAAAGATATAATCCATTGCCCTGCGCAGTGCTACAGGATCACCAGGTTCAACCACCAGGCCGGTCAGGCCGTCCTGGTTGACATAATCGGTGCCTGTTTTTATCCGGCATGAAATCAGGGGTTTGCCCAGCATCAAGCCTTCCAGCAGGGTCATACCAAAGGCCTCGGAGCGCAGGAAGGAGGGAAAAACCACTGCCCTGCACAATTGAAGAAGAGCAATTTTATCCTTATCGCCCACAGAACCCAAAAACACAATGTTCCGTAATCCCAGGCGGGTTGCTTTGCGCTCCAGTTCGGACTTCAAGGGTCCGCTTCCGGCGATGACCGTGGTGAATGGCGCTTTGCGCACCGCTTCCATGAGGATGTGCAGTCCTTTATAATAACGCAGGACCCCGACAAAAAGAAAAAAATCCCTGCCGATTTTTTGCTCCCAGTCCCGCAGGCGATCATTTTCAATATCCGGATAGGTTCCGGGATCTATGCCCAGAGGAATGACCGACACCTTTTTCCTGTACCCTGCAAGAACCCTGCTTGAGGCGGCGTAATTATCCGAAGTGGCCACTATCCGGTCCACCATGGACAAAAAGCTGTATCTCAGGGGAGAATAAAAGACATTGAGCAGCTTCTGGCGGACGATGTCCGAGTGGTAGGTCAGCAGAGAAGGTGTGCGCATCCTGTGCAGGACATGCAGTAAATCGGCAAAAGGCCAGGGATAATGGTAGTGGATCACTTCGGCCCAGCCGCACTCTCTGCTGAAGTTTTTCAGAAGAGACCAGGAAAATCCGCAGGACGCAATTTCAGCTGAACGTTCGTAGGAGATGACCAGGGCCTCATCCCGGGCAATTTCTTTGCGGCCCGAATGGCTGCCCAGTGTCAGGATCCTGTTTCGGCACCCGAGTGATCCCGTGGCAATACAAATCTGATAGATGGACTGTTCAAGGCCGCCCTGGGAATCGTGGAGATACCTGTTGTAGATGTGTAGAATATTCATATTCATGCAGCCATTTTTCTGAAGGCTCATTTTATTTGCAGACCGCTTAGCAAGTACAAAAAAAGATGACCGATTACAAGGGCAACTGTTTTTTCCGGACTGCAGGTTCCTGCCTATTCTAGACTTTTTGCAGCAGGCTGAAGGCCCGCTCCAGCAGGACTTCAAATTTTTCCAGCTCCAGGATCTTGTTTTGGGCGACAAAACCCAGTATGGAGCGCAGCTCCCGGTGAACAGGCGGTTTGAGAAGGCTGAGTGATTCCGGGTTGTCTTCAGGTCCAGAGCCCTGGTACAGTTTGAAGGAGACGTAATTGAGGTGCAGAAAGGCCAGGACCTTGAGCCAGGCCTCGGGTCGGGGGCATTTGATCCCCGGACAGGTCAGCCTGGCCTGGTCAAAGGGATCCGGATTGATTCTGAAAATCAAAGGGATGGCGGAGTCAGGTCCCAGTCCGGCCTTAAGGCAATATCTGTCCAGATGGTAATAAGGTGCCTCAATAATCCACAGATGAGCCTCAAAAGGTCTTCTGGAGATTATCTCCTGTGAAAGTTTGTGCATGGCTGCCAGTACAGTTCAAACCGCCTGATTTTTCAACAGGAAAATGCATGTACAAAAATGTAGAACCACTGAACGTCTCCTTGAAAATAAAAGTTTTTTAAGTTAAGCAATTCCAAATGTTTTTTTAACAGATGTTGGTTTCTTCATCATTCCGTATATGTAATCACCGAGGTCAATTTTGCGAACAGAGGCAATCCGGGAATCAATAAAAGCCAGCCCTCCTCCTCAGGTATTTTTTCTAAGCGAGCGAATTAAAGCTTATCCGGATTTCGGGGTGCCGGATAGGTCCAATTTATTCTATATTTAATGCAACAAAAGCATAATGAAAAAAGAATTAAGAAAAATACTGCTCATATGCATCGGACTGAGCGTTTTCGTTGTTCTCCTGACCCTGGCCCTGCCCTTCAACATGATCATGCTTTTTCGCTGGGTGGTGCCCAGCGAAAGCATCTCCGGCATTTCGGTCATCGCCCTGGCCGCGGTGGGGGCCCTGGTTTTCATGACCGTCTTCGACGTGCTGCGCTTTGCCCTGCTCAGGCGCTTTTCCATTTACCTGAATCAGCATCTGGGGGAGAAGATCCTCATGCGCATGTTTCAGGAAAGGGCCCTGGAACAGAAAGGGGAAGCCTCCTCGGCCATGAACGATTTGTCCAGGGTCAGGGGTTTTCTGAATTCACCTACGTCCACGGCCTTTCTTGACACCCTGATCTCGCCCCTGCTGCTGGCCATCGTCTTTTTCATCAGCCCCTTGCTCGGGGTGCTGGCCCTGACCTGCATCCTGATCATTCTTGGGGTCAAGCTGGCCACCAGCAAGTCCACCCGGGAGCTTCTGCGCAAATCCAACCAGGGCTTTGCCCGGTCCAACGCCTTTGCCCAGGAGTGCGTAAACAATTCCCAGGCAGCGGTGGCCATGGGCATGCAGCCCCAGCTCACCCGGAGATGGCGGTCCATGCAGGACGAAATGGTCCGGGACCAGACTGAAGCCAGTGAAAAGGCCGGACTGCACTCGGCCATCACCAAATCCATGGGCTGGATCATGCTCGTTTTGCTCATGGGCGCCGGATTCGCCCTGATGCTGCAGGGAGGAGCGGACAGCGCCATGGTCATCATCGCCGTGATCATCGCCGGACGGGTGGTCATGCCCATGCAGATGGCGGTCAACGGCTGGCAGGATTACCAGAACGCAAAGGATGCCTTTCAGCGGCTCAGGGAGTTTCTGGGAGACCTGGTGGAGAAGGAAAAGGAGGCAGTACTCGAGCTGCCTGCTCCACAGGGGGCGCTTAAGGCCGAATCCCTGGTCTACTCCCAGGGAGGCAAGCCGATCATCAAAGGCGTGTCTTTCGACCTTGGCGCAGGTCAGACCATGGGGCTCATCGGTCCCAGCGGAGCGGGCAAGACCACCCTGGCCAGACTTTTGACCGGATCGGTCAAGCCCCAGAACGGCATCCTGCGCCTGGACGGGGCGGACATGCACCAGTGGGAGCAGGAACAGCTGGGCCGTTATATAGGTTACCTGCCCCAGGATGTGGAACTGTTCTCCGGGACCATCGCCCAGAACATCTCCAGATTTCGGGAGGTGCAGGAGCAAAAGATACGAGAGGCTGCCGTGCGGGCGGATATTGAAGAAATCATCGACAACATGGCCGAAGGGTTTGAGACCATGCTCGAAGAAAGAGGCCTTAACCTCCCGGGCGGGCTGCGCCAGAGGATCGGCCTGGCCAGGGCTCTGTTCGGTGATCCCAGGGTGCTGATCCTGGATGAGCCGGATTCCAACCTTGATCAGGGCGGGCTGCAGGCCCTGGTCCAGATCATCAGACAGGCCCCGGAAAACCGGATGACCGTGATCCTGGTAACCCACCGTCCTGGTCTTTTGCAGTACACTCACCAGCTGCTCATGCTCAAGAACGGCCAGGTGGCCATGTACGGACCGAGCAGGCAGGTGCTGCAGAAGCTTTTGCCGGCCGGCAGAGGGCAGAGGACAGAGGACTGAGGGCCGACTTGGCAATGAGGCGAGTGGGCGACGATGCGAAAGCGGAAGGACTTAGATCCGAGGCAGGCGGAAAACGGATGGCAGAAGGCTAAAGACAATAAACAACCTGGAAATGGAGATTAATATAGAATCTTCCAATAACAATAAGAATATCCATGCGAAAATATCTGGTTAAGTTTCTGCCGCATCTGGGCTGCGCGTTTTTCTTCAGCATGTTCATCAACGTGCTGGCTCTGGCTTACATCATGTACCTGCGCCTGCTTTTCGACAAGGTCATGGACAGCCGGAGCATGGAGACCCTGGTTTTCCTGACAGCCGCGGTTATCGGCCTGTACATTGTCTCCGGGATCCTGGAGGTGTTCCGGTCCAAGCTCCTGGTGCGCATAGGAGTCAAGTTCGACCAGGTGGTCGCCGGAAGGATCTTTTCCGGAATGCTGGGAAACACGGTTGCGGCCGGATCACCCAAACACACCCAGGGGCTGAAGGACTTAAACAGCATTCGCAACTTCCTAGGCGGTACGGGCATTTTCGCCCTGTTCGACACGCCGTGGGTCCCGGTGTATCTTGCGGTCATCTTTCTTTTTCATCCCCTTCTGGGATACATAGCCTGCGCCGGAGCTTTGACGCTTTTCCTGCTGGTGGTTGCCCAGGAGATCATGACCGCGCGCATTCAAGCCAGGCAGTCCCAGGCGGCCCTGGAAACGGATCAGTTTTTGAATTCCTCCATGCGCAACGCCCAGACCGTTTACGCCATGGGCATGCTTCCGGCCATGACCCGCAGGTGGAATCAGTTCAACAGCCAGGGTGTATATTTTGAGGACACCATGGCCGCCAGAAACGGATTTTTTCAAAGCCTGGCCAAATTTTTCATGATGGGCACGGTGGTGATCATCATGTCCACCGGGGCCTATCTGGTGATTATCAACGAGGCCACTCTGGGAACCATGGTTGCCTCGGCCATGTTCATGAGCCGGGCCCTGTCCCCGATAATGATGCTGGGCAATGCCTGGAAAAGCCTGGTTGAAGCCAGGATCGCCTACAGCAGGCTCGATGGTCTGCTTGAGGATTCTACGGCCGAAAGACGGCAGGAGCCTGAAAAGCCCGAAATTTACCGGGCTGAGAACATCAGTGTGTCCATAGGTGAGACCCTCGTGCTCAAGAAAGTCTCTTTTGAGCTGCACCCGGGTGAGATCCTGGCCGTGACCGGGTCCAGCGGGGCGGGCAAGACCACCCTGGCCCGGGTGCTGCTGGGTCTGTGGAAACCGGAGCAGGGGCGGGTGTTTCTGGGGAACACGCCCATGGATCAGGTGGATCCGGTGCTGCTGGGCAAAAAGGTGGGCTTCATGCCCCAGGAGGTGGAGCTCTTTTCCGGGACCGTGGCCGAGAACATCGCCCGGATGGGTGAAGTCGATTCAGAAGCAGTGGTCGAAGCGGCCGGGCGGGCCGGAGCTCACGAAATGATTCTAGGTCTGCCCAAGGGTTATGACACACGCATAGGAGCGGGAGGGATAAACCCCTCCGGCGGCCAGAAGCAGCGTATCGTGCTGGCCAGGGCCCTGTACAATGATCCCTGGCTGCTGGTTTTTGATGAACCGGACTCCCATCTGGACCAGTCCGGCCGGGAGGCCTTGAAAGGGGTTTTGAACGGGCTCAGGGAAAAGAAGGTTTTTCTGGTGCTCATGACGCACAATAAGGAACTTGTTGGCATGGCCGACCGGGTGCTTGATCTGTAGCATCGGAGTGTGGAAGTATGTCGGGGTATGGGAGCATGGGAGTAAATGTAGATACCAGTATTTGTAAAGACGTGCATACGTAAATTGAGGCGTGATTAAAATGAGCAATGATAAATTGCAGAGCAGCAATATTAAGGCCATAGAAGGCGGCAAAAGCGAGCCGGCGGGAGTGAGCCTGCCCACCAGTTCCAGAAATGTGATCATTGCAGGTCTGTTGTTCGTGACCCTTTTCTTCGGCGGGCTGGGCGGATGGGCGGCTACGGCCAGGCTGGAGGGCGCGGTGATAGCCCAGGCGGATATCATAGTCGAGACTTACCGTCAGCAGGTCCAGCACCGCGACGGGGGTATCATTAAAAGAATAAAGGTTCGCGAGGGCTACCTGGTGGAGAGGGGCGATGTATTGATCACACTTGACGGAGAAGAAGTCCGGGCGCAAAGGGATATGTACCGGGCCAGGATGGACAGCCTTATGGCCCGTCAAGCCAGGCTTGTGGCTGAAATAGAAAACGCTGATTTCATTGACTGGCCGCCCGCGCTGCTTGCCCGCGCCGAGCTTCCGGACGCGGCCGAGAGCATGCGCAGCGAAGAGCAGATCTTCAGGTCCAGGGCTGCTGCCAAAGACGGCAAGATAAAACTGCTGCAGGCCCGGATGAATACCCAGCGTTCATTGATTCAGGGGCGTGAAAGACAATTGGAGACCGTGCAGAAGACCATTGTTTCTCTGGAAGAAGAAATCATGGCCAAGGAGCCTCTGCTGGACGGCGGATTTATCGACATAACCCAGCTCCTGGAACTGCAGAGAGCCTTGAATTCAAATCAGGCCAGAGTGGAAGAACTAAAGACTGATGTTGAGCAGTCCAGGGAAAGGATTCAGGAATTGCAGCTGGAGATTGAAGACCTGAAAAGGAGCTATGCCCAGGAGGCGGCTTCAGAACTGGGAGAGGTCCGCCAGTCCATTGTGGATCTAAGAGAGCAGCTCCGCCCCGCTGAAGACGCGGCCCGCAGGCTGGAGATCACCGCGCCTGAGTCGGGAGTGGTGGTCAATCTCAATGTGCGTACAGAAGGCGGAGTTATAAGGGGGGGCGAGCCGCTCATGGAGATAGTACCCAGGGACAGCAGGCTCATCGTCTCCGCCAGAGTGGCTCCGGACAAGATCGATGAAGTCCGCACAGGCCAGAAGGCCAGCGTGATGCTCACGGCTTTTCCCAGGCGCTATACTCCAAAGGTGGACGGAGAAGTGACCTATGTTTCGGCCGACAGGATGGAACCTGAAGCCAGGGATGTGCCGCCGCATTATCTGGTTTATGTGGAAATGAACCAGGAATCCCTGGAGGAAGCCATCGGCAATCCGGGCAAGCTGACTCCGGGGATGCCGGCTGAGGTTTACATACAGACCCGGGCTCAGACCGTATTAAGCTACATCATGTCCCCGATCATCGACAGCATGGACCGGGCATTCCGGGAGAATTGAGTGTGGGAGTGCCGGGGATGTCGGTGTATGGGAGTATGGGTGTACCAGATTAAAAATATATACTTTCATTCGTACAAACCTGCATATTTGCATACGTGAACAGGGAGTATGGAGTATGGGGGTTGAGCGCAAAAGCGGGGGCGGTAAAATGTTCTCTGGACGATTAATTTTGTTTTGCACAGTTCTGATTCTGCTGGCAGTCCCGGTTCAGGCCGAAGATGAGCGTAAACATGAGCAGCCGGTTCTGGTTCTGGACATGGAGCAGGCGGTAAAGACAGGTTTGGAGCGAAATCCCAGGATCAAGGCCATGGATTTCGGGATCAGGAGGAGCCAGTCCCAGACAAAATCAGTTCGCGGTCAGTTTCTGCCCAGCGCTTCGGTGGGTTCAGGCTACACCCGTCTGGACAGCATAGCCGCAAGCGGACCGACTGAAGCCGATTATCTGGACCAGACCAGGTATCACTGGAATCTGCGAGTGGTACAGCCGTTATTCGCCGGATTAACCATCCTCAGTTCCTACCAGCAGGCCAGAATCGAAGAAGAAATAAGCACCATTGAAAAAGAGGCTGAAGAAAGAGCTTTGATCCGGGAAATCCAGTTTCATTTTCTGGAGCTCCTTAAGGCTCGTGAAGACCGGCGCAGCCTGGAGAGTGCCATGGAAAGGCTGGAAGTGGGCCTTGAGGCTTCCAGAACCTTTTTTGAAGAAAGGTTGGTTCCTTACGTGGACGTACTCCAGTCCGAGGTCGAGCTGGAGGAGACCAGGCAGGAGCTGAACATGGCCATTAACGAGGAGCGGATTCAAATGTCTGAGCTCAACGCCCTGCTCGGCTTTGAATTTGAAAAAATGATCAAATATGTGGGCGAGTTGGAAAGGATTCCAGTGGAAAAGGTCATCGATCTGCAGCAGGCCCTGGATTTTGCCTTTGCGAACCGGACTGACCTCATGTTCATTCAGAAGAACATGCAGATCGTGGACAAGGAAAAAAGAATCGCCAGAGGCGGAAAACTGCCCAGGGTCAACCTGGAGTTCAACTACACCGACCAGACCAGGGATTTTGACCAGCATGGCCGGGATATTCACGGCCGCGACGTCGACCGGGATCAGAGAAACCGCTATTGGACCGCGGGGGTAACCCTGGAATGGAACTTTTTCAGCGGAGGGAGAAACTATTATCGGTACCAGAGCATGGACCACGAGATCCAAAGGCTTGTGCAGATTCTTGAAAATGCCAGAAATTCAATTACAACTGAAGTGCGCACCTCCTCTATGCGCCTGGAAGAGGCCAGGGAAAGGCTCATCTCCACCCGCAAAGCCCTGGCCGCGGCGGCTGAAAACTACGACATGCAGGAGCACCGGTATAAACAGCGCGTAGGAACCATCCTCGACCTGCTCACCGCCCAGGAGCACCTGACCAGGGCTGAAGCCGGAAGGAATCAGGCTCTTCTGGACTACCAGCAGGCCATGGCCGAACTCTATTATGCCATGGGCATGAGGAGCTACGCTCTAGATTAGGCAGGAAGCAGGGGAGTATGGGTTTGTGGGTGTATGGGAGCATGGGTGTATCATTGTATCAGAGTAAAAATATATACTTGCATTCGTACAAACATACAAACGTGCATCCTCGGATACGTGCTTGCATACGTGAACAGGAGTTTGTGAGTAGTGGAGTTTGTGAGTAGTGGAGTAAGGAAGTGAGCAAAGTCCATTTCTGGAATCTGCGGGCTTCGCGCAGGATGACCTATGAACAGCGGCTGAAAAAGCTGCTTAAAAGCCTGGATCTGGGCTCGAGGCTTGAACCGGGCATGCTGACCGCGGTGAAGGTTCATTTCGGGGAAGGCGGGACCACCGGCTTTGTATCTCCTTTGTGGCTTAAGCCCATTGTTGACTTTATCAGAAAGACCGGGGC
>PXDF01000003.1 GCA_003566455.1 Desulfonatronovibrio sp.
ATAGCAGACTATGGCGATGATGATGGTCGGATGTTTGCCATGATATTTCCAGATAAGGGGCGAACTTTCGGAATTCACAGTTTTCAACTATCTGAAAAACAAAAGAATATGATACACAAGCTTAAGCTAAAGGTAACCTTATAAATTATTGATAGAATCGATAGGCCATGAATTTTTGCAATTGCTAAAACGAATATTATCGATCGTCATCCTATTTCAGTGTGAATTTAGAAGCCGTCCCCAATAACTGGACAAAGAGTGAAGGTGAGCTATTATGAACCAACTCCCTCACTAACTACCTCTACAATCCTGACCATAGCCAAGGTATCCATTTCACAATATGCCAACAAACCTTTGCGCAGCTCCTCTTTTCGCTCCTGCATTGTATCCGGCGATATGGCTTCGGCATAAGCTTCCTGGGCCAAGCTTCCTTCCTGGACCTCACCCAAAGTGGAATAGCTCAAATCAGGAACAAGGCAAGGCTGAACAGCCTTGAGAGACCAACTCCCACACATTTTAGGATGGTAGTAATTCTGCCGCATTATGGGATGGAGATCCACTATTCGTTCTGATAAGCTTTGAAGAGAAGTGGCCAGGTCAGGATAACGCTGGATCAGGCCACGGATGACGGTTCTTTCAAAACTGCCATAAACAATTATTGGCCCAGACTCCCCACATGCAGCCAGCAGAGATTCAGAAAACCTGAGCATCGGTGGCTGACCTGACAGATCCAGAAATTCCAGGTGCCGGAGTTGATCCGGAGCGTCCTGGACATGGCAGGACCATTGAAAGGGCAGTTGTTCGTATGGCCTTGTTCCTTCCCAGATTGGGATTGCAAACTGTGCTGTTTCAAAATCAAGAAAGTATCTGGGGTAAGCAAGGAAATCCAGAATTTTGGCTGCCTGGGGCAGAAGCTCTGCTTTGCCGGAAACAGTCACTCTGCGGACACGTTCATGGTATAGGCTGGACAGCCTGCCTTGAGGAATGTCTCGTATGTCCTCAAACCCTTCCTGCTTGAGTTTATCCCGCAGTTGAATACTTATCCCCGGCAAAGATTTCAAAGGATATTCAGGCCAATCTGATGGCATGCAAAAGTCCAGGAATGGGCAGTCAAATGGAGAACTGCAATGATCCCCAACTTCAATGGAAGGCATTGATCCTTGCACGGTATTAAGACATTGATCCACCCAACTTTCCACTTGAGGTTGCATTTCCAGGACCGCCTTTGTCACATCCTCTGTGCGTATGAGTCCGTGATAATTGCCTTCCCCGGGATAAACAAAAGAAGAATCTATAACCGCTACCTGGATTTCCTGGACAGTATGACCAGTTCCTTGCAGAACCCTGAACTGGATGGCGCAGTCCCAGATATGATATTCTTTGACTTGGGTGGATGATTTGACCTCGATCACCTTGAGACCAGATCCTGATGGAATGACAATGTCAGAACGAACAAGCACCTGGTCAAAAGCAAATGTTGCCTCGTAAATCGGCAAATCAGATGAACCAAGGTACCTTCTGGTAGTTTCCAGGACGTGGGCAATGCCATCTTCCAGGCCGATATAAATTCCGCCTGGCGCAAGGAACTTGCAGGCGATCTCACCCACCTTGTGGCCGGTATCCATCCTGGCCTGAATGCTTTGATCAAACTTCAGCAGGTCTGGACGGTGGATTTCAAGCCAGAGTCTTTTCTGGCATTGGATGCCCGAAATGATTTTGGATTTGGAAAGTCTGTGATGCAAAGCGGTTTTTCTTTGGTAATAAAATAATCTGATGACTGTTTTTATGATGTCATAAAAATTTTGACAATCATTTTGTTGGAAGACAATTTTCTACATGAGTGCCAGATTCAAGAAACATGCATAGCTTCCTTTGGCATCTCACTTTTGAAGAGGCCCTTTAGCCACGGGGGTCTCTTCTTGTTTTTATACTTCTCAGAAAAAGAGCCGCCCCTGGTCAAGGGACGGCTCAGAACACATTACCAATCAAGCCCAAGGTTGAAGGTCAGTGACTAACTATCCACTAACACAACCTTCCCCCCAGGCAATCGTTTTTCTCTGAGAATGGCATCCAGAACCAGCTGCTCATCATCCGTCAATGTGATGTCAGTGCCTCGTTTCCGGATGAGTATGTTCATTCCGATATTAAAACCACCTGTATTGATCTGCTCAGGCAGCTTGCCTGTACTTCTTATGTGCTCAACCACACCTTTTCTTTTAGCATATAGTGCGGCCGTCAGCTTCAGCTCAGGGGGTATGCGGTTAGATTTAGTCATGTTGATCTCCTTGCTTCAATAAGCTCATTATAATTTTTTTGATTGGATACAAATCAATGCAAACAGTCCTGTAAAGACTCTGTCAGCCAGTTAACCTGGTTTGAATTGAATGATGGAAATGGTTTGAATGGACGGGTCTTGCCCTGGCTATTCCAAGACAGGAAATTATCCAGTGATGGATATCTTTAAAGGACGGGGAAAATGACATGTTTAACACCTCCTCTGCTCCTGGTTGTCTTGGCGTATGGCGCCACTGGAGCAAATTAGGTGGGCCAACGCTTTAGCTGCATTTATTAGTCGCCCGCAAGTTGTCGATTAAATCAGCGACGTCCTGAAAATTGGACAAAAAAAAGCCCGCTCGGCTTATGCTAGAGGGGGTTATATGATCATCCCTCTTTAGCTGTTTTTATATAGCGCCCGCAAGCCGAGTACAAATCAGCGCTTAAAAATTAAATATATCCAAGAATTAAGATGTCAAGTTTCTAGATATATGCCTGGCTTAAGGGTTGTGGTTGTCATAAAATCCACTTTAGCTCTTTGTCCAGTTTTAAGGGGGAACTTCAATAAGGGGTACTTGAGCCACGGAACCTCTTCTCGTTTTTGAAACCCTTCAAGAATAGGTTAGCCGCCCTGGCCATGGGACGGCTTCAATCTTTAGCCCAGTCAGCACAATTACTTAACCCTGAAGCTTGACATGCGTCTTTAGCCACTAAATAATGTTTTAATTCTCTGTGTTGGGGAGAAACTATAGAGCGGCCCTGGGGATAATGTTTTGCTGGGGCCTTTTATTATTTTTGAGCATGCTCATTCATTGCAGCGAAGAGTCAGTATTAACAACATTCAGTGAAGCTTATTATTGGTTGGATAAAAAATAGGGGAAGTCTCAACAAGACTCCTTTGTAAATAAAATTTTGGCATTAACCATACCTTACCTTACCATGCCCTGCCTCACCTTGCCGTGCCATTCAAACAGCCTCTAAGCAGAACTTATTCTTGACCAAGCCCCTGAAGATTACTCTTCTACTAACTCCTCATAAGGCTCTAATGCGCCAATTTCATTGCCGTATGCTTCAAGGTTGACATGAGTCCGGACAATGAAGTTTCGGTTAATGTCCAAAACATAATACTCCCCTAGGCTTGATCTCCATCTGTAACCCCGGTCCTTTTTAAGCTGGTAACCCAATCGACCTTCCTTTGCCAGTCTCCGGTTGATCCTCTTGATCAGCGCCGGCTTACTTACTGGTATTTTTTCCATTTTTTTATCACCTCCTTTTTAATATGTTTTAAAACATCATAGTATAATATTCGAAGGATGTCAATATGTTACTATATAAATATGTAAATATGTATCTTAATGATTATTTAGATTTTTACTGGTAATTAATGTAATTTTAAGTAGTTATATGACGCTCATGTTTCGCTTAAAAAATCAACCTTACTTTTCCCATAAAATTTATGCCTGAAAGTCATCAGAAGATAATCTGAAGCCTTTTTTTCTGATAAAATTCCGGGGAAATGACCATCATGGCCAGGAGGGAAAGAAAATCGCTTTAAACTGCCTTCTGCTTAAACGCAGTTTAACCTCAATCCCTGTCCGGGAATAATCAAGAAATAGACTCTTGCTTGCAATAAGTAATTTTCCCTGCCAGTTTGGCTTGTCATTTCTGTACTGACTTTATAGGGTGTCAGTCCATGGGAACCACTATCTTGATGAAGCTGCAGCAGATTAACCTGGC
>PXDF01000112.1 GCA_003566455.1 Desulfonatronovibrio sp.
AGATACCAGGCCGGTAGCGTAAAGCATGTTGTTCTCCTGCAGACAAAGGCAGGCAATAGGCACCTGACACCCGCCCTCAAGTTCTTCCAGAAAAGCTCTTTCACAGGTTACGCAAAAACGTGTGCCTGGATGATCCAAAAATCCGAGAAACTCGTCCATTTCAGGTCGTCCCGAAGAATACTCTATGCCCAGTGCCCCCTGTCCCACGGCCGGCAAAAAATACGGAGGAACCAGTTCGTTTTCATAAGTTGCCGTCAATCCCAATCTCTTCATCCCGGCGGCCGCGACAATAATTGCGTCATAAAAGCCGTCTTTGAGCTTTTTAAGCCTGGTATCTAGGTTGCCCCGAAGTATTTCAATTCTTAGATCTGATCTCAGGTGCAGTATCTGGGACTGACGCCTCAGGCTGGAGGTGCCTATTGTAGCGCCATCCGGCAAAGAGGAGAGATCTGAAAACTTTTCAGACAGGAGAAGGTCATACCTGGACTCACGTTTAGGTATGATGCCAAGCTTCAGACCCTGGGGAAGAGCCGCCGGCACGTCTTTCATGCTGTGAACAGCAATGTCGGCCCTGCCGTCCAGTATAGCCTCTTCGATTTCCTTGACAAAAAGTCCTTTGCCCCCGACCTTGGCCAAAGGAACATCAAGAATAATGTCACCCGTGGTTTTGATTTTCAGAAGCTCAACTTCTAGACCTGGATAACGATCCGTCAGTCTTGATCCAATGTGTTCAGCCTGCCACAGAGCCAGCTTGCTCCCCCTGGTAGCGATTATTATTTTTTTCATAAACAAAATATCTTGAAAGCGGGTTAAATGGTTCAGCAGGGAATAAACTCCTGTCTTGGAGGCAAATGCAATTTGCGTCCATTGTCATCAATTCTGACAAAAGTGATGGAATTGGCGAAAACCTGTTTTTCCCTGTCACTGCCCGGCTCATCAGAATAGACCAGAACATTATAGGTGGCAGAAGTATTGCCCTGACGCACAAACTGAATATTGAAACGCAGAATTGAGCCAAGGGGAACCTGATGGGAAAATATACTTTCGTTCATGGCCACTGTGACCAGTCTGCAGCCTCGAAACTCCTTGCTTGCTGCCAGCCAGGCAAATTCATCCACCCATTTAAGCATTGCCCCGCCGAAAAGATTTCCGTGGTGGTTAAGATGTTCTGGCCTGACAAGGGTATAATTATTCATAGATTTTCCTGTTTATAAAGTATCCCTTTAAAAGCCCGAAACAACCGGCCAGCATCATGTCCCCTCCGGGACACAGAAAATCCACATCAAACCCTTCAAGAATCCTGCGCCTGGGACCCAATACAAAGGTCGGCTTGAAATCCATGCCTGCGGCTGTTTCAGAGACCAGACAGCCATGTCCGTTATCCTTAAAAACCTGATCATTGGTCAGGCGTCCCTGTCTAAATAATTTTAGCTGCTCCCAGAGCTTTTGTCCATTCAAAAGACCTGTGTGGTGCTCCATAATACCATGGACTCTGTCAGCATATAACAGAAAGGCGATTGTATGGCTGTTGCCCACATTAACAACGCATACCCCCTTTTCTCTTGACAGTTTTTCTGTTTCAGGAACAAAAAGAGCTCCCAGAAGGGCCGCCGCCCCTGTATCAGCCACGTACCCCGCTCCAATGGAATCTTTGAGACTGATCAGCCTGGTCATTTCTTCAGGCGGAGTGGAAAATACTAACTTTTCAATTTGACCATTGCTTTGAATCAAAAACTTCTTCCAAAGCTGAAACCGGCCCAAACGGTTACTGCTGTCAGGGTGAAAACCATGATCCTGGGCGCAGGCCAGAATCAGGCCGGGATAACCAAGGCCTGCCTGGGCAAGGAATGATCGCCAGAAGCCAGGATCATAATCGCTTAAATAGACTGGATAGTATCCATGAGGACAGTTCCGGGTGATATCAAGGCCTATTGTTTCAAGAAGCTCAGGGGAATCAGACAGTGAATAGGCCGCCTGCGGATGTATGGCTGCTTTCAGGCCGTTTTCCAGACTTTTTTTCAATACCCTGTAAAATCCACCACCCATATTCCGGCCATAAAAATATACGTTCTCTCCGGCAGAGTTGAGCTCCATGATTCTTGAACCGATCTGCATGGCCGGAGAAGGCAGGACAAACTTGGGGCAATTCTCCAGTTCCCTGTCAGGCATGTAATAAAACACATCCTGTGTACCACTGCCTATATCCAGGCAAAGTATGTTCTGACGGGCTGAATGCAAAACATCTCCTTCGAATAAAGGTTATGTTAACAAAAAAGGCAGGTATGTTACCTGCCTTTTTTTATCTGTCTTGTCCAGGCTGTAATCTGCCTGCTGGATGACCCCTGTGATCCTGTTGAAAACGTTCCTATGAAGAGCTGATCTTCAGCAGGTCATCAACCAGGTCAACCACAACCTTCTGACCATCCAGCAATCTTCCGGATATGATCTCCTTGGCCAGAGGGGTTTCGATCTTTTGCTGCAAGTACCTGCGCAAGGGTCTTGCGCCGTAAACAGGATCATATGCCTCTCTGGCAATGAATTCCTTGGCATGCAATGTCAGCTCCAGCTCTATCTTGCGATCCTGGAGACGGTTCTGAATATGCCCCACCAGCAAATCCACTATCTTTTCAATCTCATCAATAAGCAGTGGTTTGAAGAGAACGATTTCATCAATCCTGTTCAGAAATTCCGGCCTGAAATGAACCCGGACAGTCCTCATAACCTGCTCCCGGACATCGTCGCTCAATCTGCCTTCAGGGGATATTCCCTCCAGAAGAAACTGGGAGCCAAGATTTGAGGTCATGATGATGACCGTATTTTTAAAATCAACCGTCCGTCCGTGACTGTCAGTAAGCCTGCCATCATCCATGATCTGCAGCAAAATGTTAAAAACGTCTGCATGAGCCTTTTCAACTTCATCAAAAAGTACTACGCTATATGGCTTGCGACGGACAGACTCGGTAAGCTGACCCCCTTCATCGTAACCAATATAGCCGGGAGGAGCTCCAATAAGCCGGGCCACAGTATGTTTTTCCATGTATTCCGACATGTCCAGTCGAATCATATTTTCTTCAGTGTCAAACAGATTCTGGGCCAGGGTTTTGGTCAGCTCTGTTTTACCCACACCTGTAGGACCAAGGAAGAGAAAAGAGCCAATGGGACGGTTGGGATCCTTGAGCCCTGACCTGGCCCGAAGAACCGCTTCAGCCACTGCGTCCACAGCCTCATCCTGACCGATCACTCTTTCATGAAGGATATCTGAAAGCTTAAGCAGCTTTTCCCGTTCACCCTCCATGAGTCTGGACACAGGAATTCCAGTCCACTTGGATACAATTTCAGCAATATCGTCAGGACCCACTTCCTCTTTGAGCAGTGTCTTTCCTTCAGTCTCCCCTGTCAGGTCTGATTCCTTTTCTGAAAGTTCTTTTTCAAGCTGATTGAGCTTGCCATACCTGAGTTCAGCAGCTTTATTAAGATCATAGGCCCTTTCAGCGTTTTCAATTTCATAGCGGGTCCTTTCAATTGTTTCCTTGAGGCTGCGCAGGGAATTAATTGATTCTTTTTCCCTGTCCCACTGAGTTTTCAGTGATGTCTGGCTTTCCTTCAGATCAGCAAGTTCCCTGCCCAGCCTTTCCAGTCTGTCTCTGGAGGCATCGTCTTTCTCTTTCTTTAATGCTTCCTGCTCAATTTCCAGCTGCATGATTTTCCTGTTGATTTCATCCAGCTCAGTGGGCAGGGAATCAATTTCGCTCCTGATCTTGGCCGCGGATTCATCAATCAGATCAATGGCCTTGTCCGGCAGAAACCTGTCTGATATATATCGCTGGGAAAGCACAGCCGCTGAGACCAGGGAGCTGTCGCTTATGCGCACTCCGTGATGAACTTCAAACCTTTCCTTGAGGCCTCGCAATATGGACACTGTATCCTCAACACTGGGCTCATCCACCATAACCGGCTGAAATCTCCGTTCAAGGGCTGGATCCTTTTCAATATGCTTCCTGTACTCATCAATGGTTGTGGCGCCTATGCAGTGCAGTTCACCCCTGGCCAGCATGGGCTTGAGCAGATTGCCGGCGTCCATGGCTCCTTCAGCCTTGCCCGCTCCCACAATGGTATGAATCTCGTCAATGAACATCAGTATGCGGCCCTCAGACTGCTGTATCTCTTTTAAAACCGCCTTGAGTCTTTCCTCGAACTCTCCTCTGTATTTAGCTCCAGCTATGAGAGCACCCATGTCAAGGGCAAAAACAATTTTGTCCTTGAGGCCCTCAGGAACGTCCTTGTTCAGGATCCTCTGGGCCAGGCCTTCGGCAATGGCTGTTTTTCCCACACCTGCCTCGCCTATCAGGACCGGGTTGTTTTTGGTCCTTCTGGACAGAATGCGGATGCAGCGCCTGATTTCAGAGTCACGCCCGATAACCGGATCAAGCTTACCCTGGGCAGCCTCCTGCACAAGATCCCGGCCATATTTTTTCAGGGCATCATATGTGTCCTCCGGAGTAGCAGAAGTAACACGCTGACTGCCCCGAACATGGGTCAGGGAGGACAGGATCCTGTTTTTATCCAGCTTCAGCTCCTTAACCACCTTGCCAACCCCGGTGGAAGGAGGTTCATCAAGCAAGATCAATAAGATATGTTCAACACTGACATATTCGTCCTGCATGCTTCTGGCAAGATCCTGAGCCTTCAGCAGCAGTGAGTTAAGTCTCTGGGTAATGAATATCTGCCCCGGTTGAGTACCGGGTCCGCTGACTCTGGGTATTCTGGAGAGCTTGTCATCCAGTGACTTGATTACTGTCCCGGCATCATGACCCGCATGCTTGAGCACTTTTGGTGCCAGGCCGTCTTCCTGTTCCATAAGGGCCTTGAAAAGATGCTCAGCGTCAATCTGCTGATGACCAAGCCTAAGAGCGAACTCCTGAGCCAGGGACAATGCTTCCTGTGATTTTTGAGTAAATTTATTTAAATCCATATTGTTTTCTCCATATATAATATTCAATTTTTCAGATTCAGGATGCCAGGCTGAAAAAGCTTAAACCTCTGATCAGATCAGACTTCTGAGCTGGGCTATTTCTTTTTCCAGGGCTTCTATTCGCTCAAGAAGATCCACAATGATGGCTCCTCCAATGGTGGGCAATTCAAAATCACGGCAGATGCGCATAAGCTTCTGCACCCTGAAAACCTCCCTTTCAGGAAAATGATAATTCTCACTTGAAATGCGAACAGCATCCACCCACCCCATTTCAACCAGCTCTGAAAGACGATAGGGACATACTCCAGTCCTCTGAACAAATTGTGACCAGTGAATCAAGTTCGATCTGATCAATGACCTTTGACTGTTTTTTTGAACCATATGTTCCTGCATTTATATAGCCTCCGTCCTGTAACAGGCTTTTTCCAATTTATTGACCGGCACTTCATACCTGAATTGAGTGATTTTCATCTTTGATTAGGTTGTGCTTTAACAGCAGCATGACTGACCAGAATATTTTCAGACATTAGTTTCGAGGATTAAAGCCTGAAACCTGAGACAATTGTTCCCAGAGCTCTTTCTCCTGATTTGTTAATTTGTCCGGAACCTTGATCATGATCCGAACCAGTTGATCGCCTTTTGCTGCTCCCCTGCCCATACCTTTTCCTCTGATCCGCATTTTTCGCCCACTGCTGACTCCCTGGGGGATTGTCATGTCAATCTCCCCCTCCAGAGTGGGGACTCGTACGCTTGTTCCAAGGGCTGCTTCCCATGGAGTCAGTGGCAGGTCATATATAATATTGTTGCCATCAAGCTTGAATAACTGATGAGGCAGAATTTTGACCTTGAGATAAAGATCTCCGGACTGGCCTGAGCCAAGTCCGGGTGAGCCCTGGCCACTGAGCCTGATTTTGTTCCCATCCTTTATGCCCGCGGGAATATTCACGCTCAAAGTCTTATGCTGCAGCATAGGCCTGCCATCAGGGCCAAAAACCTGCTCCTGCAGCGATAGGCTTTTAGAGCCGCCTTTATATGCTTCTTCAAGGGTCAGCTCCAGTGCTGCTTCCGCGTCCTGGCCCTTGCGTGAAAAGCTTGCTCCTGAAAAAGGGTCCCTCTGAAATCCTCTGGAAGTCCTTTGAAATCCCTGTGCAGTCCTGTCAAAACCACCGCCGAATATATTCTCAAAGAAATCACTGAAATCAAAGCCTGTCCCTCCGCGGTCCCCTCGAAATTCAAAGTGAACATTTTCATATCCAGGAGGCGGCTGGAAATGCTGGCCATGCTGCCAGTTGGAACCAAGAGAGTCATACAGTTTTCTCTTTTCCTCGTCTTTCAGGACCTCATAAGCTTCGGTTACTTCCTTGAACTTGTCCTCAGCCGTGGGATCATTGGGATTGAGGTCTGGATGATACTTCTTGGCCAGCTTTTTATAAGCCTTGGCAATTTCTTCCTTGGACGACTTTTTATCAACTCCCAGGATTTCATAGTAATCCTTGTATTCCATAACAAAATGATCCCCCTTTGAGAATTTATCATGCAATCAGCATAATAACCTGACTTTGTTAATTAAGTCAGAATAGGTTATAGTCAAGTTATTGCTAAACACAATTAATAATTATATTATGTCGAATTTATGAGAAATTTTGTAATTTTTTCCAAAAAATGAATAAGAGTCGGGTTGGTTTTTATGAACGCCAATGTTTTGGATTGAAATAGAAAACATCACAATAAAAAAACAGCTGGCACTATAACTTATTGTTATTCTTACTATTGAAAAAGTCCTTACCTGATTCCGCGAAACGCGTAACTTTCAAAAATTTCAATTACAAGACGCGAACCGGCACCCACTTGAGATGTCAGTAATGACATGTGCCTGGTCAACATCAACTCAAGTGGGTGCCGGAGAAGCAACTCAGCAATTGAAAGATTTTCATCACCCTGATAAGAGACTACTCAGGAGCTGACCCTAATGTCCTCTATTCTGCAATTATTCATATCTGTTCTGGCAGGAGCCTCGGTGCTTGGCCTGCTTCTATGGAAGAAAGGCACTAACTGCCTCCCCTGACTGTTCATATATGGCTCGCTGGGAGCGGGCCTTCTGACATATTATCTTTTGGGAAAAATCTTCTAACAACCTGAAATAAATTGGTAAGTCATGGATGAATAATCTGATCTTAAAAAAAGCTCACTTGCGTGATAATCAGTCATGGCAAGGTCTTGAGCAAAGGCTGACGATTTCAGGGCTGTCCAAAGCCTGAGGTTATAAAAAGCTAAGTCCAGGTTTTTTGCCAAACCACAAGGGGTGTTTAATGGCTCGTTTTCTCTCGTTTTTCCTGCTTATTTTCCTGGTTGCGGGACTGATTTACAGCACCTACTCCTTTTCTCAGGGAAGATTTATGGAAGGCATGCTCATATTTCCCCTGCTGATCTGCTGCTACTTATTTGTCATGGCCTGGCAAAAACGACAGGACAATGACCATTAGAATCATAAACAAACATTTCCCACGCGCGAATTATTAAGAAACATCAATTTTTGATGATTAAATATTCTATCGAATTATCAGGAGGTAATTATGGCAGCAATAAATAACATTATGTGCGCTGTGGATTTTTCAGAGATAAGTCCCAGAGTCGCTTCTTACGCTCAAATCTTGGCCAAGTCATTAAAAGCTTCTGTTCAGGTGGTATACGTTGCTCCTGGTGCTACCGAGTATCTTGGTTTTTATATTCAACCAAGATACATGGATAAAGTTGAGAACATTATGCAGGAAATATTGTCCGAAGCTGAAAAAACCTTGGATGCTTTTATCCAGAAAAATTTCAGTGGGATTGATGTGACCGGAAAGGTCTTGAGCGGATATGCCCCTGAAGAAATTATCAAGTTTCTCAAGGATAACCCTATCGACTTGATCATAATAGGCACCCACGGCCGCACGGGTATTGGCAGGGTATTATTCGGCTCGGTAGCAGAAAAAGTCGTCAAATCATCCAAAGCACCTGTTTTGACCGTGAGGCCGTAATGAGCATGGAAAAAACCATGCCGGGCTTAACAGCGTGTTGAAAAAGTCCTTATTAGACAAACTGTTATCCTGATCATTGTATTTTTCTGGTTCATTTACAGAATCGTAAAAGTCTGGCTGAAACTGAATGAAAATCTGCCCATGCCTCCCAGCAATGGATAGAAAAAAATGATCTAATCAGTGCTTAAGTTAACATTTAGGGGTCAAACAGGTTGGATAAAGCAGGCCAACAATCTCACACTTCAGATCTGACCGAAATGGGTAATTTAATCTCTGGACCAGATTCGGCTTACTTCTGGAATACACTGACAAAAATTCTAGATTCAGGAAGAACAAGGTGCTTTGTTCTGAATAATTTCCTCTCTTTATTCCGGTTGGATAATTTCAAGATTTCAGCTGAAATTCCTGAGCCTTTCATGTCATGCCCCGGTCCAGTCGCGGCGATATGCCACCTCTGGACCGGAGGATAGTTAATAGTTTTCTGTAATGGCTAGCAGTCTTTAAAGACTTTATGTAATGATCAGATAAGATCAAAGCGGTCCAGGTTCATGACCTTGTTCCAGGCCGCAATGAAATCGTGAACAAACTTTTCCTTTGCATCGTCCTGGGCATATACCTCGGCCAGGGCGCGCAACTGGGAGTTGGAACCGAAAACCAGGTCCACCCGGGTGCCGGTCCACCTCTGGTCCCCAGTCTTTCGGTCGAAACCTTCAAAAGTGTCCCTGGCTTCAGAAGTGGGCTTCCACACCGTGGCCATGTCAAGAAGATTAACAAAGAAATCGTTGGTCAGCTTCCCAGGCCGATTGGTGAACACACCATGCTGCGACTGGCCAAAATTGGCTCCCAGAACGCGCAGGCCACCGACGAGAACCGTCATCTCCGGCGCGCTCAGGGTCAGGAGTTGGGCCTTGTCCACCAGCATTTCCTCGGCCGATAACGTGAATTTCTTTTTCTGGTAATTGCGGAAACCATCAGCTTCAGGCTCCAGCAGGGCAAAGGATTTCTCGTCAGTCTGATCCTGCGGAGCGTCAGTGCGACCCGGGGTAAAGGACACCTCCACAGCGTGACCGGCATCCCTGGCCGCTGCTTCAACTGCAGCGCAGCCGGACAGCACGATGAGGTCGGCCATTGAGACTTTCTTGCCCCCAGTTTGCGCACTGTTATAGGCCTTCTGAATGGTTTCCAGCACACCCAGCACCTTGGCCAGTTGTTCCGGCTGGTTGACCTCCCAGTCCTTTTGCGGAGCCAGACGAATGCGGGCGCCATTGGCCCCGCCGCGCTTGTCTGAGCCTCGGAAGGTGGAGGCTGAGGCCCAGGCGGTGGAGACCAGATCCGCCACTGACAAGCCCGAGGCCAAAATCTTGTCCTTGAGGTCTGCGATATCACTGGCATCAACCAAGGGATGATCCACAGCCGGAACCGGGTCTTGCCAGATCAGGTCTTCGGCCGGCACTTCAGGACCGAGATAGCGGGCCTTGGGTCCCATGTCGCGATGGGTCAGCTTGAACCAGGCCCGGGCAAACGCATCTGCGAAGCCCTCTGGATCCTTTAGAAAACGACGCGAAATTGGTTCATAGATCGGGTCGAAACGCAATGACAGGTCAGCAGTGGTCATCATGGGCCGGCGCTTTTTCGACGGGTCATGGGCGTCAATCACCATATCCTCTTCAGCCACGTCCTTGGCCAGCCACTGATACGCGCCAGCCGGGCTCTTGACCAGTTCCCACTCATATTTGAACAATACCTTCAAATAGCCCATGTCCCATTTGGTAGGGTTGGGTTTCCATGCGCCTTCGATGCCGCTGCTGATAGTATCACCGCCTTTTCCGCTGCCGAAGCTGCTCTTCCAGCCGAAGGCCTGTTCTTCGAGGGGCGCGGCCTCGGGCTCCGGACCCACCAGCTTTGGGTCACCCGCTCCATGGCATTTACCAAAGGTATGGCCGCCGGCAACCAAAGCAACGGTTTCTTCGTCATTCATGCCCATGCGGCCAAAGGTTTCTCGTACGTCTCGGCCCGAGGCCACCGGGTCGGGATTGCCGTTGGGGCCTTCAGGGTTGACATAGATCAGGCCCATCTGCACTGCGGCCAGCGGGTTTTCCAGTTCACGATCCCCGCTGTAACGCTTGTCTCCAAGCCATTCAGCTTCGGATCCCCAGTAGATGTCCTCTTCGGGCTGCCAGATATCCACACGGCCGCCACCGAAGCCGAAGGTCTTGAAACCCATGGACTCCAGTGCGCAGTTGCCAGCAAGGATCATCAGATCAGCCCAGGAAATCCTGTTGCCGTATTTCTGCTTGATGGGCCATAGCAGCCGGCGCGCTTTGTCCAGGTTGATATTGTCAGGCCAGCTGTTGATGGGCGCAAAGCGCTGGTTTCCGGTGCCGCCACCGCCACGTCCGTCAGCGGAGCGGTAGGTGCCGGCGCTGTGCCAGGCCATGCGGATCATCAGGCCGCCGTAGTGGCCCCAGTCAGCCGGCCACCACTCCTGCGAGTCGGTCATCATTGCGTAAAGGTCCTTTTTCAGGGAGGCCAGATCAAGCTTATTGAATTCTTCGGAGTAGTTGAAATCTGGTCCCATGGGATCAGAAGCCGGCGCATGCTGATGAAGAATGCCCAGGTTCAGCTGGGTGGGCCACCAGTCGCGATTTGATGCGCCTCTGCCGGCAGTGGCGCTCCCGGTCTTGCCTGTTACCGGGCACTTGCTGTTTTCGCTCATTGTTGCTCTCCTTTGCGGTTAGGTTTAAAACTGATTGCCGCGGATCAGAATCAAGACCCAAGGCAAGCTTGCCTGCCAGATGATGATCTGCTGAATCCGCTGATATTTTTTGGGCTGTCAGGACGTAGTTGGAAATTTACCCATTAATATTCAATATTAAGTTCATAGATATTTAATAAATCAGGTTACAGGCGTAGTGCCCTTAGCCTTTAAAAAACAAACATGAAATACGGTTTGCTGTACCAGCCTCTCCAAACAGATTTACCAGCTAACACATTATTTTCATATAAATTTCTTATCATTCCTGTTGACCCTCCTGGCACTCCCTGCACAGGCCGAAAAAATCAAGACGGTGGGTGGTTATGGCAAAGCCGGTCTGCTGAGTAATCTCCCGGGTGAAGTCATTAAGTGTTTCCAGTTCAGGATCAAAAATGGTCCTGCATTTTATGCAGATTACATGTGGATGGGGAAAAGGTTTATTGCCGTCATACCGGTTGCTGCCGTCAGGAAAGCCCAGTTCAAGAACCTGGTTTATCTCCTTTAATATGGAAATGGTCTTGTAAACAGTGGCGATGCTTGTAGTAGGAAAACTTACCCGCACCTGCTCATAGATTTTTTCCACAGAAGGATGGCCATGGCTGTGTGCCAGGATATCCAGAACTGCCAGACGCTGAGGAGTGATCCTGTGATTGGTTTTTTTGAGGCTTTCAACCATCTGCTCCAGACGGGCTTCTTTATCTGATTTAGACATATTAATAATTAATCCTTTTTAATAGTTATTATCCATAAAAGTTGCAGAATGTCAAGCATGTTTTTTAAAAAATTTAAAATTGAATTTTTCAAGAAAAATAAAAACATAACCCGGTAAACAAGGTAAGTCTGAAATTATTGCCGGAAGCTGTGAAAAGAGTTGTAATGGGAACCTGTCATCTGATATCCGGCATCATAAAGGCCGCAACATTCTCTGGGCCTGTCTGCCCAGACGCCAGATGAGAAAGCCGTTAAGGGCGCCTTCGCTGACCTTGGGAAGGATGAACCTGGTGGCATCAGTGACCGCTGAAACACCAGTGGCAAAAGAAATCTCCCCGAATATGCTCTCATAGTACTCGGAAAAAGCCTCTGCTCCGGCCTCAGACTGCTCGCCTATAACCCCGCTCAGGTAGGCCTGGATTATAGCTCTGGAAAGAATCGCGGCGCTTTGACCAAAGGCTGGTCTGAGGTTATATATCACAAGAAGTTCACCTATGAGCTTTAAAGAGGCGTAAAGCACTATCATCTGATCAATAAACTTTATGGGTGAAGCAGCCGTGCCAAGGGCCACCGTTCTTGTATAGGACCGAATCCTTTTACGGGCTGCCTTATCCAGGACATGAACAAATGATTCATCAAACTCTTTAAGCCACTGAGCAGAATCCATGAATCCCTTTTTATCAACAAGAGACTGTTTGAATGATCCCAGCTTTTTCAGCTCAACTTTTTCCAGCCCGGGAACAGCCATCTTGGGATCATCAAGATTGAAATCCTGGAGATAATCAACCATAATTTTTCTGGCCTCGTCTTTTTTCCTGGCTGCCAGCTTCTGAAATTTTTTTCTTTGAGCAAGAAAATTCAGGGCCTTGATGTCAACTCTGGTCAGTTTTTTAAATGCCATAAACTTCCAGGCAATTCTTACAATAACCACAAATATGATCCCCAGAAAAAACAAAAAGGCAAGAGCCGCCACAATGTTCCAGGGAAGAGGCAGAGATGTCACCTGTCCGGCAAACCTGACTCCCTGATTGACCATGAACAGACCTAGAATCCCTCCAATGAAAATCATTGTCCAAAGGACAGTCCTGTATATGGCTCCAGGAATCCTGAATCCTGTCTTTTCAAGTTCCAGCAGTTTTTCTTCAAACTGCCTCTGAATATCGTCCTGGTCCTGCCTGAGCCTGTCCAGATCTTCCCTGGAAACGTTTGTAATATTATGCTTTTCTTCAGCAGAAGGCTCAAATTCAGGTTGCCCAAGTCCGGTATCGTTTTGCCTGATCCCGGGGCCCTCATTTCTGCCCTCTTCAAGGCTGACGTTTTCATGTTCACGGTCCTTGTCCTCGGGTCCAACGTGAACACCCGGCTTATGCTCATTCTGCTCTGGCCTGTATTCAAGGGGATCACCCAGTCCAGACCGGTGAAGCTTTTCACTCATGATATTTTCCTACCTGGATATAAACTCAAACACCTGATCCAGACCCATATGTCTGGGAGGTATAAGATAGTTTTCCGGAGCGTCAGGATAAACCTTATAAAATTGATATTCCCCGGGGCTCCACTTTTCAGGCCATGTTTCAGGCAACTCGGGCACATTGTATTCTTTGAACTCCTTGACTGGATTGTTATAAACAATCTTTCCCCTGAGCCTGCGATTTCCCTCAACAGGAAATGTAGAATAACACGCGCTGCAAACAAACCATTCTGCCATGACCTCAGGAAGCATCTTCCTGGCCCGGTCAGTCATCATTTTTAACAGGTTGATCATTTTTCTGTTCTCTATATCCATGGGATGCACCATATCCGCTTTGGCAGCAACAAAGGCTATCCTGCTCAAAGACTTCTGCCAGAATGTAAAATACTTCATCAGTAAAGAACCAAGATCAGACCGGGGACGCAAAACCTCGAACAAATCCAGGAGCATCTGGCGATCATCATTATATCTTCCAACCCCCCCGGCCAGAAGAGAGGGAATGTCCACCAGAACCACCAGGCTTCCAGCCCTGGAGATATTCTCAAAAACAGGCATGACCACTGTTTTTCTGTATTCTTTATAATTGCTCGCCATCTTAACAGTCAGATCAGGATCCTTTTGCCTGGCCTTCAAACTTAAAGGCGCAAACTGGTTGGCTGCAGAAATGCCAGTTATCCTCTGGGCTGCGATCTGTTCAGGAGTTCCTGGAAACGCAGGCAGGCCATTTTGATCCAGAAGAAAAACAGAAGGTGAAACCAGGGGTTTGAATGCAAGTATAAGCCTGGCCAGAGTTTCGCGGTATACTTTCAAAAGTATGTCTTCAGAAATATTGTCCTGATCAATATACTCAAGATATGGACCGGCTGCCAGGGAATAATCATGATACCTGGCAAAATGGGCCAGCATATGGTCAGACCATTGTCCATAACTTGAATACGCGGCAATTGCAGAATCAGCCACTCTTTCACCGGGAAAATCAAAAAAAGACATCCTCTGGGCAAAAAGCTTCCAGTCTGAACGCTTAAATTCACATTCATACTGGGAACAATCAGTGGTTTTCCCAGGCCACCTGCCCCGGGCCAGGTCCTCACGAAAATTGGAATGTGGGAAAACAGGAGGCCAGCTGCTTTTTGGGGCAAGGCATCTGAAATCAGCAATATCCACTGCTTTGCCCAGGTGAAAGCCTACCTGACCGAATTCCGCCAGATGAGAAATAAGCGATGTCAGAAAGACAGTCTTCCCTCCACCGGCTATACCGGTCAGAGCGACTCTTTTCTGCTGTTTGAAATTTATCAGATCTTTTGCTTCATTAGCCTGATAGCTGACATTCTTGTATAAGTATTTTATTTTATTTATCATTGATATCTATGACAGGATCATCCCATAAGGCTTTTATGTAAATTCACGATAAAATCCTGAACATTGGTCACAATTGCGGTTGCCTGGGTAGAGCCGCGGTTGGCAAGTTTGTCCACACTGAATTCTGATATGTCCACTATATAAAAATAAACTGGACGTACAACTCCTTGTTCCATTATCCTGTAACCTGGAGTCATGTTTCCAAAAGCAATGGAATGCAGCTGGGTGGCCATGGAAATCACTGTTGTCGCCTTTCTGGCATGGACCCTCATGGCATCCTGGGCTTCATACACGTGTGCTATGACCTCTGGCAAAGGGCCGTCATCCCTTATTGATCCGGCTAAGACATAGGGCACATTCATTTTTTCACAGGTATGCATAATCCCTTCACTGAGCCCCAGCCCTTTTATTGTCTCCCTGATTGATCCGAATCTCCTCACAATGTTCAGCACATCCAGGTGATTATAATGGCCTTGCTGGATTGGGGCCTGACTGTATATGTCCTGGCCTAGTCCGGTCTGGAAGAGAGAAGCCTCCAGATCGTGAGTTGCCAGTGCATTACCGGCCATTAACGCGTGACAGAACCCCATCTCAATTATAGCCTGCATAGCCTCGCGGCTGTCCTTATCAAAGGCAACAGCCGGTCCAAGAACCCAGACAATATATCCATTTTCCCTGTCATAACGCAGGATATCATAAAGTTCGTCATAACTCCGGGAAAAAGGCGTTTCCCTTGTTCCCCTGGTCCGGAAGGAAAATTTCTCAGAGAACTGCTGATCGTCTTCCTCAAAGCCTTCAGTGTGGACAAATATACCTTCCTCACCGTTTTCTGTTCTGCCGATTATAACATCGTCTCCATTTTTCAGCCTTCTGGCTTCGGTTACTTCTACTGTATCCCCCCGCAGGACAAGGACGCAATCCATCCGGCTTTCCGGAACCAGGATCCATTTATTCTGCCCAAGACAGACATACTCTGGATAGTTGGACGTGGCATGATAATTATCAGGCGCAATGCCGTCTCCGGGAGCTTTCCTGGATCGGGCAGCAGGCATGGAATTCAACGGTGCCATGCTGAAATCCGGGGCCTTGTAGTCTGGTAGATTAAAGCTCATTGTGCATAACTCCTTGAAAAAGATTGCTTCAAATAAACATAACTTCATGAACGATACACAAAAAAGATTTGAATGAAAACCAGTGCCTGGACGGATTTTTGGCAAGATATTATACTGTTTGACTAATAATTCATTGACAGATAAATTGAAATATTTAGGTTTTGAGCGAGAGTGGCGGAATTGGCAGACGCACTGGACTTAGGATCCAGCGGGATAACCGTGGGGGTTCGACTCCCCCCTCTCGCACCATTTTGTTTACTGACAAGGTTAACGCTGACTATTCAGCTTTCCGGCAAAAAGCGAAAAAAACGGCAGGATGCTATTGTTAAACTCATTTATGAATTATAATTTTGGACAAGAATCTTTTGTCCAAATCGATCTAAGGGAGGATCTGGTTTTATGGAATATAATGTAACAAATATTTCCCCGGTTAAAAAACAGGTTGATATTGAGGTCCCTTCTGAAGAGGTCCACGCGGCTCTGGCCGCCACAACCGCCATGTATCGTAACGATGTTGATATTAAGGGATTTCGCAAGGGCAAGGTGCCTTCATCTGTAATTGAAAGCAAGTTTAAAAAGCAGATTTACAGTGAGGCCACCAATGAATTGATTAACCTGCATATTAATCAGATAATCAGCGAACTCAAGGTTAATCCGTTATCAGGAATCGAAGTTGATGCACAGCAGATGGTCAGAGGTCAAGACTTCAATTACTCCATAAGCTTTGAAGTGGCGCCGCAGTTTGAACTGCCGGAATATGAAGGCCTCACCATTGAAGAAGAAGACGTGGAAATAAATCCCGATGAAGTTAAAATGGTGATCGAGCGCATAAGAAACAACCTGGCTGAACTCGTACCTGTGGATGAAATGAGAAACCCCCGGGACGGAGAAACCGTAGTCATTGACTTTCAAGCCTTTAAGGATGGCAAGCCTGTTGAGGGTGTAAAGGTTGATAATTTTCAGATGACCCTGGGGGAAGGCAATGCTCTTGCTTCATTTGAAGAACTGGTTAGAAAGCTTACCCCAGGTCAGACAGATGAATCTGAAATTACCCTGCCGGAAGATTTTCTCAATAAAGAACTGGCCGGAAAAAACGTGATGATGATGATTACCCTGCACTCCATAAAGGAAAAAAAGCTCCCGGACATTGATGATGAACTCGCTCAGAAGGCCGGGGGATTTGAAACTGTAGAACAGTTGAAAGAAGTCATTGAAAAGTCTTATATTGGCTCCAGAAAACAGTTGAACAAAGGCTCGGCTCAGAAAAAGGTCCTTGATGAGCTTAAGGGAAAGGTCCAGTTTGATCTGCCTCAATCCCTGGTGCAGGGAAGAATAGAGCAGAAAATTTCTGAATTGAGAAATAAAACAGAAGCAAAAGGAAAGAGCTTTGAATCCTTGGGCAAGACCCGTGAAGAGCTGGAAGAAATGTTCAAGGCCGAAGCTGAGGATCTGGTCAAATCCCAGCTGTTTCTTCTGGCAGTGGCTGACAAGGAAGAACTCACTGTGGAACCCCATGAGCTTGATGATTATCTCCAGAATCTTGCCCGCTCAAGTGGTCAGGAGTTTGAAAAACTGAAAAGCTTTTATGAAGAGAACAATCTCATGTTCGCCCTGAAAGACACCATCCTGGCTGACAAGGCTATGGAGCGCATATATGAAAAGGCGGAAGTGAAAATTATTCCCCCGGCCAAAACTTCTGACAGTGCCAGGGAACAGCAGGATCAGGCTTAGAGGATAAGTTTTGCGCCGTTGCTTGGGGTTATCAGCAAAGAAAAGACATATAATCTGATAGTAACATTATTTCACGCCTCAGCCGTGATTGATCTCGTCTGAGGCGTGAAGTAATATCTATTGATGATCACAAGACATTGACTAAAGCGGCTCCGGCATCAAATAATAACACCCTGCAAAGCCTGATAATTTTTTGACCACAACCTTCCATTGACTTTCCAGCAGAATTCTTATTTATTAATCCTGACATCCAATTAAACTTATGCATGATGAAATAAAAATCATACAAGGAGATACAATGAGTTACAATATCCCAATGGTGATTGAAAGCACAGGAAGAGGTGAAAGGGCCTATGACATCTACTCAAGGCTGCTCAAGGACAGAATCATCCTTCTTGGCACACCCATTGATAATCACATATCCAACCTTATCTGTGCTCAGCTTCTTTTTCTGGAATCGGAAAACCCTGAAAAAGAAATCAATTTTTACATCAACTCCCCAGGCGGGTCAGTTACCGCAGGCATGGCCATCTATGACACAATGCAGTACATTTCCTCGCCCGTGGCCACCCTGTGCCTGGGGCAGGCAGCCAGCATGGGCGCTCTTCTTCTGGCTGCCGGCCAGAAGGGCATGCGCTATTCCCTCCCCCACAGCAGGATTCTCATCCACCAGCCCATGGGAGGATTTCAGGGTCAAGCTACAGACATTGACATCCAGGCCAAGGAAATCATAAGACTGAAAGCAACTCTTAATGAAATTCTATCCAGGCACACCGGCACCAAGCTGTCCAAAGTAGAGCATGACACGGATCGAGACTACTATATGAGCGCCCAGGAAGCAAAAAAATATGGTCTTATTGACAATGTGCTCACATCAAGATCTGAAATCAATGCACTGGGCACAGCAGATAAAAGTTAAGATGACCGAGGTGATTAATGGTTAAGAAGAAAAAGCCCTATATTTATGATCTTTGCTGTTCATTTTGCGGCAAGACCCAGGAGGACGTCGAAAGGCTCATAGCCGGACCTGACGTGTATATCTGCAATGAATGCGTATGCCTGTGTGATGAAATTATCGCCCAGGACCATGATGATGAACAGCATGACAGTGGCAGCCTGCTCCCGCCAGCTGAGATTAAAAAAGCCCTTGATGATTATGTAATAGGCCAGGAGGATGCCAAAAAAATACTGGCAGTGGCTGTTTACAACCATTATAAGAGGGTAAGGTACACCAGAAAGAAAGACGATGTGGAGCTGGATAAGAGCAATATCCTTCTCATTGGTCCAACCGGATCAGGAAAGACCCTTCTGGCCCAGACCCTGGCCCGGATACTTAAAGTCCCCTTTGCCATTGCCGACGCCACCACATTAACCGAAGCCGGATACGTCGGAGAAGATGTTGAAAATATTCTGGTTCAACTGGTTCAGAATGCCGACTACAATCTGGAAGCCGCTGCCAAAGGCATTATCTATATAGATGAAATTGACAAAATATCCAGGAAGACAGACAGCCCTTCCCTGACCAGGGATGTCTCAGGAGAAGGAGTTCAGCAGGCCCTGCTCAAAATCATCGAGGGCACTGAGGCCAATATACCCCCTAAAGGAGGCCGCAAACATCCCCAGCAGGAATTTATCCGGCTGAATACTTCAAACATTCTTTTCATTGTTGGAGGCGCTTTTATCGGCCTGGATAAAATTGTCAAACAGAGAATCCAGAAAAGCAGCATGGGATTTGGGGCTGACCTGATGAACAAAACAGGCGAATCATCCGACACTCTGGTGAGCATGGCTCATCCGGCCGATCTCATAAAATTCGGACTCATCCCCGAGTTTGTTGGCAGGGTACCGGTTGTATCATCTTTGCGGGAGTTGACTGAAAATGATCTCATCAGAATCCTCAGTGAGCCCAAAAACTCACTGGTAAAACAATACCAGAAGATGATGGAACTGGACCACATAAAGCTCAAATTCACTCAAAATTCCCTGAAATCCATAGCGAAAAAGGCTTTGGAAAGAAAAACAGGGGCCAGGGGCCTGAGAAATGTCATGGAAAGCATCATGCTGGACGTGATGTATAAGCTTCCGTCTTTGAGCGGGGTCAAAGAATGCATAATAAACAAGGCTGTTGTGGAAGACGGGATAGAGCCCCTGCTTATCCATGAGCAGGAAGCCAAGTCAGCCTGATTTCTTACATGCGCACTCAGGTCTTCTTGATATAATTGTGCACAGCCTCCTGCAGGGCCTGTGCCGCCAGATAAGCGCAGTGCTCCTTATCTTCAGGCAGCCCCTGCAGGCTGCTCAGTATTTCCTCTCCTGTAACTGAAGCCGCGTTTTCAACATCCCTGCCCAGAACAAGTTCGCACGCTACAGATCCGCAGACAACGCTTGGTCCGCATCCGTCACTGAAAAAAGTGGCTTCACTCACTTTATCTTTCTCAAATTTAAGATATATCTCCACAGAATCGCCGCATGAGCCGGTCAATCTTGAACTTGAATGGGGATTTTCCATTCTGCCCATATGCATGGGTTCTTTCCAGCGTTTAAAAACCTCATGACCGAAAGCCTCCAGTGTCTGATCATATATTTTTTGCTGCAGCTCATCGAGATGAACCTCAAAATCTCTGGTCACTGTCTACCTCCCTTATTAAAGCTTATTTTATGAACAACCAACAAATATGGACAGCTTGTGAAAATCTACCAATTCAGGACCTGTTGATTTCCAGCATGGATTCCTGCTTAGGATCAATATTCACCAGAATGGATTTCAGGGCCTTTTTAACATGAACTCTTCCCTGCTCCAGACCTTTTATTTTACGCATATCTCTGACTCTGGCACAATAAATCAGGGCCTTAAGATCATTTTTTCGATAGCTGGCCAAAGCGGCCAGGTTGGCCGCCTCTTCCAGAGATCTCTGGGGGACATCGACCAGTTCATGGGCCCTTTTCAGAATTACATGAGCCCCAGGTCCGTCCTGAACATGAAACCATAAATCATGGGGATCGGCCTGCCTGCTCAGAAGCTTGTGCCCGGCCTGCCTGTTTCTGGCCCGAAGAATTTTAAATCCATCACTGGACCGGAAACATCTCACTTCAGTCTTTGAGCCCTTATTTGAGCCCTGATCGATGGGAACGGATTTTTCTCTCAGTGCTGTATGCTCTGCTGACTGATGATCCGAAACATTCTGAATAAGTTTTTGCAGTTCTTTTTCTCTTTTTTCAATAAAGTCCAGACCACGCCTGCCCTTGGCCGCTTTTCGAAAAAAAGTCTGCATATTTTCCAGAATGGTCTGTCTGGGGTCAAGCTTAATTGTAAGCTCAAGCCCATGGTCATTTCTAAGAAGCAGCTCATTCATCCTGACTCCGGAATCAAGGATATGCAAATTTGACTTTATCAGGTTGCCCAGTTCTGCCTCCTTAACCATTTGCTTCAGCCTGTCCCTGTCCATGTCAATTCTGGCAAGATTCTTGCGAAGCCTCTTGATTTCAGAATTAACTGCCTTGGTCTGACCATGAACGTCTGTGATCATTTCATGGACTACTGGCCATCCGTAAGCCTTGGCCGCTTCCAACGCGCTTTGATAAGACTGATGCTCTGAAGAATCTTCAGGAAGAAAACAGCCTGGCTTTGTTCTGCCTCTGCTGTCTTTATAGAGATAAAAGCCCTGGATTATTCCCTGTTTCAAATCATTGAGGAGGTTTTGGGCTTTTTCCCTGCTCATCTTTGAGATGGCTTTCCGTAGAGGAGGTGTAATTTGAGGATATGTCTTCCAGATACTCTCATTTAATAAAATTTCACCCAGATCGGGCCAGATTACGGGCGTTTCATAGTCTTGGACCTCGGTTTCTATAAAAACCCCTTCACGGACATCCAGAATCAGGAATTCCCTGTTCAAAGACAATTCAAAAACCATCTTTCGCCGTGGCCATAAATTTTTGCAGGAGATAATTTTTTGATTTCTGATTCTTTTACGCAGCCACATGACCTGGGCCGAGGGTTGAGAGGGATTGGGAGGTTTTTCCCGGGCAAGGAAAAAACCTCCACCTCTTGACGCATGAAAAAAGATGAGATTGAGAGAGCCCAAGGAAAAAGTCCATATACCGGAAGAGGGCATGAAAACTTTCTGTATTCGGAGTCCCTTAATTTTCGAATAAAGCTCTTCAACGGCAAAGCGAAAAAAATTGGCTTCCATATTTTTACCACAAAAAAATGTGCAATCAGAATCGGCTGCTTTGATATGGATCAGACTCTGGTAAAAAAAGGCGCCAACCAGAAATTTGGCTCAGAAATATCTTAGGGATCTTCTTTAAAACCAAAATCTTGGGATAGAGAGGGAAATCACTCTCCCTGCATTGCTTCTGCCTGTTCCTGCTTGCTTTTGCACTTGATGCAAAGGGTGGTCACAGGCCTGGCCTTAAGCCTTGCGATGGAAATATCTTCTCCACAATCATCACAAATTCCAAAACTGCCTTCTTCTATTCGATCCAGGGCCTGGTCGATCTTCTGGATAAGCTTGCGGTCCCTGTCTCTTAAACGAAGAATGAAAGCCCTGTCAGATTCAGCAGAAGCCCTGTCTGCCGGGTCAGCATAAATCTCCCGGTCTTCAGTCATATCTTCAATGGTATTTTCACCTTTTTGCTGAATATCCTCGCGCATTTTTTTAAGCAGATCTCTGAAGTATTCGATATCTGAATTGTTCATAGAAATATCCCCCTTCTTCATAAAAAGTAAACAAATTAAAACAAAATTCAGCAATTGTAAAGACAGCAGCAGGCTTTTGAGAAAACTTTATGTGTTGTCTTGAGTCTTGAAAATGAATAAATAAAAGGCATCTGATCTCATTAAAAGAAACTCTTTTTTCAAAACCCCAACGGAAAATATCAGAATGATCATAACCCAGTCCAGTATTATTGAAGCCATAATTGAGGAAGCCCTTGGCAAACCAGACCTTGGAGTTATGAGCACCTGTTGTGGAGCCCATATGGTTGCGGTCAGGAATGAGTCAGGCGCTGGACTGTGTTCCAGACCGCCCGGGTCCTGTCTTAACCACAACTTTGAACCTGAACCTGCTGCTTCTGTTCACGGATTGATCAATAACCTGAATTACCAGAATACAATCAATGCTTCCTGGGGACTTGCAGCCATAAATTCTTTATTGAACCGGGAAATTCCTGGCATTGAAATCAAAGTTCAGGAACTTATTTTCTCCCTGGGAAAAAACAAAAATGTGGCAATAATCGGCCACTTTCCCTTTGTTGAAAAAATAGGCGATAATTTCAAAAATTTCTGGGTACTGGAGTTTTCACCCAGAGAAAAAGACTTTCCTGAAAAAATGAAAACCTACATCCTGCCCAGGGCTGATCTTGTGGCCATTACCGCAACCTCTCTGCTCAACAACACCCTGGGCGAAATCATGAACCTGGCCCGGAAAAACGCGGTTAAGATTCTGCTGGGGCCTAGCACGCCCATGGCCACCTGCCTGCTGAACATGGGAATAGATTATCTGGGAGGAACTCTGGTCAATGACCATGTCCAGGCTTTTGCCGGCATACAAAAGGGCCTGCCCTTCAGAAAGCTTGATGGGGTAACTTATACCGTGACAGGTAAAGAATATTTATGAAGTAAAACCGAAAACTGACAAGATATTGATTGAAACTTGCCCGCTGAGTCCAAAACAATTTATTCTTGACACTTTTTCAGCTCTGCCTTAACAATCCTTTTCTCTGATGCGGGAGTAACTCAGTGGTAGAGTGCAACCTTGCCAAGGTTGAAGTCGCGGGTTCAAATCCCGTCTCCCGCTCCAGGCATATCAGGCGGCATAGCCAAGTGGTAAGGCAGCGGTCTGCAAAACCGCCATTCTCCGGTTCAAATCCGGATGCCGCCTCCATAACTCCCGCGGGAGTAACTCAGTGGTAGAGTGCAACCTTGCCAAGGTTGAAGTCGCGGGTTCAAATCCCGTCTCCCGCTCCAAAGCAATAACCAGTGAATATGATCCATCTGATTGACTTTTCTTGTTGCTCAGCTGTTACCCGGAAATTTTACGCTCTTGCCCAGGAGCCGCACACATTTTATTTCTTCAGAGGATGTCATGTTGGAAACTTCTCAGGTTCTTCTTGATAATGACCTTGATAACTTATTAGATATAATCTCCAGAAAATATGAGGTCGCTTTCGAGGACGTCATCGTGGGCAAGCATCGACTGCAAATCCTGCAGATTGTTGACCTGGAAAAATATATCGATGACCTCATTGAAGAACCCAGGGAAAGGATCGAGCTGCCTTTCTGGGCCAAAATCTGGCCGGCCTCCATACTGTTGAGTTATTATCTGACTTCACCTGCACTTGATCAGAAAATGGACAAAATTATTGAATTAGGCTGCGGGATAGGTCTGGCTGGACTTTTTTCCGCTTCCAGGGGCTTTAATGTCATTCTTTCCGACTATAACCTGGATGCCCTGATATTCTCCAAAATCAACATTTTGAAAAATAACCTTCAGGACAGAGCCAGTGTTCTCCAGATAGACTTTACCCGGGACAGGCTGCCGCAACGATTTGATTATATAATTGGTTCTGAAATCTTAAATCAGGAAAGCAGCTACCGGGGTCTGATAAAATTTCTTCTTTACCATTTAAAAGCCAGCCCTTCCTCAGAGGTTGTCCTGGCGGCTGACTACAGAAGGCAGGCCAAAAAATTCTTTCAGTTTGCTGAAACAGAATTTCACATTGATCAGAAAAACATCGGTTACAAGGGACAGGACGGCCAGCCAGGCGATCAGGAAAAATTTCTTTGCGCCATCTACAGGATGAGAGCCAGAAAAACATGATCACAATTGGCCAGTCCCTTAAAAGGTACACCACTGACGCTGACAAGGCCGTAAGCCCGGAAGAAACCGTGGCCAGAGTGACCAGAGCATTTAACAAGCATGGAAATGCCATTTTAAAAGGCCTGAAGCGTATTGACACTGGAAGGCTCGGAATCCCTGTCTACTTCAGTTATTATGGTTCAAAGGCCAAAGATGCGGGTGTTTTAAAGCGCCAGCAGATGGGCAAAGGCGCCTCACAGATCCAGGCTCAGTGTTCAGCATTGATGGAACTTGCTGAAAGGTACTCGTATTTCGGCTTTATAAACAATCCTGTCAATTTTTTAAATCTTGAATGGAAGGATGCAAGGTCAAGGTGGGGGGATAAACTCATCCCCACAAAGGAAATCATCAAGTCCGTTGAAGAGGATATAACTGCTGAACAGGCCGAAAATGTGCTGAATCTTGTAACCTGGAGTTTCACAACGGCAACCTGCATATCTTTAAGGCGCGAAGAATATGTTCCCCTGGTCTGGTTTAAAAAACTTAATGAATTCAATGGCAGCAGCGCCGGCAACACATTTGAGGAATCCATCCTCCAGGGAGCCTGTGAACTGGTGGAAAGACATACCAACGCCATCCTGGACAGAGAACGCCCTGTTACGCCGACTATTGACCCTGATTCCATAACCCACCCGATTCTGAAAAATCTTTTATCCAGATTCACCAGTCACGGCATAAAAGTCTGGCTCAAAGACCTTACCTTCGGTTTTCCCGTTCCCACAGTTGGAGCCATTGCCTACGACCCAAGCACATTTCCTCAGCTGAGTGAAATTGTTTTCGCCGCAGGGACCTCTACTGATCCTGATAAGGCCTCCATTCGCGCCTTGACTGAAGTTGCCCAGCTGGCCGGAGATTTTCATTCCGGAAGCAATTACGAGGCATCCGGCCTGCCCAAGTTTGCTTCATTAAACGAAATCCAATGGTTGACCAGAGGAGATCTCGTAAACATCTCGACTCTGCCGGACATTTCCCATCAGGATATGGGACAGGAGCTTGCAAACCTCTGCCGTGGCCTTTCGAGCATGGGATACTCCCTGTACTCTGTTTCAACAAAACATCCCGACCTGGAAGTACCGACTAATTATAATTTTGTACCAGGTTTCCTGTTTAGGGAGAGAACCCCTCACTCCAGTATTGGCATGATTGTTGGGCGGATTCTGGCTGAGGAAGCCGACATTTCCACAGCCAGAGACAAACTTGAGCAACTGGAGTATATATACCCCGATGCCTTCTATATTCCTTTCTTTAAGGGATTGCTGTTTTTGCGCATGAACAATCCTGATCCGGCCCTGAAGCATTTTCTGAGAGGTGAAAAAGTTCAGCCAGACAGTGAATCATTGGCCCTGAATACATTTTATTGCGCGTATACATTATCTCTAATGGACCGCTGGCAGGAAAGCCTGCCTTTTCTGGATAGAGCCGTGGACCTGGACCCCCTGGTCAAAGAATATTTTAATCTTCGGGGAGTAGCTTTCTATAAGCAGAAACAGTATGAAAAAGCAGCCCTGGACTTTCAAAAAGCCCTGGAACTAGACAGCGGTTCAGCCACTGATATGGCCAATCTTGGACTATGCTACCAAAAGACCGGCCGGAAAATAGCCGCTGCAGAGATGCTTTCCAGGTCCCTGGAGCTTGATCCGTCCCTTGACTACGCAAAAAAAAGTCTTGATGAAATCAGTTTGTGAATATAAAATCAATTATTACCAATAAAGGCATTGACAAAAAAGCATTATGGATTTTAAATAGAATTTGTTTTGTTTAACGAAACTAGAATACTTTTCATGAATCAAATGCACTTTGCATTTGACGCTGACAAGGTCGGCGATTTTTCTGAAAATCAATTAAGGAGGTAATTAGTATGGCACTTGTGGAATTTCAGGGGAAACAATTTGAGGTTGATGAAGATGGTTTCCTGCAAAAGTTTGAGGACTGGAGCCCTGAATGGGTGGAGTTTGTAAAAGAATCCGAAGGAATCAAGGAAATGACTGATGAGCACCGCAAGGTGATTGATTTTCTGCAGGATTACTACAAAAAGAATGGTATCGCACCCATGGTTCGTATCCTTTCCAAGGTAACCGGATTCAAACTCAAACATATCTATGAGTTGTTCCCCTCCGGACCGGGTAAGGGAGCATGTAAAATGGCCGGCCTCCCGAAGCCAACCGGATGCGTCTAATCAAATCCAGTATTTCATGCATAAAAAAGCGGGCCGCAAGGTCCGCTTTTTTATTGATCTTTAATAAAATAACCGCATAAATTTATTAAAATATTCCTTAAACCTCAAAAAACGCGGGTAATTCGGATGGACATCTCCAAAACTATTGAGGCCCTTAAACAGGAGCCTGGTTTTTGTGAAAATGTGGGCATGCTTCTGATTCATAACGGGGTAGTCCGCGCCTGGTCTAGAAAAGACGGTTCCAGGGTTTCCAGAATTGAAGTAACACCTGACTATGAAAGGATTGAGGAAATCAGGCAGAACTTTGAAAAAAGACCAGGCATCTTCAGGATAGTTGTTCAGGCCAGGGAGGGGATTCTCAAGCCCGGTGACGACCTGCTGTTTATAATCGTAGCCGGAGACATTCGCGAAAATGTCAAGCCGGTTCTTTCCGACATCCTGGACGCCGTCAAAAGTCAAGCCGTCAGCAAAAAGGAAATGGGCTAGTCAATGATTTTTCAATTTCAACAACCTGAATATTCGCTAGTCATCTGATTCACCGGCCCTTCTATATTCTGCCTTCAAGGAGCTCTCTGACCCTCATGGCCTCAACTTGTCGGCCCCTTTTGAGACATCCCCTGAAATATATCCCGGCCTTTTTCAAGAGAACCCTTTGCAGCATTATTTTTTTGTCACCGCTCAGGCGGTGATTCTTCTCCAGCTCCAGGAGAGAATATATCCGAAAAAGATCAAGACCGATTATTTTTCCGGACAACTGATCAGGGTGTCCTCCGGTTTTGACGGTCAGGGCTCCGGGCAGAAGAGCCACAGGATATTCAAGGCTTATTCTGAGCCAAAGATCATAGTCCTCGCAGGCCATAAGATTTTCATTAAATAAATATCCCTGATGAAACAGGTTCTTTTCCATTAAAACGCAGGAAGGGCTGACCAGGCAAAGCTCTAGTGATTTTTCAAAAATCCAGCCAGATGGCTTTTCATGCTTGTCCATGGGGTTTACCCTTTTCCCGTTTCTTATCCATATTTCCTGAGTCTGGGAAATACTGAAGCCACCATCCAGCATAAACCTGAGCTGATGCTCAAGTTTTTCCGGAAGCCAGTAATCATCAGAATCCAAAAAAGCGATGTATTGCCCTGAAGCCTTCTTCATCCCCAGATTTCTGGCTGATGAAACCCCTTTGTTTTTCTGATGATAATAGGTTAATCTTTTGTCCTTGAAAGACTGCACTATTTGCCGGGTTTCATCAGCGGAACCATCGTCCACAATGATCAATTCCGTTTCTTTGAAGCTTTGGGCCAGCACGGATGACACAGCCCTTCCCAGGACAGCGGCCCTGTTGTGTGTTGGAATGATTACTGATATCATTGTTAACTTCTGTGGTTCCTCGACACCTGGAAATGATTTTTAAAATGCCTGTTAACCAGTTTTTTGACAGATCAGCCCCTTGGCATAATAGATAAAAACCAGTTTAAAGGCCAGCGCCGGCACGGCAGCCGACTACTTACGGATAATGAAATATTCAGACCATGTCCGATCCTACAGAAAGCTCTGCGGCCCGGCCCGTGGAGAACTATCATATCAGGTGGTCCTGGAGCAGAGCGATCTATATATAATCAGCGCGCAAGACCTGAGATTCCCTGTTCTGGACAGACTGAGCCTGGTGCGCAGGGAAATCAAGGGGTATATCCTGCTGCATCCGGAATTCGCTTCATCCCTTGTGCCGGTGGCAATCAGGGAAAACTCGCCTGAAATCGTCAGGAAAATGGCCCGGGCGGCCAGTTTATTCGGAGTTGGGCCCATGGCTGCTGTTGCCGGTGCCATATCTCAGGATATAGCTGACCATGCAAGCAGAATCAGCCCTGACTTCCTGGTGGAAAACGGAGGGGATATATACATTCATTCCAGATTTGACAGGGTTGTGGGCTTGCTTCCTCATCCACAGGAGCCTGTTGCACTGGGCATAAAAATATATAAAGAGGAGACCCCTTGCGCTATCTGTTCGTCATACTCGACCATCGGACATTCCCTGAGCCTGGGACGAGGCGATCTTGTGACTGTCAGGGCCGGTTCCGGAGCCGTAGCTGACGCCGCAGCCACTGCTCTTTGCAATATGCTCCAATCCAGAAAATCTTTGACCCGGATCAACAGGATGAGACCGCATCTGGAAAAAAAGGGTATTACCGGAGTTCTGGCCCAGATGGGAGAAGATTTGATGGTATGGGGTAATATGGAATTGACAACGATCTAAGCCAGGATTTGATTCACGGTTTGCTTCAGCTGCCGACCCAGAGGCGACTTGCGGGAAATCTCCTTCTCAACATTGGTGATTCCCTTGATAACAGTTGAATGTCTGCGGTTCAGCCTGTAGCCGATTTCTTTAAGAGAAAAGTCAGTGAATCTTCTGGCGATATAAAAAGCAACATTCCTGGCCATGACATGCTGTTTTTTCCTGCTTTTTGAACAAATTCCTTCCCGGGAAACCTGAAACAGCTTGCAGACATGATCAAGTATCTGATCCAGGTCCATTTTATTATTCTGAATATCATAATTCTGAATAACCTGCATGGCCAGATCAAGGGTAATGCTCTCTTTGAGCATCCTGGCCTTGAACACCAGGTTATGAAGGCAGCTTTCCAGCTGACGGATATCATTCTGAATACTTCCAGCCAGATAATCAGTCACATCATCGGACAGATTTACCTGAAGAGAATTAGCCTTGTTTCTGACTATCTCCTGCCTGGTACTCATATCCGGCCTGTCAATAACGGCTAGGAACCCTCTGCACATTCGTGAAACAATGTTGGAATCGATGTCGCTCAATTCCTTAGGCAAAAAGGTACTGGTGAGCACAATCTTTTTACCCTGGCACTGCAAAGAATTGAAGGTGGAAAGAAATTCATTCTGAATCTTTTCTTTGCCCTGAAAAAAATGAATATCCTCAAGCAAAAGCACATCGATCTGATCTCTGAACCTGGCCTTGAATTCTTCCATTCTTTTTGCTTTCAAGGCCATAACCAGCTGGTTGGCAAATTCTTCCGCGGTGAGATAGGCAATACGGACATTTTTCCTGTTGGCCTGGGCGGCCATAAAACTGCCCATAGACTGTGCAAGATGGGTTTTGCCCAGCCCGGTTGAGGAACAGAGAAAAAGCTGATCAGAAGAAATATTTTCCCGGCAGAAACTTTTTGAAGCCACAAAGGCCAGCTCATTGCAGGGACCAACGACAAAGTCATCAAAGCTGAACTGAAAGCTGGAAACAACTTTCAATGGAGTGTTGACCGGCAAGGCTGGTTGCTCTTGCCTTATAATATTTCTGCAGGTCCTGATGGGACTGGAGTGACCGTTGTTATTACTGCTGCATGTGATTAACAGTTCAGGAGTCAGGCCCAGAACATCCTGAGAGGACTCAAGAATTGCGCTTTCCAGCTTCTCTTTGACCCAGGAGGCAATGAACTCGTTGGGGGCCTCAAGGCTGAGGCGTCCGGATTCAGGATCAAAAATTCCTCTGAGGGGTCTAATCCAGAGCTTAAAAAGTCCAGGTTTCAGAGATTTTTCAAGGATTATTAGGATTCTTTCCCACGCGTTCATCATGAGGAACATTTCTACTCAAATCATCTTTCGCGTGGCAACCTGAAAAAAATGGCTATTTCACCTCATATTTCTTTTATTCTTTTTACAACATAACATGGTTTAATTATTCAATTATTTTCCAAAAATTGTTTTTTATAATGACCTGACTGCTGTTTATAAGACAAGCCGAAAAATCCAGTGCTCATGAGGGGAAAGGATAACTTATTCACAGATTAATTTATTTTATCAACATGGTAAGATTTAATTTTCTTCAAATTTCATCAATTTTCTTTAAAAAAGGATTATTTTAACTTTTCTCAATCCTGAACATTTGTTCAGATTTTCCAGATATCAGTTCTTAAGCTAGACTGGGATACAGCCTGATTTAATATTTTCCCGGCAAAATCATTATGATGAATCAGTTCTAAGATTATTTAATTTTTTCTGTAATGCCAAGTGTTTAAGAGATGATTATGGATTTCAATATTGCAGACATAGACAAACATAACTATACTTGGCAAAGTTAAAATCAGTCTAAGTTTATCTTAAGGAGAACCAAAGTGGTTGACAAATCAAAAATCACCCAGAAAAAAAAGTGGCATGGAGTTCCTGCCGAAGAAGCATTTGAAATACTGGAATCTTCATCTGAAGGCCTGACATCTGATCAGGCCCGGGAAAGGCTGGCAGAATTTGGCCCCAACACCCTGGCCCAGTCTGAAAAACGCGGTCCTCTAATGCGCTTCCTTCTCCAATTTCATAATGTCCTCATTTATGTATTGCTGGTTGCAGCTGTAGTGACAGCTTTGCTGCAGGAATGGGTTGACTCCATTGTCATCTTTGGAGTGACCATAGTCAACGCACTCATTGGCTTTATCCAGGAAGGAAAGGCTGAAAAATCCCTGGACAGCATAAGAAGCATGCTGGCTCCTAAGGCTGTGGTTTTAAGGGACGGCAAAAGGACAACAATCGAAGCTCAGAATCTGATACCCGGAGACGTGGTTGTTCTCAAACCAGGTGATAAGGTGCCAGCTGATCTCAGACTTTTTGAGACCAGTGATCTCCAGATTAACGAATCAGCCCTGACCGGAGAATCCGTACCGGTCAGCAAAAATACCTATGAAGTGGATGAGGACACTACCCTTGGAGACAGATCAGGCATGGCCTATTCAGGGACATTGGTTACATATGGACAGGCCAGGGGAGTGGTTGTGGCTACAGCGGAACTTACCCAGATCGGGCGCATCAGCTCCATGTTAAGCCAGGTGGACAGCCTGACAACCCCTTTGCTCAGGCAGGTGGCTAAATTCGGACATATGCTCACCATTGCCATTCTGCTTCTGGCGGGACTGACCTTTTTCTTCGGCATAGTAATCAGGGATTATGGGCCCAGCGACATGTTTCTGGCAGCAGTAGGCCTGGCTGTAGCCGCAATCCCCGAAGGACTGCCCGCCATCATGACAATAACCCTGGCCATAGGTGTGCAGAGAATGGCCAGAAGAAACGCTATCATACGCAGACTCCCGGCGGTGGAAACCCTTGGCTCAGTGACCATAATCTGTTCAGACAAAACCGGAACCCTGACCAAGAATGAAATGACAGTCCAGAGTATCAGGACCATTGACAATCTTTACCAGGTGAGCGGGGCTGGTTATTCACCAGAGGGAGAATTCACTCATGAAGGCAGCAAGATTGATCCAAAAGAACATACAGTGCTCATGGAGATGCTCAAATCCTCACTATTATGCAATGAAGCCCTTATTCACGACTCCGGGGAAGGTCAGTGGAAGCTTGATGGCGCACCAACTGAAGGCGCTCTGGTAACAGTGGCCATGAAGGCCGGTCTGGCTCATGACCAGGTTAACAAGGAAAATCCCAGGCTGAATATAATGCCCTTCAGCTCAGAAAAAAAATTCATGGCCACCCTCAACCGGTCTGGAAATGACGAAACTATAATCATCCTTAAAGGAGCACCGGAAAGGGTTTTGGAAAGATGCTCTCACCAGAGACACCTTCAGGAAGACAGAGCCATTGAACAGGAATTCTGGAAAGAACAGGGTGAGGATATCGCTTCCAAAGGACAGCGGCTGCTGGCAGTGGCTGTTAAAAAAGCGGATCAGGGCCGCAAAGAAATCAAAGACAGTGATGTTGAACAAGGATTCACTCTCCTCGGCCTTTTTGGAATAATTGATCCCCCCAGGGAAGAAGCCATTGAGGCTGCAGCCAAGCTCATCGGCGACTGCGTGTCTGTCAAAGAATGCCGTTCAGCCGGGATAAGAGTCAAGATGATCACCGGCGACCATGTCCTGACCGCTCTGTCCATAGCTGAAAAACTGGGCATAGGCGATGGAAAGACCGCTCTGACCGGCCAGGATCTTGAAAAGAAGAGCGACGAGGAACTGGAGAAGGTCACTCCGAAAATCGATGTTTTCGCCAGGACCAGTCCGGAGCATAAGCTGAGGCTGGTCAAAGCTCTGCAGGCCGGAAAGCATATCGTGGCCATGACTGGAGACGGAGTCAACGACGCCCCAGCCCTGAAAAGGGCAGATGTGGGAGTAGCCATGGGCAGAAGCGGCACTGAAGCGGCCAAGGAAGCTTCAGATATGGTGCTGGCGGATGATAATTTCGCCTCCATAGCCAATGCTGTTGAAGAGGGAAGAACCGTCTATGACAATCTCAAAAAGGCCATTCTGTTTATTCTTCCCACCAACGGCGGACAGGCCCTGGTGGTTATCACGTCAATCCTCATGGGCATAGGTCTGGTTGACGCCACAGGACAGTTCTCCCTGCCCATCAGCCCCCCCCAGATTCTGTGGATAAACATGGTCACCGCCGTCAGTCTGGCTTTAGCCCTTGCATTTGAACCTTCTGAAGCCAATGTTATGAGAAGGCCCCCCAGGCCTTCCGACGAAGAGCTGGTATCGGGCTTTCTGCTGTGGAGAGTGACCTTTGTCTCGATTTTAATGGTGATCGGCGCCCTTGGGCATTACAAGCTTGTCCTTGCCGATGGCGGGTCACAGAACCTGGCCAGTACCTCGGCCATCAACACCCTGGTCATGGCCCAGGTGTTTTACCTGTTCAGCAGCCGTTATATTTACGAGTCGTCCCTGAATTTACAGGGCATAATCGGCAGCAGGCCAGTTTTGATCTCCATATCGGTCCTGGCGGTTCTTCAGCTGAGTTTTACCTACCTGCCGCCAATGCAGTTTCTCTTCCAGACCGAAGCCCTTGACTTATGGGCCTGGGTAAAAATCTTGATTTTCGGCATGGCTGTATTTTTCCTGGTGGAACTGGAAAAATCCCTGTTCCGCAGAAAAAACTCGGGCGGCTAGACTGTTTTTATGTAAGAGCAATGAGAAAAACGCCGGCCAGCATCACCGCGGCCGCTGTAAATCTGGTTTTGAGATCCTTTTCCATAAAATACAGTCCGCCAATAAGCACGCCCATTATGATGCTGGTCCTTTTAATGGCGATCACGTATGGGACCAGACCGATATTGATGGCGGTCATCTGGAAAACAAATCCTGCCCCGGTAAAGAAGCCGATAAGGAGAAGAAACTTCAGATTGCCTGCGGTCCTGCCCCTTAAAGCCGACCGCTTCAAAAACAGAACAATGGTCAGGCCCAGGGAAATAAAGCTCTGCACACAGACAGCCCAGAAAAAAGGACTAGTGGCCTGTACCCCGATCTTGTCCATATTGGCGGCAACACTCCAGATAAGGGCCACCAAGAGCATCAGCCTGGCCCCCGGCTCTCTGACAATGGCTGCCAGGGGGCTGATAATTGATGACCTGTCTTTTATTCCCAGAAGATACGAACCGACAAAAATTAAAAATACCCCTGCATAGCCGGGAAGTGTTGGAATATCCCCCACCATGAGAGGCGAGGTAAAAAGAAGAAATACAGGGGTAAAGCTGAGCAGGGGAAGGGTTATGGACAGATCAGACAGGTTTATGGCCCTGATATAAAGAAGAGTGGCCAGGATATTCAGACCCCCTCCCACCACAAGAGCCATCCAGAACCGGCCGGGTATATACTCTGGTATGGGCGTGATAAAAATCAGGGGAAGAATAAATGGAAGACTGAAAACCTTCCAGGCCCAGGATATGGTGAAAAAGTCGAAGTCCTTTAGGGATTTCTTGCACAGTCCGTCTTTGAAAGCTTCGCAGACTGCCGTAAGAAATGAAAGAAGAATCCACATTTAAAACATGGAGTGTTCAGAAGTTGATGTATTTTTTTTCATTTTTGCCCAGCAGACAGAAAACCTCATAGGATATTGTTTTCCACCATCCTGCCAGTTCGTGCACGTCAATGCAGCCAGATCCAGGACCTCCCAGAACAAAAACCTGGTCTCCAAAGGATATCTCCGGCACAGATGAAACATCAACAGCAGTCAGCTGCATGCAGACCCTGCCAAGAACCGGCAGCCTGTGTCCGTCAAACAGCATCCATGACTTATTGGACAGGGATCTGGCATAGTTGTCCGCGTAGCCGCATCCGATTATGGCCACCCGCATATCTCTTGGCGCGGTAAAAGTCAGGCCGTAGCTTATGCCCTGGCCTTTGGGCAGCTGATGCACAGACAGCACAGGTGCGCTGACATGCATGGCCTGTTTGAGACGGCGTCCTTTTTCCGCAATTGCTGTGTTCACAAAGGGATTGCCCCCGTAAAGAGCTATCCCGGGCCTGGCCAGATCTCCCAGAGACTGCTGAAAATTAAGGATAGCCGCTGAGTTGGCCAGGGATCTTTTATGTTTATAGCCAGACTGATTAAAGGCTTCACACACGGAGTTCAATACTTCAAGCTGTTGGCGGGCCTGATGCCCCATGTCCGGATTATCAGCAAAGGCCAGATGTGAGCAGATCATGTCTGGATTCAGGGCCGGGTTGACTCTGAAAAACTCCACAAGACGGCCGCAGGCTTCAGGTTTAAACCCGAGCCTGCTCATTCCCGTATCGAACTTCAGCCCGATTCTCAGCTGATCCTTTAAGGTCAGGCACTCTGCCAGTGTGGTCAATTGATCCCAGGAATGAATAACAGGCTTTATGCCAAAAATAATCAGATTTTTATAATCATCAAGGCCAAGGGGACCAAGAAGGGAATATATGGTTGCCTGAGGCAGTGACTTTCTCAGAAGTACCCCCTCGTCCACAGTACCAACTCCAAAAGTCCTGGCCCCTTCAGCAAACAGGGTCCCGGCCACCCTTTCAATGCCGTGGCTGTAGGCGTCAGCCTTGACCACAGGCATTACCTCCACCCCTGATTCTGACTTCAGGACATGATAATTATGCCTGATGGCCTCTAGGTCTATTGTAACTTTGAGCATTGTTTTATTAGGGACATTAAAGGCAGTATGTTGAGCAGCGACCAGGAGTCAATTCTCTTGTTCTCCGACCTCTGACATCAGACATCTGACATCCGGCTTCCGACGTCCGACCTCTGATTTCAGATCTTCATCCTCCGATTGATGACATGACTCTTTCACAGATGCTTTTCCGGTCTTTATTATTCCGGCCCATGATCTCATGCCCCATGGGTTTTTTGAGTCCAGCCCTTTCAAGAACTTTTTTCAATTGGTCATTGTTTATTCTGGGGGAACGGATCAAAGGCAGCAATCTGTAGTCCTTGTCTGAAAAAAGACAGGTTCTTAGGCGGCCATCCGCTGTGATCCTGAACCTGTTGCAGGTCAGACAGAAATGATTGCTTAAAGGTGAAATGACTCCTATCCTGCCCTGCCCCTGAGGCAGACTGTAAATCCTGGCCGGGCCGTGGTTCATATCCTTGTCCGCGACAGGTTTCAGCTCTGTTATCTTTTGTGCGGACTGAAGGATTTCGTCAGATGACCAGAAATGTTCTTTCTGCCAGAGGGTTTTCTGACCTATGGGCATGAATTCTATAAAGCGCACGTCCAGAGGCCTGGACAGCGCCATATTGACAAAATCTTCAAGCTCATGGTCATTGACTCCCTTAAGGGCAACCACATTAATCTTGACTCTGATCCCAACTTCCAGACAACGGTCAATGCTGGTCAGGACATTATTTAAAAAATCGCGTCCGGTGATCCGCTGATATTTTTCCCGATCCAGTGTATCCAGGGAAATATTGAGGCCCTTTATGCCGATATCCTTCAAGGCCCTGATTTTACCGGCAATAAGTGTAGCATTGGTGGTAAGTCTGATATCAAGCTCAGGAAAGCTGTTTTTCAGCCTGTTTAGAAAATAGAGAATATCACGCCTGACAAAAGGCTCGCCCCCGGTTAAACGTACCTTCTGAACGTCCATCCTGGAGACAACTTCCAACAGGTAGAACATATCTTCATAAGTCAGGATTTCGTTATGAGGAATAAAACGCGTATTTCTGCAGGGACGGCAATAAAAACAGTTCAGATTACACCTGTCAGTTATGCTCAGACGCAAATAGCTGACTGCACGGCCATAATTATCTTTAATCATTTATTTGTCCAAACTCTAAATGACTCGCTTTCCAGCAAATATATCATGATACCCTTGAATTATGTTTCATGATCATCAATTCAGTAACCGTGCCCGGTCAATTGCGGCCATGCCGGCCTTGAACAAAACACGGCCATCATAAACCTGAAAAGGTCTGCAAAGACTTTACAAAAGGGGCGGTCCGCAATAAATACTTAAATGGCCTGGCAAAAAGATTCGTTGAGTTGCCAGGGATAAAAACTTAAATTTTCCAGTCCACAGACATGGTTCTTATATCAAGTTATGATTACGGGCAACCTGGACCCCCACGTCCATTATTTTTTGTGGAAATCAATGCAGGGTCTATTGGTGTCTTAGTGCCTTAATTCAGAATTTCCAAGGAAAACATGCGCTACTATCCAATTTTTTTAGACCTCAGTCATAAAACCTGCATGGTTGTAGGAGCGGGCAAAGTAGGTCTTAGGAAAATACAGACTCTTGTACAGTGCTCGCCTGCCGAAATTATTGTGGTGGATCAGTATGTAAGTGGTGTTGACATACCTGATCCTGGAAAAATAATCAGGCATTTAGGGGAAGCTTTCACCCATAAACACCTCCGGGGATGCCATCTGGTCTTTGCCTGCACCAGTGATCCCCAGGTCAATAATATTGTTGTCCAGGCCTGCCGGAAAAGAAATATCTGGTGCAATGTGGCTGAAAGACCCGAGCAGGGCGATTTCATCCTGCCCGGAGTTTTTTCCAGGCAGGATTTGATAATAGCTGTTTCCACCTGTGGCTGCAGTCCTGCTCTCACCGCCAGAATCAAAAAGAATCTACACGATATTTACGGTCCTGAATACGCCCTATTGACCGCACTCCTGGCAGAAGTTAGACAAATCCTGTTGCCCCTGAAGCTTCCTCAGGCCCAAAACAGGGAGTATTTCAACAAAATTGTTGACTCGCATGCTGCAGAGCTTCTTAAGTCTGGTCGCGGAAAGGAACTTGAAGCCCTGTTGCTTGATATTCTGCCCACTGATACCCATAACCGGATAGAAGGGATAATCGATGCTCTCCTTTAGGATTCTGGATTTTTTCATCGCTCTACTTTATTTTACCGGAGCGCTTTCATTTTTGCTTGGACTGATCTACTCCAGCAAAAAGACCCAGGACAGATCTGTCATCATAACCGCCACAGGTTTTGGGCTGCACAGTCTTGATCTTGTTCTGAAATACGTTCTGGGCATAGGGGAAATACTGACCCAAAGCCAGTTCTACATAAGCCTTCTAGCCTGGTCGTTTCTTCTGATTTATTTTTTGTTATGGTGGAGGCTCAAACTCAAGTTCCTGTCCATTACAGCCGCTCCAATGGCCCTTCTTGTCTTTACAGGTTCACTGGCCATTTCCCCTTCCACCCTTCCCATTCCTGGAATCCTTCAGGGTCTCTGGTTTGGATTGCATATTGGATCACTGTTCATAAGCATGGCTCTTTTGGCCATGGCTTTTGGAGCAGGCGCCACTTACATATACCTGGATAAAAAAATCAAGTCCAAAGCCAAACTGGGCAATGTATCCAAAGACATGCCATCATTGCACAGCTTTGACCGGGTCAATCATCTGGCTGTAATCATAGGTTTCCCGCTCTACACGGTAGGAGTACTGTCAGGATTCATCTGGGCCGCTTTTACCTGGAAAACAATCTTTACCTGGGACCCCAAGGAAGTCGTCACCGTAATCATCTGGTTCGCTTTTGCCTGGCTTTTCCACAGAAGGGTTTCCGGCGCGTGGAAGGGTAAAAAGCCGGCCCAGGTTATCATCCTTATTTTTCTATTAACCCTGGCGTCATTCGTGGGCATTAATTTCTTTACTGAAACTCACCACAGCTTAAGGCCCTAATGGAACAACAAATATATCTTTTTGGACTCAACCATAAAACCGCTGAAATCGAAATCAGGGAGAAATTCGCCCTGAGCGGTTTCAACCCTATAAATATCGGGCTTATGGACAAAGAAGGTCCCATCAAAGAGACTCTCGTCCTCTCCACCTGCAACCGGGTTGAAATCCTTTGCGTCAGCGAAAAAAAACTTGATGAGGTCGCATCCAGGGTTCTTGAATATTGGGCAGGATTCTGCGGACAGGATCCTGGTCTGCTCAAAAAGCATATTTATACCTTTGAAGGTCTTGAGGCTGTCAACCACCTGTTCTCCGTGGCCGCAAGTCTCGACTCCATGGTCCTGGGGGAGCCCCAGATACTTGGTCAGCTCAAGGATGCCTACCGCAAATCAGTAGATGAAAAAACCGCCGGAGTAATCATCAACCGTCTTTTGCACAAATCTTTTTCCGCTGCCAAGAGAATCCGTACAGAAACCGCTGTATCCTCCAGCGCTGTATCCATCAGTTACGCAGCTGTAGAACTGGCCAAAAAAATATTCGGTGAACTGCAGAACCACAGGGCAATGCTCATTGGCGCCGGTGAGATGGCTGAACTGGCTGCACTTCATCTGCTGAACAGTGGCCTTAAGGACATAATGGTGGCCAACAGAACCCCGGAAAGAGCTCAGGAACTGGCTGGCAGATATAACGGCCAATCAATGTGCATGGAGAAAATGCTGGAAAACCTGCACAAGGCAGACATCATCATCAGTTCCACAGGGGCCAGAACCACCATTATCAGCGCGGCCCAGGTCAGGCAAGTCCTTAAAAAGAGAAAACACCGGCCAATGTTTTTCATTGATATCGCGGTGCCCAGGGATATTGATCCTGACGTGAATCAGCTGGATAATGTTTATCTTTACGATATAGATGACTTAAAGGAAGTGGTTGAGGAAAATCTGGCCAACCGCAGAGAAGAGGCTGACAAAGCCAGAGAAATAATCCACCAGGAAGTTGAAAAATTTTCAGACTGGCTCAAATCCCTTGATCTCAGTCCGACGATAGTTGATCTTTTGAACAGAGGCGAACTAGTGGCCAGAAAGGAACTGAAGAAAACGCTGCGCAGCCTGGGTCCGGAATTCAGCGAATCCAATCGCAGGGCCATGGAACAACTGGCTCTGTCCATTGTGGGAAAGCTTTACCACGAACCCATTGTCTTCCTCAAAAGAAGAGCCAGGGAAGAAGGAACCTCGCAGAAGTTTATCGACCTGACCAGAAGAATTTTCAACCTAGATGATGAACATATCCCTGAAGACGCCCATCAACGCAAAATAAAAGGAAAAGAAAAATGAGATCCTATCTGATTCAGGAAATTAATACCTCGGACATGTCCAAGCTTCTGGAATCACTCTCACAAAAAGCTTATAAGATTCCAGTTGATGGTCTGTTCTGGTTCATTCTGCCTGAAAATCTGCTTTCCCAAAAACAAGAGGAGCATAAAAACGATTGCGGCCCTCATTATCTGGCTCTTGAGGCTGGAAACAACTGGCTCAAACTGGAACTGCTTGTCCGCTGTGAAGAAAAAATCCGCTGTGATTGTATTACTTACGCCAACCCTGAACAAAGGGAATTCATGATCAACTTCCTGGACCAGCTTATCAGAAATCAGGATGTCCGGGTATAAAAGCAGAGGCCAACACCTCACACGTATCACCTTGTTGTATATCCATGCTACTGATGGGTTAAGAAATGACAAAACCAGCTCAGATCGAATTTTTGACCGGCAACAATGTTTAAAAAATCATTTTTCTGTGATCTGTAATAGCCGGAGGTGCCCTTAGATGAAATTAACTTTGTTCATCATGATAGCCATTTTTTTAATGTCCACCGGAGTATTCGCACAGGAGCCGGATTCTTCCCGGCTCGCGGGTATTCAAGAAGAGCTGGGTCAAATCCGCAGACAAATGGATGATCTTGTCAAAAGCGAAGCTGCATTGCGCGATCGCCAGACCACCCGAATGATGAGACTTGAAGAAGACTTTGAATCTCTCAGGCTGGAACTGGGACGAAAGATTTCCGAAACCGAGATCATGCTGTCCCAGGAACAATCCCTGCTTAGAGAATATATAGAAATTATAAACAAAAATATCCGCGAACTCAAAGTTAACATGGACGGATATGATGAAAACCTGAAGGATCTTGATGAGGGTTTGAGCAGTATTGAGCAAAATCTGACCGGAATCAGGGCTGGCCAGAAACAGACTGATGAAAAAATTACCGCGGTTGAAAATAATATTTCCGCAACTGAGGGAAAGATTACAGCAGTCAGCAGCAGAATTTCTGATCTCACCGCCAGGCTGGAAAAAGATCTCTCCAGAATCGATGAAATCCAGGCTGTTGAACAGCGCGTTTCTGATATTGCAGGCAACATTTCCAATATTGAATCAGAATTTGATGAATTAGTATCCATGGTCCAACAGGAGTTGGAAGTACATATTAATACTGTTGAGGAGATAGAGAAAAGCATCCGTGAGGAAATCGCGGGTCTTTCTGAAAAAATCTCTTTTACTGACCAGGGTGTGGTTGAAAGAATCAGAGCAGCCGAGTCCCGTATCTCCCTTTTGAATGAACATATAAATGAACGCGAAATTCTGGCTGCCGCTGCGATCCTTAGTCTTGGTCTTCTCATTCTCATGACCTTTTTTATGGCTGTTTCCTCCAGGAGAAAAGCAACGAGGTTTAACCGCAAACTTGAACAAAAAAACTCTGAGCTGAACCATAAAATTGAGGAGCAGGGAGCTGCCCTGGATACAAGACTGGTTGAACTCCTGGAAAAACAACTTTTTGCCATGTCTCAAGAGGACACGAAAACACCCCATTCCGATTCTCCCGATTCAGGCCACGTTACTGATCATTCTCTGGCCATTATTCTGGGAGAGGAGATTTACAGGATAATGAAAAGAAACAGGGATTTGTCTGAAAAATCTCAGGTTTTTGACGAACTTAAGGAGTCCCTCAGAAGACTTTGGACCGCTTTCAGAGAAAAGGGTTACGAACTGATTGATCTACAGGACAAGAAATATCATAAAGGTATGGAGGCAAGGGCAGAATTTTTCCTGACCCATGAACTGCTGCCTGGTGAACAGATTGTTTCCAGAGTGATTAAACCCTTGATTAAGTACAAAGGTGTCACCATTCAGGAGGCTGAGATTGAGGTTTTGGTTGGCGAATAAGTGAATAAAACTGAACTATCCATCCAGAATGTATAAAAATATTTATTGCCCGGCCCAGCACAAATTATCAGGCAGCTATTATACAACACCTGCCAGATGCGCCAGAATATGCAAAAAATTCCCATGTGAGTTTTTCACCCGTGAAGAGATTGATCAGTATATTGCACAAGGATATCTTATTGAAACTTTTGCAAGTTTTATTACAAGGAGAATGAGCATGTACCTGTTTAAGAAAAAAGACGGAAGTCTTATTGAGGCCCCGGAAACCTTTGACCAGCAGAATCCGGGCTGGGAAGAACTGAAGGACGTGGAGGAAGTTTTGTATGTCAGCAAGGTGTTGATTCCTCAAATAAAGCTGGTTCCCAAAACGGCCCAGAACCAGAAGTCCGGGGATAAGGCTGAAACAGGTCCAGAACAGGCAAAGAAAAAATAGATGCAGGCAGGTTCAGGCCCGTAGCACGGTCAGCTTATTCTGTCGAATAGTGGACAGCTGAAAACCAAAAAGTTTAACTTAACGAGTCGGCAATGTTTTTGGAAAAAATCAAATCACAGGGTATTTCCCACCTTTCCTATATCATGGGAGATAAGGGCAGAGCCGCTGTTATCGACCCCAGGCGGGATTGCGATATTTACCTGGAAGTAGCGCACAGGCAGGGTAGCAGAATCACCCATATCTTTGAAACCCATCGCAACGAAGATTACGTCATTGGTTCAACAGAGCTGGCGGCAATGACCGGCGCCGAAGTTTATCACGGGGCTGAACTGCCCTTTTCCTATGGAAAAACCACCAATGAAGGTGATATTTTCAAACTGGGCAGCATCACCCTTGAAACCATTAAAACACCCGGTCACACCCATGAGAGTATATCCATTATTCTTTATGACTCTGAGTCAGGTTCAGACCCGGTGGGGGTATTTACCGGAGACGCCCTTTTCATAGGTGATGTGGGACGCACGGATTTTTTCCCCGATCAGAAGGAACTGATGGCAGGCCTCCTTTTTGACAGCATTTTTAAAAAAATTCTTCCCCTGGGTGATCACGTGATCCTGTATCCGGCCCACGGAGCCGGTTCAGTATGTGGATCAGGCATTGCTAAGCGTGAGTTTTCAACCCTTGGCTATGAAAGACTAAATAGCCCTCTGTTGCAGATCACCGACCGCGATAAGTTCATTAAGACCAAGATTCAGGAAATACATCCGAGACCGCCCTACTTTGCCAGAATGGAAGAATACAACCTTAATGGTGCCCCCCTCATTGGCAAATCTCATTCTCCGGCACCAATGACTGCTGAAAGGTTTGAGAAAGGCCTGCGGGACGGGATGCTGGCTATTGACGTCAGAAGCGCTGAAGCCTTTGCAGGGGCGTTCATCCCGGGAAGCATCTCCATTCCTCTGGGCATGGTTCCTTTATATGCTGGATGGTTTCTTCCCTATGACCATGATATTCTTCTTATAGCCAGTTCTTTTGATGATATTGACCTGGCTGTCAGATTTCTGAACAGGATCGGCTATGACCGGGTGGCGGATCACCTCCACCAGGGAATGAATGAGTGGGCCGTGAAGGGTAAAAACTTTGACTGCATACGGGGTGTTTTCGCCGGCGAAATCCAGAAAAAAATCAGCAGCAAAGAAAAATTCACTCTTCTGGACATAAGGTCAAAGAATGAATTCATAGCAGGTCATCTGCCAGGAGCCCAGAATATTTTTTTGGGAGAGTTGGAACATAGACTGAGTGAAATCAGACCTGAACGGCCATTAATCACATTTTGCGGAAGTGGTCAGAGGGCCATCATTGCAGCTTCTATTCTGAAAAAACACGGGGTTGATCACGTGGAAAACTGCTTTGGTTCCATGCAGGCATGCTCCCATACTGGTTGTGAGATAGTTAAGGGTTAAAAAGGTTTTACAATTGAGTATGATTGGGGTAGGCTTTGATTTTTAAGAAATCAGATACGTTGACATAATTATATTCCGCTCACCAGAAAAGTAAGGATTGCCTTTTTTTTCGCCAAGCCCTTAGTCCTTGAAATATTTTTTTTTTGGGATGATCCATTTTTGTCTTAATCTAACTTTGCGAGGTAAAGTACCATGAAACCAGGAATTAAAATCTTTTTGGGCATTTTTCTATTATTCTCGGTGCTGACAATGCTGGGTTGCGGCTCAGACGATGTTGCTGAGCTGGAACCAAAAAAGGAAACCATCAACCTTTCAATGGCTACTTTCTGGCCGGCAACGGCTTTTCAGGTCTCCCATATGCATCAGTTGTGGATGGATGAAATTGAAAAAAGAACTGACGGAAGGGTAAGGATTACCCTGCATCCCGGAGGAGTCCTTCTGGGAGCAACAGAAATCTACAATGGAGTGGCCACTGGTGTGGCTGACCTTGGAACCACCTGCCCATCATACACGCCTGGCATGTTTCCCCTTATCGAGGCCTTTGAACTGCCCGGATATCGCAATGTTAACGCAGCTGCCGCTTCCATGACCATTAATGAAGGCTACAAGAGGATCAAACAGGATCTGGGCAAGGATGAATTTGATGATGTCAAGGTACTGTTTTTGTGGGCAACCGGACCTGGAAATATCATGTCCAAAAGACCTGTCCGCACTCTTGAGGACATGAGCGGTATGGAAATCCGGGCTGTGGGCGGTACCATTCCCTCCATTGAAAGGCTTGGCGCCGCTACTCACGCCATGCCCATGTCCGAGTCCTACCTGGCCCTGGATCAGGGACTGGTCAATGGCATTCTGGCGCCCAATGAGACCCTCAGGGCCTTCAGACTGGCAGAAGTCATTGATTACGTTACCAATACTCCCTTCTTGTACAACATAGCCTTTATAAAAATCATGAACAAGAATACCTGGAACTCTCTGCCTCCGGATATTCAGACAGTTTTCGATCAGATGAACGATGAGTTTGTTTTAAAATATTCCACCATGATGGATGAATTCTCAGAAGATATTCTGGAACAGGCGGTTCAGGAGCAGGAAATTCAGGTAATTGACCTTACAGAAGAAGAAACACAGAAATGGCTTAACAGAATTGAGCCTGTGGTTCAGCAATGGATTTCCAGAAGAGAGGGGCAGGGACTGCCGGCCGCCCAGGCTGTGGAAATAGCCAGGGAACTGGATGAAAAATACTCTGATATGTATCAGAACTAGTTGTTTTCTCAATATTATTTTCCCCGGGCTGAGCTCTTTTTCCCTCAGCCCGGGGAATTCTTTTGAACTGATTCTGCAACCATCTAAATAATTCAATACCTGATACTTTGAACTCCCAAGAATTGAACATCCTGGAAAAAATCATCCATTCCATGGCCAGACGCACCTCCCAGTTTGCCCAGTTTGCACTGGTGCTGGTAATGCTGGTTATCGTGGCCAACATCCTTATGCGCATCTGGTGGAAACCATTGCCTGGAAGCTACGAACTGGTTGAAATAATGGGTGCCGTGATTTTATCCATGGGAGCTGCTTACTGCGCCATTGCCAGGGGGCACGTTACCGTAAGCCTGCTGCTGGATAAACTGTCCAGAAAAAAACAGTCCGCAGTTGATATCTTCACCAGTTTTATTTCCTTTATCTTTATTTCCGCCATTGGGTGGGGCCTGCTCAAATATGCGAAAATGACCTATGTCAGGGGACTTGAAACATCCCCCCTGTCCATCCCCCTTTATCCTGTCTATTTCCTTGTGGCCGCTGGTCTGATTATGCTTGCAATCACTGCCCTGCTCCAACTCATCAAATCAATCACTTTTCTCATCAATAAAGGAAATCACTAGTGCCCCCTGTTCAAGTAGGTATTCTTTCCATTATACTAGTTTTTATCCTTATTGCAGTACGAATGCCCGTTGCCTATGTAATGCTTGTGGTTGGCATTGCCGGGTACGCGTACCTAATATCCCCTGACGCCGCTCTTTCAATTGCCGCGTCTACGATTTACAGTACTTTTGCCTCATATTCGCTCATAGTTGTCCCTCTTTTTGTCTGGATGGGCTATATCGCATACCATGCCGGAATAAGCCGGCGTATTTTTGACGCGGCCTACAAGGTGATCGGCAGTCTGCCCGGAGGCCTCGCCCTGGCCACCATCGCGGCCAGCACAGCTTTTGGGGCCATTTGCGGCTCAACCACAGCTACTGCCGCTACCATGAGCGCCGTGGCAGTGCCTGAAATGAAAAGATACAAATATTCCCGCTCCCTGGCCACCTCTGTTGTGGCTTCTTCCGGCATTCTGGGAGTAATGATCCCGCCAAGCGTTATTTTTATTCTCTATGGCATAGCCACGGGCGAATCCATAGCTCTTCTCTTTCTGGCAGGGATTCTTCCAGGATTACTGCTGATGTTTCTTTTCATGCTGGTGACCTATATAATGGTCAGGAGAAATCCAAAACTTGCTCCCACAGGACCAAAAGTGAAAATTTTGGATAAAGTCAAGGCCGTGATCAACGGCGGGGTTGAGGTGGTGATTATTTTTCTGGCGGTGATCGGCGGCCTTTTTCTTGGCTATTTCACGCCCACTGAAGCAGGTGCGGTGGGAGCCGCGGCCACTCTGACAGTGGCGATTATCAGAAGACAGCTTTCATGGAGGGGTTTTTTAGATTCCCTGCGCGACTCCATCCGAATTTCAGCAATGATCATGCTCCTGGTGGCGGCAGCTACTGTCTTTGGAAGGTTTCTGGCTGTTACCAACATTCCCATGACCATGGCGGTGTGGGCATCGAGCCTGCCTATTCATCCATTCGCTGTTCTGGCTGTTATTCTTTTGATATATTTATTACTTGGATGTTTCATAGATGCCCTGGCCCTCATTCTTCTGACCATCCCCATTTTTTACCCTGTAGCTGTTCAGCTGGGCTTTGACCCCATCTGGTTCGGTGTAATAATTGTCCTGGTGGTGGGTATGGGAGTCATTACCCCGCCTGTTGGAGCAAATGTCTACGTGGTGGCCGGCATTGTTCACGACACTCCGGTTACGACTATTTTCAGCGGCTCCTGGCCCTATCTTCTGACCATCATAGTCTGTATAGCCATTCTCACTGTTTTTCCCCAGATAGCGCTGTTTTTGCCGGGTCTTTTCAGCGGATGATCTTTTTTGCCTTGACGAATTTCAAAATGACAGTAATTAATTGTTTAACTTGAAATTGAAAATCTGAAAGGAGACAATGAGGTATGGAAAAAATCTGGGTTTTAGCAGCAGACAACAGCAGGGCCAGGATTTTTGAAACAACCAGGCGTACTGTTCTGGAAAAAGAGATAGAGACCATGGTTCATCCCGCGGGCAGACAGTCTGTCCAGGAATTGATTGAAGACCGTCCAGGTCGAAGCCCTCATCCCTCTACCAGTGAAAAAAGGGTGGCTTACGCGCCCACTGTGGACCCCAAAAAACATGAAGTTCAGCAATTTGCCCGTTCCCTGGCGAAATTACTGAACAACGGGGCCAGAGAAAACAAATACCAGAAACTCTATGTTGTTGCGCCACCCTCATTTCTGGGCATGATCAGATCGGAACTGGACGGACAATCCAGAGAAAGGATCATAGCCGAAATAGACAAGAACGTGACCCAGTTCAAAATGGAAGAGATCAGGAAATATCTTCCTGAATATATGTGATGGGAGATAATTTTCAATCTTACTTTGCCAGACAGGGGTTTAGATCATGAACCAGCATGACCTTATTAACCCTGTTTGAAAAGACCTTATCATACGATTATTTCTCAACTATCTTCATTGCTGACCCAAAATACACTGACCAATTGTTAGTTAGTCTAGATTTTTGATAAAAGACCAGAAACAGGTAAAAGCTTAATAAAAAACATTGCAACATACCCGCTGTCTGTTCTGAGGGGGCTTATGAGAAATTGTTTTTGTATACCCTGTTTGGCCGCCCTTTTTTTCATTTTGACCCTGTTAAACTCAGCTCAATCATCTGCTTATCAGACTGAAAAAGAGTACCTGTCCCCAAGCATTGCTGGAATGAAACTTGAGGAAACCATCAGTGGTTACAGAGCTGCGCAGATCATTGATCACATGCACGACGGCAATGTATCAACAAAGTCTAATTTTATCGGCCGCTATCAGGGAAAGAACGCATCAGCCACCTATTATGTCTCCCTTTACCAGGATTCTGGCCAGGCTGAAAAAGCCATGGAGGATATGGCCAGGGTCATGGAACAGGAAGGACATGGATTTTCGCACCTGATGAAGAGAAACGAAAAAGGCAGGATTTTTTACATGGCCCTGGGCCAGGGCCAGGCCCATTACTTTTTTGCCAGGGATATTGAACTTGTCTGGCTGGCAGTAGATGTTGAAGTGGCTGAAAAAGCCATTAAAGAAGTTTTATTGAATTAACGCCGCTCAGATCAGTACTTAATTCAGAGAGGCCGACTGCTCAAAGCGTTCAGCCAGCCAAACCTTGATGATGGACTGACGGTTAACCGCCAACCTCCCTGCTTTGACCCGATTTTAGGATGAACAGATAATTGCCTTTATTTTGAATATGTGCTTTAAAGCCCGTCATCACACATATTTTCGTATTTTCTGGAGCTGAAAAATTGGCGATCAATAAATGGCTGGCCCGGAACTGGTTTCTGGCTGGACTGGTCGGGGCGGCTTTTCTGGCCTGGCTGACTCCTGAGATGGGCGCTTCCGGTGGGTTGCTGCGAAGCGAAATCACCACCAAACTGGGAGTGGTTCTGATATTTTTCTTCCAGGGACTGACCCTGTCCATTAATGTCATGAAAAAAGGACTCATGCAGTGGAAGCTGCATGTTTTCGTGCAGGCGTTCATCTTTGTGGTCATGCCTTTGCTGGCCCTGACCGCGCTGACTTTATCAGGTGATCTTTTATCTCATGAACTGAAAATCGGCTTTCTTCTTCTGGCCGCACTGCCCACAACCATTGCCACATCAGTGGCCTATACCGGCATGACCCGGGGCAATGTGGCCGGAGCCGTGTTCAATTCCACCACAGCAAATATGGCCGGAATTGTCATCACTCCCCTGTGGATAAGCATCTGGATGCAGACCGGCGGTGAAATTCTCCCCCTGGGCAGACTTTTTCTTGATATTTCCCTGATGCTTCTGGCTCCTCTGCTGGTTGGGCAGTTATG
>PXDF01000189.1 GCA_003566455.1 Desulfonatronovibrio sp.
ATCCCCAGAATCAGGTAGCCAGGGACCTGCAGCAGGCAGTAGACCAGCAGCGGTCGGACCTTCTGAAGTTTAAAACCATGCTTCAAGGGTGTTGCTCCTGTAAGCTCAATAATAAATTTGAGTTGACAGCCTGACAAAGAATGAATAACTGAGTATACCTTGACTGCCCCCGTAGCTCAGTAGGATAGAGCACAGGATTCCTAATCCTGGTTAGCCCAAGTTCGAATCTTGGCGGGGGCACCATCATTGTTTTTACTGACCACTGACTTCTGACTGCTTTTCCACCATATTCACTTCTTTTATCTTAAATCCTCAAAAAACCGATCTGACCACTTCTAGCAGCTTAAGCAAATAGTGGCTATCTCGATATAAGAGATGGTCAGACTTCTTTTCTGCGGACCTTTTTTCTGGCCTTTTTTGGCTCTTCCGGTTTAAGCGTACGTAGCCGGCAAGAAGCTTAAAACCATGCTAACTGCCTGTTTGGGTCAAGGCGTAAGATATTTTTGCCTCTCGCCTCCAGGCACCTATCTTTTACAAATACTTGGCCTATTCGTCGATTACAAAGTATAATAATAAATTGCGCTATAAGCATGCACCTTCCCTGAGATAGGTGACGGACAGGCGCTCGAAGACTCCGCTTGAGGTAGAATGAGAAGCCTGGCCATCCTGACGAGCTATGAGTAAAGTCATGCTCAAGTTATTAACGCAGTCATTGCTGCAAAATACAGGAGGACCAGCCATGGAAAAAATATCAAAGTTTACTCTTGGTGTCGACCTTGGAGATAGGCGAAGTGTTATTTGTGTTATTGATGCCAGCGGCGATGTTACTGAACAATCAAAGGCAATCACGAACAAGAAAGCCTTTAAACGTATTTCGATAATTATGCTGGATCTTCAGTAAGAATTTCTGGACATGAAGGGTTTTTCAAAAAGAAACCTTGAACTGATGCGCCAATGGTATCTGTTTTGGACGACGGATAATGCAATTGGTCAACAAGCTGTTGCCCAAATAGAAAAAAAGCCAACAGCCTGTTGACCAATGTGTAATTGCGAAGCAGCTTGCTACGCAAATAGCCTGGTGGCACAATGTTGTAATTGTATCAAAAATCAGGAAGAAGCCCTGCTTTATGTCCAGAAAACCATAGAACACAACTGGTCCCGGGCGGTGCTGACCCATCAGACAGAAGGAAATCTTTTTGGTCGGGAGGGCAAAAGTCTTGGGCTGAGCCTCAGTGAGGCAGCCAGAAGATTGGGTATTTCCCGTCAGCAGGTCACCGGTTTTTGCCCTGCACTCATCCTGTTACAACGGAAATGGCCCTGAGAATCGACAGGTTTGCAGGCAATCAGAGTATAAAGGGACAGAAATTTACATTTTTTATAGGTCCAATGGTTGCGGACCAGCGCCTTGATCTCGTTTTCCTTGGCCAGGAACCCGGAGCAAACGCTCGCTCTGCCGCCTCCTCGCAACCTCTGCCCGGGAATTATTCCCATCGCCCGTGATTTCTCCTCACACAAATATGCGATTCCCCTACAGACATGGATGACCAAAATGCATACTCATTCAGTAACAGTATCTAGTGGTTTGGATTCGTAACCCCATGTGGTGTGGAGAGTTAACCAAACAAGGCGATATCCAAAATCAAAATAGGAGATTAAACGTGACGAAAAAATCAATCGCCTGGAAGGTCAGTGTCACTTAGATCAACTAAGAATTTCGTAAAGGAGAATGACTATGAAAATTTTATTGGCAGGCATTATTATCGGATTACTGAGTTTGAGTCCCGCATTCGCGGAAAGTAGCATGGATAAGAAACAAAAGGAAACTGATCAGAATCGTCTCTCTGAACAAACTGGTGAACAGCGCCAGACTGAACAACCTGTTGAACAGTGCCTGACTGAACAAACTGGTGAACGAAGCCAGATCATCCCGGAATCTGACAGTTATCAGAAGTCCGAACGAACTGGTGAACAGGACCACCAGACTGAACTGCCTGTTGAACAGCGCCGGACTGAGCAAACTGGTGAAAAGACCCAGAAATCTGATGAAGGTCGTCAAGACGCCACTGATCAGGATCGTAGTTATGGACAAACTGGTGAAGGTCGTCAAGGCGACACTGATCGCGCGCGTACTCATCGGGCCACAGAAGTAGAACCTCAGGAAGGATATCAGCGTGTGACGTCTGATCTCATCACAGCGGACGACTTGCAGGGTGCGAATGTCTATGGCTCCAACAATGAACATATGGCTGATGTAAAAGAAGTATTGATGACAACTGAAGGTAAAGTTGAACGAGTTGTCGTGGACGTAGGTGGCTTTTTCGGCATAGGCGCCCGCAGTGTAGCTATCGATCTGGATGAAGCAGACATTCACAAGGATGCGGACAATGACGTTCGCGTCTACATTCCCATGAGTGAGGAAGAACTGCGTCAGATGCCGAAGTACAATAGAGGAAACTAACAGTTGATCCCTTGAGACAACCTTTCTGAACTGTCCAGGCACGGAGAAATCTGCCGCCTGGACAGTTTCTTATTCGTAACCGTCCATTTATCGCCTTCTTCCTATAATTTCAGGCATGGTAATGTTCTCCAAAAACCAAGGAGTATATTATGCATACCAAGACCAAAAGACATCTTTATATTGCCAGTTTAGTCGCCAGCCAGTGTATTACCAAATCCAAAAAAAGTACTGAGATTCGCACGTGTAGGCCCGCCAACAAGACGGCCCAGCGGACCTCGTTTGCCCTCGGCCGTTGACCTATCCGTTCGGCTCTCAATTATTCATCTTGACAAAAATATGCATATGCGTACAATTGTACTCATGAAAGTAATAGCAGACACAAATATTTTTTTAGCCGTTACTCTTTATGAGCCAGAACGAGATAGTATTATTAGGCTTACTGTAGGCCATGATTTAGTGGCGCCGAATATTTTACCCTTTGAAATTGGAAATGCATTATCCGTGATGCTTGAAAGACGTAGGCTTGAACCTGAAGACCTGTTATCTGTTTGGGATGCTACGCAGCAAATACCCGTTGATTTGGGTAGTGTTAATATTCGCGAGGCGTTGAATATTGCATCTCAATTTAACATATGTGCATATGATGCATATTTTTTAATATGTGCTATTTCTTTAAACAGCCCGTTAATGACTCTTGATCGACGTATGATCGAAGTCGCTCAGAGCTTGGGTATTCATATAGTGGAGGTAACCCAATGAAAGTCTATACATATTCAGAGGCTCGCCAAAAGTTCTCTGCGGTTCTCGAAACCGCAAAATCAGAAGAGGTAATTATTAAGCGTCGAGGTGGTGATACTTTTAAAATTATATTTACCAAATCACCCAAATCACCTTTTGATGTCCCAGGTATAAAGACAAAAGCAACAACTAAAGATATCCTTGATGCGGTTAATGAATCCAGGGCAAGGACTGCCGAACAAATCGCTGCAGATGACAATGTTTGACCCGCCTCCAAAATAACCATTTTCGGCGGGGAGGCTTTGATGACCCCCAAAGTCATGCGGGAGTGTCTGGAATAGTGCCGCTCTTGGGCATTTCAAACATAAACAATACGGTCTTATTTAAATCTGTTTCTGGCCGAGCTTACTGCCTGGCTCATGGCCTCAAAGGCCATTTCAACCCCGGCCTTCATGTCTTCCCAGGCGCCTTCACCGGCCTGCTCCAGCCTGCTTAGCCTCTTGCGGGCATCGTCCCGGTAATTTTTCAATTCCTGAATTTCATCATGATACTCGATTCTGGCTTCAGCCTCAGCCTGCTCAGCCCTGGCCTTTAAACGGTCTATCTCAGCGTTCCATTCATCAATGCTGGCCTTTATTTTTTTAACAAAGGCGTCTCTCTTCTCACTCATCAAACAACCTCCTGATTTATTATTGTCAATTATATTAGCGAACCGGGGCAGTCAGTTAGCTTCCAACCGGAAAATTC
>PXDF01000230.1 GCA_003566455.1 Desulfonatronovibrio sp.
AAAGTCCGCAAGGGTATCAGCGAACCATTCTATGAAAGGCTGGTCATGAAATTCATGGGACTGGTTCGACTGAAATAACGGATTGGATGGGATGACATGTTGACCCACGGCCGGAACAGATACGTCCGGCCGTGGGCAGCCATGTCCATGATTTCAGTGAATGGGAAGGGAAATAAACCACCTCTGGCCATAGCCCATGGCTGACAGAAAAGTATTGTTTACCGTCACAATGCCTCTGATCAGGTTTTCAGGTTCAAGGGGGACCCGGCGCATGGCAATGTAACAGGATTCCATGCGTACACCGGGCAATTCCATCATCTGCTGCAGACGTCGCTGCAGGTCTTGAATATCTGGACGGAATTCCTCGGAATATCCGGATAAATCCGAGGCCAGTAAGCGTACAGAACCTCCCCGAAAGGCCAGGATCATCTCCGGAGTTACATTCTGCCTCACCATATCCCGGTAAGTTTGATCAATTACGCCAAGACGTCCAGCCAGCAGCTGGGGTTCACCAATGGTCACGTCCCAGAATATGCGCCCGACTTCAATGCCTTCCAAAGCAGCCCGGTCGTTTGGCTGCCTGGCTTCAAACTCATCATCCGTCATGCAGTGTTCAGTCGCAATATCACCTGCAGAAACAGACATTGAAAACACAATAAGAAACATGGCAAATAATAAAACAATAATGTTGACTTTTTTCATGTTCATGTCCAATTGGTTAGTTTTTCCACTGGATTAATTTCAGTTAAAATTGACAGGTTTCTCATCGATCAATCCAGACAAAATTCAAATATTTCAAAGCGACATGCCGAATTTACTTTGCTAGGTCAGTTTGGCTGCGCATCCACCGCTGCGGTGCAGCCAGTAAATCCCGGCGACAATGAACAGTGTGGTTAGCAGGGCGATGATCCATGGAGGCATGGCGCCTGCCCCGAAATTTACTCCTACTACTGCCAGGCCCACGGCCAGGAGCGGGAGTCCTCAGGCACTGGCGAACCAGACTAGAACTGCAATGGCGGCGCTGCCTGCTACTGCCTTGCCCGACAATCTCCTGGCCATGGTTACGGCATATGCCCCGAAAGCAAAAGCCAAAGCCAGGGCATAACCGATCCAGTAGGTCTGAGTCATCACATAAAGCCGCCACCAGATGGGGCTGGAATTCTGGGCAATGTACTTATAGTAGAGGAGGTGCCCAGAAAAGACCACGGCAAAAACCAGGACCGGGATAATGAGTAAGCGCAATAACCTTAGAAATTTGCTCACTTTTTTACCTCCAGCAGGAAGTTAAGATAATCGTCAAGCTCGTTACGTTCTTCATCAAGGAGTACATACCCGGATTTTTCAATTGCTTCCCTGGCTTCGGGCTCATTGGGAATGTCTGCTATCAGACGCATATTATCTCCGTTTTTTAAGCGCCTGCTTTCATGCATGATAAGCCCGATGAATTCATTGGTGTTCAAGCAGGCTCCTCTTGTGTTTACAGTGGGCAACCCATCCGCTTCAGCCACTACAGGCGCGGATACGGAAAAAACCAGCAACGCGGCAAGGAAAAAGAAACAACAATTAACTAAACGCATTTTTCGCTCCTTTTAATTTATAAATTTTGAACGGATAGTATTCACCGGCGGCATTAAGCCGCCGGTGGAATCAAAATTTTACAACCAGGCGGTCCAGGACTCCATCACACTGAGCATCAAAACTATTCCGTCCTCTCGCTGGCACCATGGATACAGATTATCACCAACAGCCCCATGCCAGTCGGCGCACGGGGGGCAGACCCCGATTTGAGCCCCGTTTCTGGCCAGCCTTTCCAGCATTCCCAAGGCATCTCCCAGGCGGTGAAAATTTGAAGCTGTTATTTTTTCAGGGCTCCCCACTTTACATAGCTCGGCTCCTTCACCCCACAGATAAATGTGTACATCACCAAAGTTCTGTTTCTGGACCACATCAGCCAGCAGCAAAGCCAGCATGGCCCGGTTGGGATCATTGGAACCGGCGCTGATTACAAACAGAAATTTGCCTTTTTTGCCTTCTCCAGCCATGGCCGGGCTGCCCATGCCCATCATGGCCGCCATCCCAAGTCCTCCTGCCCCGGCCAGTTTAAGAAAATCATTTCTGCTCATGCCGGTTTTCTGATCTTCTTTTTCCTGAGAAGAGACGATTGACTCCATGACTTCAAGATCTTTTTTCTTTTCTGACATCTCGTATACCTCTCTGTACCAAAATAGTGGCTGTTGATTCCATCTTCTGTTCACTATGAACAAAGCGGTCATTACACCCGTTAATATTTGTCTGAAATATACCAAAAAAAAATATATTTATGCAAATTGATTATTTATATTAAACCATTTGAAAAGCATTACGATAAGCAATAAATCTCTTTTCTCTGTGTATTTATTAAATTATGCAAAATATTTTGCCAATATCTCCAATAAAATTACTAATTATGCAAATGTTACATCATATTATATATTTTAATATTGGAAAAAATAATAGATTACATATAATTCTATTAAAAAAATCAATTTGATCATCATACCTAAGTGACATATACAAATGAAACTTTATCTTCCATTCTTTCAATGAATTTGATGAGTGCGGATAAGATCAAGGAATGAAAAGCGTTCGAGGTCCATATGAGCAATGAATACCCTTCTCACTGGGAGTTTGATGATGAGTTCGACGGAGGGGAAGAAACATGCGGACGGGTGATCATCAACCTGCACACGTATCTCAAGCCCATGCCCCCAGGGTACAGGATACTTCTTATTTCCAAGGATCCGGCCGCTCCCACTGAGTTTCCAGCATGGTGCAGGATGACCAATAACGCCCTTTTGGACATGGTTCATCCTTATTATCTTGTTGAATATAAACCCCAACTGAAAAAGGAGTAAACAGATGGCAGACAAATTCTGTGTGACGATTACCCATTGCCGGACCGATGGAGACAAGGCCACTCTCGGTTTTGTGGTAGCCAACGCCGCCCAGGGCAGCGAAAAGGAGACAATGGTTTTTCTGAGTTGCGACGGGGTGTACTGCGCGGCAAAAGGCGAAGCTGAAAAAATTGATGAGGGAGCCCCCTTTGCCCCTCTCAAGGAGCTGATAACCAAGTTTGTCAATGCGGGCGGAAAGATCTGGGTGTGCACTCCCTGCATGAAAAAACGCGGCATAACCGAAAACGACCTGATTCAAGGGGCAAGCCCGGCCGGAGGCGCCGCCCTTGTGGAGTGGATGGCTTCCGGGTCTCCCAGTGTTGCCTATTAACTAAAAATTGGCATGGTGTCCGTTTTTCCTATCGGATACCATGTCCTAAAGAGGTGCCTATGACTGAGGAGATGGGAAAGAACAGCCTGCATGATATTGAGCCTGATTTTATGTTCGACGGAGGCGACCTGGACTGCGGATCAGGACTCAGCCTTCTTATCAGGGAAAACATGCTCAAGGTTCCGGTGGGAGGGGTAATGGAAATGCGCAGTCGTGATGCCACGGTCAAGGATGATCTTCCACCCTGGTGCCGGCTGGCAAGTCATCAATACCTTGGTCATAAAGAAGGCGATGAATATACGCGCTACTTTATTCGAAGGGGCCAGGCTCGAGTTGAATCTGAGACAGCAGTGTCAGATGAAGAAGCCCTGGAAAAGGACAAGCAGAAGGCCAGGGAATACGAGTGGCGGGTCAGGACCCGTTCCACTGGACACCAGAAGAGCACTGTTTACTGTCGAAATTTTTCCTGGAATATCGGGCAGCCCATCAGTTTTGAAGAAAAGGACGAGTACCCCTGCTCCATTGAAGCTTTTCTGGGAGCCTTGGGCGGAGATCTGGCATCAGGCTTTGCCACTGAGTGTTCCCGGGAAGGACTGGATATTGACGATATCGAAGTAACCGTTCGCGGCAAGTTGATCAATGTTCTGGCTCACGTAGGGGTTGAAGAGGGTGATCCTTCCTTTTCCTCAATAGGAGTCAAATGCTTTGCGTCAACAATGGATGATGAATCAAAAGTTCGAAAGGTGTGGGAACAGACCGTTCAAAGATCGCCTCTGGCCGCGACTTTAAGCAAGTCTTTACAGTTAAATATCAAACTAATGGTGGTATAGGAATGTTTACAACAACTCAGGTGGGAAGCTGGCCCCGTTCCAAAAGTATGCTCAAGGCATTGAGAGATTATCGTCTGGGCAGGATGAACCGGAAAGAGTTCAATACAGTTGCCGATGATGAGGTTCGAAGAACCGTGCGGATTCAAGAGGATGTGGGGATCGACATCCTGGTGGATGGTGAGCATCGCAGGGATAATTTTTATTCATTCATAACGGATAAGGTGGATGGGACCAGGCTCATGTCTCTGGCTGAAATGCTGGACGAGGTCGAGGACAGGTCAGGTTTTGAAGAAATGCTGGATACCCTGGACGTGCCCGCCTCAGCCATCCGCAATCCTACCTGCGTTGGCCGTCTGAAAAGAAGGGAGCCTCTGGCTGTTGACGATTATCTTTTTGTCAAGACCCTGACCGACAAACCCGTCAAGATCACCCTTCCAGGACCTTATCTGTTGTCACGTTCCATGTGGGTCACCAGGTATGCCGGGAAGGTCTATAAAGACCAGTTTGATATGGGAGATGATGTCGTTTCTATTCTTCGCAGTGAGATTGAGGAACTGGCCCAGGCCGGTTGCGAATTTGTCCAGTTTGATGAACCTGTCCTGACTGAGATTGTCATGTCCCAGGAGTGCGGAAGACGCACCTTTATGTGAGCTACCCTGGCCACCCGCCGGGACGTGGGTGTTGAACTGGATTACGCTGCCGACCTGATGAACAGGATTATCGATGGGATAGACGGCCCCCGTATTGGCATACATATCTGCCGGGGAAACTGGAGCACCAGGGAAGACGTTCTTCTGACCGGGGACTATGGACCGCTTCTTCCAGCCCTGACCAAAATGAAGGTACGGCAGTTTGTGCTGGAATACGCCACTCCCAGGGCCGGAGAGATCAAGGTGGTTGGCGAAGCTCTGTCCGGAAGTATTCCTGGAACAGATATCCCCAGGGAATTAGGGCTGGGAGTGGTCAATCCCAGGACCACCGAGGCTGAGACCCCGGAAGAGATCGTGGATAAGACCAGGCTGGCCCTGAAATATTACCGTCCTGAGCAGGTTTTTCTTAATACAGACTGCGGGTTCGGCTGTTTTGCCAACCGCTGCGTCAACGTGGAGGAAGTAGCCACCGCCAAGATCAGATCCATTGTTGAGACGGCTAAGATGCTCAGAGAAGAATATTCGTGATTCTATTCCAGTCGCGCCTGACAGAAACAGAAAAGTCAAAAGGTTTCAGGTCGTCTTTCAGGGCGCTTATAAAGCAGAGGATAACAATCAGAGGATTCTTTCTTCCGCAAAAAATCTGCTTAAGGAGGTGTTGATTTTTCAGACCTGGCCTTCACAATTCAGGAGGCAGTGGGGGATACCCCTGCGGTTCTAATCGGTTATGGACAGTTTATCCAGACTATTGTTGATTTTACAATTATTGCTTTTGCCATATTTGTGGCTGTCAAGGCCATAAACTCACTCAAAAGAAAAGCGGAAGAGGCGCCAACAGCGCCTCCAGAACCTTCTAAGGACCTTGTCCTGCTTGCTGAAATCAGGGACTTGCTTAAAGAGCGCAAATAATGCGACGGATCGGCCTGGAACCTGGTTTTCTATCAAAGCCACAAGCCGTTATCATCAGGAAAGGATAGTGGCTTGTGGTAATCAGACAGGCTTAAATATTTACTGTTTTTTAATATCGGCAATGTGTTGGGAAAATATTTCCCGGACAAGCTCGATCTGTCTTTCAAAATTGTATCCCTTTTCTTCTCCCTGCTTCATTATATCATAAATTCGCTGGTCACTGACATTTTTGTCCGCGTAAAGAAGGGATTTCAAATCCATCCAGTCGTCTTCACTCATCCAGTCCTCATGAAAAGCGGCCCGCAGAATCTGATCTGCATTCAGCTTGCTGTCCATCTTCAACCCTCCATTGTTTTTGTAAACGCGTTAATATAACCTTTTATAGCTTCCATCGGCAATTCAACAAATTTCTGGCCAAAATGAAAAAACCAGTAATTTCAGATTATTTGGCATATTCATATTCTATCCGCTTAATCCTCCCCCGCCAGTAAGTCCTGGGACCTTCAGGAAGCAGCCAGGCGGCTTCACCCTCATGGGGAATCATTATGTCGTCTTTTAACTCATAATCCCAGAAACGACCCTGCCAGGGAGTTGCCACCTGCACGCCGTCCACCAGGCGGTAACGTCCCGGAGATCTAACCGAACTGATCAATCCTTCCTCATCAAAGTCGAACTCCAGCTTGACTGAGGTGCCGCCATCGGTGAAATGAGCGCCGGCCCGGGTGTCATTTATTGATTCCCAGCTAACCCCCTGACTCGGCAGAAGGACTGTCGGATACCATGTCCCCTCTGCTAGAAAGCGAATCAGCTCTCCCTGTGCCAGCTCAGGGGTACTGGACTGTTCCATCGCTCTAAGCAAACCGAACAATCTGGCAGCCAGCAGTCCCTGGCCTGCCAAATAAGCGTCATGTACAAACATGGTCATGACCGGCGCCATGCGAATGCGGGCATCCCATACAAAACCCGGACGCTGGGTGACGATTTGCTCTCTGGAAGTAAAAGGACGCCATTTGTTGCCGGTCTGGCTCATGTTGAAGATTCCAGTGTGTTCTATTCTGGCGGCCGCGATCAAAGGCTGTCCATCCTTAAGCACCTGGCGGAAATAGCGTTGCACTGGAGCGGGCAGGTCTTCAAGCTCTCTTGAATCAAAAACTCTGATGCCTGTCTCAAGTCGTGCCGCGTTCAATCTTGAATAAAGCTCTCTGGTAGCAGTCCGCCAGCGACATGCGCCCAAAATAACAACTGTTAAGATAATGGCTAAAATCGCCAGCAAAGCGTATATAATCTCATTCAACCACATAATTATTACTCCTGAGAGGGACTATGCCCCCAACTCGAGTCAGGTGCATTCAGGCGGCTCAAAACTCTTCATAATTTCCAGTCAGCAGTGTTATAAATAATACCAAAACTTAGCTTGGGCCGGAAGCACCAAATTTTGCTTCAAGAATCTTTAGGTCAAATCTTAAACTTGAAATTTTCAAAAAACAAATTAAATTAAGAAACCATAATTTATGAAGAACAGGATTTTATCAGTCTGGCAGAGTGCTTAAACAAAATATCAAAAATAACTGAGTTAACCGTTAAAGCGGTTTGCACTTTCAGCCTTACGCTTTTGCCGACTCAATCAAAATTGCCTAAAGGCTGCCAAGGAGGACATCATGTCTGAACTGACCATGTGGATGAACAGGGAAATAATCAAGCTTAAACAGGACATGGATCGTCTTTTCGCCAGGATGTACAGGGATTTTGCCGGGGAGAGGATTATGGGCGAGTTCCTCGAAGATTCTCCCTCAGTGTCTCTGTCCGAGAGCAAGGACACACTGGTGGTCCGGATTCAACTGCCGGGAATTGATCCCGAAAATATTGATGTGGTTGTTGCTGAAGATTCACTGGAGATAAGCAGCGCCATAACTGAACAATACTCCAGGAACGACCGGCAGGTGGAAAAGAGTCATTCCTTCAGCCACAGAATGAAGCTGCCCTGCAGGATCAAGACCGACGAAGTCCAGGCCAGCCACCTTGATGGGGGATTGGAAATCGTTATGCCCAAACTCAAACCTCATCCTGCAAGACACCTTAAGATTGCCAAGAAGTAGAGTCAGAACTTCCTATATGATCATGGCTCAAAACTGAAAACACTTTCCGTAATTATGAGGAGGACGAATCATGGACCTCAGCAGATATAAAGTTCCCCTGGAAAAACTCCGCTGGAGAATGGATCCCAAGATCATGGACTTTGAAACCACAGATGATCTCAAGGGGCTGGAAGACATCATCGGGCAGGAACGAGGCCTGGCATCGCTGCGTTTCGGTCTGGGGATGAACAGGAAAGGCTATAACATAATGGTCACTGGAGAGGCGCGGACCGGCAAGACAGCCACAGTAAAAAGGATTCTTCAGGAGTTCTCCAAGGCTGCTCAAGGAGTTTCAGACGACCTCTGTTATGTGAACAATTTCAAAACTCATGACGAGCCAGTGCTCATCCGGCTCAAGGCCGGGCAGGGCATGTCCTTTAAAAAGGATGTGAACCAGTTGCTGGAAAATCTGCGCTCCGAGGTGCCGGGTCTTTTTGAAAGCCAGGAATATATCGGCAGGAAAAAAGAAATATCTGAGGCTTATGAAAAAAAGACCAGGAATTTTTTCGTTGAGCTGGAAAAAAAGGTCAAGGAAGCAGGATTCGCCCTTGTTAATCTCCAGGTGGGACAGCAGCAGCGCCCGGAACTTATGCCCATCATAGACGGCGAGCCCATGCCCATTCTCAAGCTTGAAGAGCTGACAGAAAAAGGCCGTTTCCCCAAAGAGGAATACAAGACTATCAAGGAAAAATATGACAGCCTGAAAAATGAAATCGACCAGATTTTTCTGGAAATAAGAAGACTGCAGCGAGAAGTACATGAAAAAGGCAAAAAAGCTGACTGGCTCATGTTTGACAAAATGGCTGCTGAGCAGATTGAGCCTTTGATAAAAAAATATCCTCAGGAAAAGGTGGGTAAATTCCTGCGGGATATGATTGAAAACATGTCCGAAAATCTGGATATCTTTTTCGCCCAGCAGCAGGCTGTCCCGGGGATGCCGGTCTTTGCTCCGTCTGATCCCTTCAGGCCTTATCGGGTCAACCTGCTTGTAGACAATTCCGAGCAGAAAGGACCCCCGATTATTATTGAGCCATATCCATCCTACCGCAATCTCTTTGGGGGAATAGAACGAGTGGTGGATCGCATGGGCATGTGGCGGACTGATTTCAGCATGATTCAGGCAGGTTCATTCGTCAAGGCCAACGGAGGGTTTCTGGTAATCAACCTCATGGACGCAATTGTTGAACCCGGAGTCTGGCCCGCTCTGAAGCGGGCTCTCAAGTCCAGTAAAATGGAAATCCAGACTTTTGATCCTTATTATTTCTTTACATCCACAGGTTTGAAACCTGAGCCCATAGACATTGATGTCAAGGTCATCGTTACCACAGAGCCCTATCTTTACCATCTTCTGCAGATCTATGACACTGACCTTTCCAAAATATTCAAGGTCCGGGCTGAATTCAACCAGAGCATGAATAAAGAGGACAAGGCTTTCATGGAGTTCGCGGGATTCGTGAGAACCAAGGTCGATGAGGAAAAGTTCAGAAAATTCAACCGGTCAGCCGTTATTGAACTCATAGAAGAGGCCGTGCGCATGACCGGCCGCCAGGAAAAGATCTCAACCAGCTTTCCCAGAATAACTGACCTGCTCCGGGAGGCAGACTACTGGGCCGGCATCGCAGGCAGGGACACTGTTCAGGCCGAGGATGTTGAAAAAGCCCTGGAAACCAGGATCTATCGCTCCAACATGATAGAAGAGCATATACAGGAACTCATCAACCGCGGCAGCATCATGATCGATCTGGACGGCCAAAAGGTGGGCCAGGTAAATGGACTGGCAATTTACAACCTTGGAGACTACATGTTCGGCAAACCTGCCAGGATCACCGCTTCAACTTCCATGGGCCGGGCCGGAATCATCAATATTGAGCGGGAAGCAGAAATGTCCGGAAGGATTCACAACAAGGGCATGCTCGTGCTTGAAGGATACCTGCGCACCAAATACGCTCAGAATAAGCCTCTTTCAATGAGTGCCAGCATTGCCTTTGAGCAATCCTACACAGGGGTGGACGGAGACAGCGCCTCATCCACAGAAGTTTACGCCATTCTTTCAAGTCTGGCTGCCATCCCCATCCGTCAGGATATTGCCGTGACCGGATCCGTCAATCAAAAGGGTGAAACCCAGCCCATAGGGGCGGTAAATGATAAAATCCAGGGTTTTTATCACTGCTGCAAGGTTCAGGGGCTGACCAAGAAACAGGGAGTCATGATACCTGAGAGCAATCTAAAGGATCTCATGCTCAGCAAGGAAGTGCTCAAGGCAGTGGAAAAAGAGGAATTTCATATCTACGCTGTCAAGAATATTGATCAGGGCATATCTATACTGACAGGGCTGGAGGCCGGGGAAAAAAGCGAGGACGGCACCTATCCGCCTGAATCCGTTAACGGCCTGGTGGACGCCAGGCTCCTTTCCCTGGTCAAGGGTCTCAAGTCCTTTGACGAGTCTGAAGAAGAAAGCCAGGAAAAAACAAAAAGCCCAGCAAAAAAGAAGAAAAAATAACCCGGACTATTATTTTAAAAAAAGGAGGCTAGATAGTCAGCTTTTCCGCCTTTAGATAGATGTCGTCAGCTGACTCATTCAGATGCCAGAACTTCCAGAAACACCTCAGCCAGCTCAGGATCAAACTGAGTACCTGAATATTTCCTTATTTCCTCCCTGGCCTCCGGGGCAGATATGGCCTTTCTGAAGGGCCTTTCCTGTGTCATGGTTTCAAAGGCATCAGCAATAGATAGAATACGGCATTCTATGGGAATTTCCTTACCTTCCAGGCCAAGGGGGTATCCTTCTCCATCCCAGCGTTCGTGATGTTTTAAAATCAGATCCGCTATATCAGCCAGATCAGCGCTGGCCTTGGCAATGCGGTATCCTTTTTCGGGATGCTGATAAATAACCCGCCACTCTTCTTCAGTCAAATGACCCTCCTTGAAAAGAATATGGTCTGGAATGCCCACATTGCCTATGTCATGCAAATGAACCAGAATGGCCAGATCGGACAGCTGCTTTTCAGAAAGCCCAACCTTTTCACCAACCAGACGACAGCGTTCCTCCATCTTTTGAGCCTTTTCCTGAGACATGAAATCCCGCTCTTCCAGGGCGACCACAAGGGAACGGATAATCCTGGACCTGTGCGGAATGTCTTTGCTCAATTTGTCCCGGTACATTAGATCATCGGCCTCTTTAAAAACGCTGGTCAGGTCCTTGACTGAATCCTGGGCACAGGACAGACCAATGGAGATACCCAGAGGAATCTCTTTCAACCGGTTATTCCGGTTGAACTGGTCAATTCTTTTCCTGACGCGCTGGGCGACTTTCCTGCCGGCTTCAAGACTGGTACCAGGCAAGAGGGCTGTAAATTCATCTCCTCCTGTCCGGGCCAGAATGTCTGACCCCCGAAAAGATTGCCGCAGGATTTCCGCGCACTGCTTGAGGACACTGTCACCGTAGTCATGGCCCAGAGTATAATTTACCATTTTCAATCCATCAACATCCATGGTGATAATAGTAATTGGATAATCTCTGCCCTTGCTCAGGCGCTGCATTTCATATTCAAAACAGGTGCGATTGTAGAGGCCGGTCAGCTGATCATGAAAGCTGAGATACTTCAGCTGCTCCTCCATTTCTTTGCGCTTTGTAATGTCTCGTCCCACACCTTGAAAACCAATGATTCGACCTATATTATTTTTTCTGAAAGTGATTGACAACTCAGCAAACCCAATTGAACCATCCTTGCGGATTAATTCCAGGGTTACAGCTGCCTCAGGCTGGCCTGATTTCAAGACCTGATTGAAAATACTGAATATCTTATCAGGTTTTTTGCATAATTTTCTGAAACTCAGCCCAATACAATCATCCACAGTGTATCCAAGCATCCTGGCCGCAGATTGATTGCAAAAAACAATCTTACCAGCCAGACTTGTTTCATAGTAACCATCTTCGATGGAAGCCAGTATTTCCCTGTATCTCTTTTCAGAATTTCTGGCCTTTTCCTCAGCCAGCTTGCGCTCGGTGATATCAGTTGTGAAGCCCTGATAACAAAGTATGCTTCCCTGTCCATCCCGAACCAACCGGGCGTTTCTTGATGCCCAGAAAACAGTCCCGTTTCTGCGCAGCAGACGGCATTCATGATTGACCACCTGGCCATGTTTTTCCAATAACAGCCTGAACTCCTCTCTGTCCGCGGGATTGAGGTAGACCTGTTTCGCGATATCAGTAACCGCGTTGATCATCTCTCCGGGGCTTTCATACCCGAAGATCCTGGCCATGGTAAGATTGACGGAAATATATCTTCCATCGGGAGAGGAAGTGAAGATACCAATGGGAGCGTTCACAAAAATGTCTTTGGAGTCATTGAGAAGGGGTGGGTAGTTAATGGAATTATTCACAGAGGTCTTGGACATCGTCAAATCCTGAAAGTTAACTGTTCAACGATAAAATTATGAGCTTTAAATTTTCAGTCAATCACCGCTTTAAATCTTAAGTATCGTAACACTTTCCTGTTTTAATAACCTGGGCAACTAATCCAATTGACCACTCAAATCAAGGCCTTTTGAAAAAATAACAGCATGGATTAGCCTATTTTCGGCGTAAGATTTTCAAATCAGCTTCTTGTTAAGAGATTACCAAAAAACTTGAACAGTTTTTTCCCAGACTTGCCCTGGGCTATCTGATGGAGCAGCTTTATATCGTCACGGTCCTCGTCCCTTATAAACTCAAACCCCATTTTATAGTAGGAAGGAACTTCATCAAGTTCCTTGTCAAACCAAACCGGTCTGCATGAAATCGTATGACTCTTTTCATCATCATCTTTGAAGCGCAACATCAAACAACAGCCATCCGGGTCATTACAGCCGTAAAACAAGTGCATGCCGTCCGCTTGTATGCTTGGCAGCAAAACACTGCCGCCATGTAAGGAAAAAGTATTCAATGTAACATTGATCGGTCCGGCCATGGTTTTGCCGTCCGGGCTGGCCAACATCAGGTCAACCGAAAACTCAACAGTTATCCTTGGAGACCTGCGTCGTTCCTTGCTCATTAAAATACTCCTGGTTGATCATGCTAATTGGCAGCGTGAAACCAGAACAAATTTCTCATTGTATCTTCAGCCGGCTTCATCAGAAATAAAGGTTCAAATTTGAGCCGGGCATCTGCTGATTTCATTTTTGATATTGGCTATTGGATATGGTTGGCATCAGATTGTTCAATATCCAGTAATGAACCAACCTTTAAGTATTTCTCAACAATTTGCAATTAGAATATGCCTGGCAGTCACTGCTTGACCTGGCAGCGTCCCATCCGGTTCTTGCTGTCTATTCAACACGTTTCAAGTTAAATCTCTCAAACGATGCCTGAAAAAGTGGTGAGCCAGAGAGAGTATTGTGATACTGACCAGGACTGTAAGTGCAATTTTCACGGAAAAACCGGCTATAGCCACGCCCAGGGCAGTTCCAGCCGCAGGCGGATGCTCAGTATCTGTTACTACCATTATAAAAATTGATAAGCCTACAACAAGAGCATAGGAAATAGTCAGACAGATATTATGAGGCAAGAATAGGGGCAAAGGAATTATTGATACCAGAAAACCAGACACTGTTCCAACGATATGACCTCCAACAAGACTTCTTGGTTGAGCCGTGATGTATCCGGGCATGGCAAAAACGATAAATGTGCTTGCGCCTATGGATGCAATAATGACAGGCTTTTCCTGTATGCTCAATTCGGCTGATTCAAGCTTTTAAAAACCTCTTGCAGACTGTTTTCACTGAATTTCATCTGGTCAGCCCTGTGCATATTGTTCGCAATTATTACAGTCCAGACATGAATACAGACTAGTCAATCATTCAATCCTTGCAATTGCTGTACAAAGATTATCTTTGCTGCCTTTTTCAGCTGCTTTCCTGATCAGCAAATCTGCCATTTTTGATAATTCACCAGATCGGCTAACAATTGAATGAATAACTTCAGAACTGACATGATCATGCAGCCCGTCAGTTGTCAGCAGGACCAAGTCTCCCCTGGAAAGCGAAAAAGTGCCGTGTTCAGGGTTTGCATCAGGAGATCCAACACATTGGTCAAGAAGGTTGCGTAAAGGATGTTTCATGGCTTCTTCAAAAGTTATTTCCCCGCCATCGATTAGTTCCTGAATAAAGCGATGATCCCTGGTTATCTGAACAAGACCATCTTTGCCTGAATGATAAATCCTTGAATCACCAACATGAGACCAGGCAGCCTTGAGACCGTCAATGGCAACAACCGTCAGAGTGGTGCCCATGCCCTTTTCCAGCTTTTTTGCTGAAGCAAAAGCCATTATTTCATGCCCTGCTTCTCTTGTCAGGGTATCCAGTTTCTCCGGGCTCAACGGAAAAATCTCGGTGTGGCTTTCAATGTAGTTAACAGCCATACTTGCCGCGAGCTTTCCACGCTCTTCTCCGCCAACCCCATCAGCAACACAAAGAACCGCCTGATTCTTATTAATTTTCTTAACCATGAAAATATCCTGATTATCAGGACGATAATTTCCCTTTTGGGTTTGTCCATACAGACTGATAGAATTTGATTTCAAGAATGGTTCCTTTTTTTGAATTCACTCAGGTGAATTTTGATGCCTGACCGAGCTGCCTTTAAGCACAATTCATCCAAAAGACCTTTCAGAATGTTTTCTTGTTCAGCTGGATGGAATATGAGCAGTGAGGTGAAAGATTGGGTGGCTTCTTTATCGTCAATTTTTTCAGAAAGAAGGGCGGAAAGCTTAAGCAAGTCATTTTTAGCCTGTTGGGCGTTCTGATAGCGGCGGGCTGGATCACGCTGGCAGCATTTAATAATGAAGTCCCTTAATTTGCCGGGAAGGTCCGGTACTGATTCCGCGGGGTCAGGGATATCCTCATTGCAATGCATATACATGAGATCCGCCAGGTTAAACTCAGGATATGGCCTTTTGCCGGTAATCATTTCGTAGGCCATGATCCCAAGAGAATAAAGATCAGACCTGATATCCACTGGTTCGCCCTCAATTTGCTCCGGAGAAGCATAGAAAACAGTACCCATGATATTCATGTCTTCAGTTCCTGGAACGCATGCCAGTCCAAAGTCAAGTATTTTCACAAAATCGTTCTCCATCAATAATATGTTCTCCGGTTTGATATCCCGGTGGACAATATCATGATTGTGAGCGCAGATAAGGCCGTCACATATCTGAAGTAATATTTTGATGCAGAGCTCAACAGGCAATTGACAGAGTATTTTCAGATAATCTCTTAAAGGCACTCCGTTCAGATATTCCATGATAATGAAGATTGTTTTGTAAATCTCTTCAATATCATACACACAAACAATGTTCTGATGACGAATCCGGGCGATGGTCTCAGCCTCTTTTCTGAATATTTCAAGAAATTCCGGCTCCATGGCCATATCATGCTTCAACATTTTAACAGCCACAGGCATTTTAAGGGTTTTATGCATGCCCTGGTAGACTATTCCCCAGCTTCCCCTGCCGATTTTTCTGGTCAGAACATACTTTCCAATGGTCCGATCACCGATGAATGAGCTTGTGTCAAAACGGTTGACCATTATTTCCGTGAGGAAAAGTCTCAGGTCTGGATTGATCTCGGCAAGAGATTCAAATTGCTCTTTTCCAATTCTCCAGAGAACCATCTCAGTTTCAGCACTGACACTGGCCGATCTTGGTTCTCCCGTGAGAACAGCCATTTCCCCCAACACGTCCCCGGGTTTCAGCCTGGCTATTATATGGACCCTGTCCTGTGTTTCAAAGAAAACCACACAATTTCCCTTTTGAATAAGGTAAAGACAGTCTCCTGGATCTCCCTTTGTTATAATCCTTTCTCCAGGAGGGATTAAAATTTTATGCAGCGAATTAAGAAGGGCACTTAGTCCTATGCGTGAAATTGTCTGAAATGAACTGAAATGAATCAAAAAAGACAGATCAGATGGCGAGAGTTTATGGGGATGAGCATCCAAAAATATCTTGAGGTGCCTTTTATGCATTTTTTTTATAAATTCAACGCCGGTAAAATACCTGTTACTGTTCACCTTTCTTGTCCAGACCACCTTGGCCTGATGATAGCTCCAGCAGGCTTCGCTGCTGTCAGGCAAAGAAACAATAAGATTCGTATTGTCCTGCATTCGAAAGGGAATATTCAGGAGCGCGCCTTTCATGGAAAAATTGATTAAATCAACATAGATATACAAAAGATCAGTTGAGCATGATTCAATATTGCAGGCCAGATCCCTGGCCTGGATAATACAGAATGAAAATTCATCCCGGCTTACCCTTTTCAATCCACGATGCTCAATGTCTGCGGACATTGTTTAACCTCAAATAATACCTGTTTAGCATTGCTGCTTAATTTTTTTACATCCAGATTTTCGAAAAAATCAAACCTGGTTGTCTGATAATCTAAAAGAAAAAACCAAGACTGTAGTGGAAAGATAACAGAAAAGAAAAAATTGGAAAGAGAAGCAAGTTTTCGCCCTTGGAACTTGTTACCTATTTAACTAAAATTATTTTTTAGCGACCCGGGAAATTATTTCTATACCCGCTTAACAAAAGCTTGGGGATAAGGCAGTGCCCCAAATACACTGCCTTTTATCCCGCGCCATCAGCAACATTGGTAAAACCAAAAACACATTCCCTGCCTTGATAGAACATCTAATAATAGCAGCGCTTGGCAACACAATAATAGGTAGAATTTTCTGAATCATCCCGGAGGATAACAACGGAACAAGCTGTCCCAGGAGTTGAGAAA
>PXDF01000053.1 GCA_003566455.1 Desulfonatronovibrio sp.
AAGGCGTGCCAGATGATGGGAGGCCAGACACTGGTGATATGACCCACAAATGTGCCCGCGAAATCCATATCCGACGTGAATCCGGACAGAGATTTGAAAATATATGCCAGAGACCATCCAGCCACAATTGAGTAAAACGATAAAATTACAAATCCGGCAGTGACCCCCATGGCGCCCACCAGCCACCATGGAGTGTTTGGAGCCATTGCCCAGAAGGCGCCTATGGGGTTTTTCTGGGTTTTGCGGCCTATGGATATTTCAGTCATTACAAGTGGATAACCAATGATTATGATAGCCAGAAGATATATCAGAACAAAAGCGGCCCCTCCATTTGTACCTGTGACATAGGAGAAGCGCCAGATGTTTCCAAGGCCCACTGCTGATCCGGCCGCGGCCAGGATGAACGCCAGGCTGGTTGTCCATTGTTCCCGCATTTTAACCATTTACACGCTCCTTTTGGTCATGAGTTTTGCCAGCTTTACCTTTGCTGGCAATTATTGCATATAGGTTTATAAGATCCTGGCAGCTCCAGAGATCAATTTCAATTCCTGTGTTTTGGAACCTTGCTTATCAGTCAGGACATTAAACTAAAGAAAAACGACCTTCATTGTTAATAAAACCAACATATTACTTTGCATACATGAATCAGCCCGCCTTATCTATCTATAGTCAAAATATAAATCAATGAAAAAATCATCTGAATTTTTGGGTTCCTCGACACAACAAATGGATTTTTTCAAAAAACTGCTGAACAGGCTTCTGTGGGGAAATATTCAGACACTCAAGAAAGATGGGTGGATACCGCCTGGGATCAGCAGATCACCGTTTTAAACCGGGTTTTAGTTGAAGAAGCCTGGTCACCACTAATTCAATGTTGTCCTCAGATTCCTGGAAGGTCCGGCCTTCATTCTTCAAGGCTTCAAGAGCGGCAATAGTCAATGATAAATCCGGCTGTTTTATTGAAAAAACCTCCTTCAAGACTTCTTCATCTGAGAGCTGATACATAAGGTTTTCCACACTGTCCCATTCATCGATTCTTGGATCGTTTCTCTCCTCCAGAAGCGAGACATGCTGGAAGATTAACTTTTCAGCCTGGCTGAATGTGATATTTTCCGGCAATTCTATTCCAAAAAAACGGGCTTTTTCTTTCTGCAGTGGTGAACAAGGGCGCTGCTGCCAGGCTTTGCGCTTGTCAGAATCTTTAAAAAGAAGAGATATTTCATGCAAAGCCCTTGTATGCCCGAGATCCTCTGGCAGCGGAATTCTGAAAAATCTTAAAATCTCCAGCTGCTGTTCACTTGGGGGATGATCAAGGTCAATCAGATCTGAAGCCTGTCCTTTGGTGAGGGCCTCATCAGCCTGAATTCCACTATTTTCAAGCCACTTTTTTTGTTTGTCGGTTATCCTGTCAAAATACCAGTCAGGAAAAATACTCCTGTCTCCGGACTTTTGATGTTCTTGAGCCATTTTCCATCTTTGCTTCAACCATTCCTGGTTCTCGGCAGTGCCATGGGCCTGGATAGATGAAGCGGGGGGCGCCTGTTCATGAGAAGTCCTGATTTTTTCTGGAGCATCCTTTTTGGAAGAAATTCTTTTCCCGGCTGAAGATCTCCTGGCAAGGTTGAAGGCTCCCGCAATCACAGCAGCGATGATGATCAGTATAACCACGTAAATAATCATAAGCTTTGTATCCATGTTAATGGGGTGAGTAACAGCAGAAATTAGAACCTGGATGGCCTGATCTGTATCTGTCATTGCGAGAGAACCAGGTTTATCATAAAAAATTGCGGCAAAATTACTGGATTAAGTTAAACCAAGGCGGCAATATTATCAGGTCCGATTTCAAATCACATTGGATTACTCGCTGTTATTAATTTCCCTTACAAGAACCTTGTCCACCATTGTTCCATCCATATCTACCACTTCAAATCTGTATCCTTCAAGATCAAAATGCTCCCCGCTTATGGGAATTCTATCCAGCCTGCTGATGACCAGCCCGGCCAGAGAGTCGTATCCTCCGTCCCTCTCCCTGGGAAGCGACTCTATACCAAGGATCTGTTTCAGCTTTTTCACTGAAATACGACCATCCAGAAGCATGGAACCATCCTTGCGTCTGATGACCCAGGGTTCACCACGCCGTTCAGCGTCAGGCAGATCACCGATAATGGCCTGAAGGATATCGTTGATGGTCAGCAGTCCTATGACTTTTCCCGAGTAGTCAGTAACCAGGATCATATGGGATCTGGTCTGCTTGAACCGGTCAAGAATATCCAGGGCATTGACTTGCTGCTTGACGTAAACAGCCGGCCTGATGATTTTTTGCAAATCTGGTCTATCCTCCCGGGCCAGAGGGAGAAGATCCTTGGCCACAATAATACCCCTGACCTGGTTCAGATCTTTTTCAACCATTGGATAGCAGGTGTGTTTTGTTTCTCTGACTTTTTTCAGAATATGGGTAAAGGAATCGGACTCACTGAACAAAACAATGTCCCTTGGTCTGACCATCAGGCTGCCTACTGTCTGATCATCCAGTTTGAGCACCCGCTCAACAAGTTCAATTTCCGAAGCCTCAAAAGCGCCTGTGCGCGCCCCATGCCGGAAAATCTGCTTGATCTCGTCCTCTGACGGCGGCTCCTCCTTGTGGCGGGTGATCCCGAATAATCTGAGCACACCGTCAGTGGAAAGGCTGAGCACGAAAACAAGGGGCGCAGCCAGTCTGGATAAAAGGAGCATGGGCAGGGCAAAGGCCGAGGCAATGGTTTCAGGCTTGAGCAGAGCCAGTCTTTTGGGAATAAGCTCTCCAAGCACAAGCAGGAGAAAAGTAATGAACACAACCACCAGAAAATAACTGATGCTTGTGGAATAAGTGGCGACATAAGGCACGTCCTTGATCAGCAGTTCAAGGTGGGCGGCGATAACAGCGCCTCCATAAACACCGCTGAGGATGCCCATAAGGGTGATGCCGATTTGAACAGTAGACAGAAAACGGTTGGGGCTTCTGATTAGGTGCAGAGCGTAACTGGCACCTTTCTGCCCTTTTTTGGCCAGTTCCTTGAGCCGGAACTTGTTTGACTTGACCATGGCGATCTCGGACATGGCCAGAAGACCGTTGATGGCAACCAGAAATATTATGACCAGCACTTCCAGAGTCAGGCTTGTATTGTTGTCAATGTTGTCAAACATATCTGGGCTCTCCTGGGTTAAGACTCGATCCAAACTTAATGAGGCGAAGGCTGAACATTTTATGCCCGGTAATTAAAATATTGTAAATAAGAATATTATTATATATAGTTACCAAATCATGGCCTAAACATTTCCGGACAGGGTTGAAAGCTTTTCTCAGTCCAGATAGTGTGCGGCAGCGAATGTCCGGATCTATGCCCGACAAAACAGACCGCATTTTATAAAAAATACTTTGATCAATACAGAAAAAAAGTCAGGTCAGATGATTGACTTTTTAGCCGCAGAATGGATTACTAACTTTTTAACCCGGGAGGACCAATGAACATCAGCATCAGAGACATCTTTTATTTTGACGCCATGCTTACCACCAAGATTATCACCCTGGTCTACTGGCTGGCGCTATTTCTTGTTGTAATCTCAGGATTCGCGACAATGTTCGGCGGTTATGGGGGGGTTACATTCGGCAAGTTTCTGGCCGGGATTGGAATTATTATCGGTGGTGCGGTTGCCGCCAGGATATGGTGTGAACTGCTGATCGTGCTTTTTAAAATTCACGACAATATCCGGAAAATGGCAGAGAGATAGCCTGATTCTGAATTAAAGGCTCCAACAAACTGTCGTTGCAATAAGATCCCGTGAACAGATTCCGGATCAGCCCATCAGTCCCGCTTTTTTAATAATCCGGCAACCTGCATGAGATTTAAGTG